>CAYXMJ010000001.1:0-49845 GCA_964465915.1 uncultured Acidimicrobiaceae bacterium
GATGCTGCCGCGGCGTGCTTGGGGCGAGTACGAGACCAAAGCCGTCGTCGAACCTCTCGACCTGCCGAGCCAGTTGGCGAAGTGGTCCGGGGTGGGCACCGCGGATGAATTGGGGGCGATCCCCGCGAGCCAGGATCGCCCATAGAGAAGGCCCGGGTTGGTCGTTTCCTTCCAACCCGGGCCTTCCCCAGCCCTGTCGGTGATCGGTCCTCCCCCTCGGATGCCCTCCCCCTGACTACACCGCAGGCAAACCTGACCCGCCGTCTTGCACTGCCAGCATTGTGTATCAATCAGACCCGGTATGGGAAGCCCTGTTCTCGCAAATCGACTCCTCAGCAGGCATTTGGGTCGGTAGACCCACGGTATCGCCACCGTGGGCGGTGGGGTCGCCCACCCAGGGTGGTACTCCGCCACCACCATCCTGTTCTTGCGTGGCAGAGGGACCAGAAATCGCGCCGTAGCCACGCAGGAACAGATCAGAGGCGGGCGCGTAGGGCCCCGAGTTGGGCTGCCACCGACTCGAACGAGCCGCCGCCGGCGGTGGCGCGGGCGGCGACCGAGCCTGCCGGGTCGATCCGGGAGAGGTCGCCGGGCTCAAACGAATCGTGGGCAGCAGCAAGATCGTCGGCGGTGGCGTCCTCGAGCGAGTTGCCGGCGGCCGTCAGGGCAACGAACAGCGAACCCACCGCCTCATGGGCCTCCCGAAAGGGCACACCGCGGGCCACCAGCAGTTCGGCGAGGTCCAGCGCCGTCACCTCGGCGTCCGGGGGCGGCGGATGGAAGCGGGCGGCCGCCACCATGCCGGAGAGGGCGTCGAGCGCACCGCCGAGGGCGTCGTCGGCGGCGAACACCGCCCGCTTGTCCTCTTGGAGATCCCGGTTGTAGGCCAGCGGCAACCCCTTCTGCAGACCGAGCAACGCCGTCACGTTGCCGATGACAACGGCAGCCTTCCCGCGAACGAGCTCCGCGATATCGGGGTTCTTCTTCTGGGGAAGCGCGGAGGAACCGGTGGTGTGCCGGTCGCTGAAGCTCACCCATCCATACTCCGCCGTCGTCCACAGGATCAACTCCTCGGCGAGGCGCGACAGATGAACCATCGCTTGGGCACAAGCAAACGTGTACTCCGCAACGTGGTCGCGCGAGGCCACCGCGTCCAGTGAGTTCTCGAATGCGCCGCGCATCTCGAGCAGTGCCGCCGCGCCGGCTGGGTCGAGCGGCAACGAGCTACCCCCCGAGGCTCCGGCGCCCAACGGGGATACCTCGATCCGGGCCATGGCGTCCTCGAGGCGGTCGACATCGCGCAGCGCCATCCAGGCATAGGCCAGTAGGTGATGGGCCAGCGGCACTGCTTGAGCCTGCTGGAGGTGGGTATATGACGGAACGATGAGATCGCCGACCTCCTCGGCCTTGGCCGCTATCACCGCAACAAACTCATGCAGCTGCGCCATCCGCGCCCGCCCCGCCCGCCGCAGATACAGACGCAGGTCGAGTGCGACCTGGTCATTGCGCGAACGCCCGGTGTGCAACTTCCCCGCCACCTCGCCGACTATCTCGCCGAGTCGGCGCTCGACGGCGGTGTGGACGTCCTCATCCGACGGCAGGTATTCGAAGGCCCCCGCCTCGGCTTCGGCCTCGATTGCCTCGAGCCCAACGGTGAGTGTCTCCGTCTCGTCGGCCGTGAGCACCCCGACGGCACCAAGCATCGCGACATGGGCGAGTGACCCCACAATGTCGTCGAACAGCATGCGCCGGTCAGATCGATCGACGGTGAAGTGCCACAGCGCCTCATCGGGACCCTCCGTGAAACGTCCGCCCCACAAAGTCACGCCGGCCTACCCGACTCGCCCGCCGTCATCATTCGCCTTCCCCAAGGCGCTTCTCGGCAAATGTACGGAGCCGCAGACTCTGCAGCCGGATGAACCCGGCGGCGTCCGCCTGGTCGTACACCTCGTCGGCTTCAAACGTCGCGGTCGCCTCGTCGTAGAGGGCGTGGCTGTCGGAGCGGCGCCCTTCGACGGTGGCCTGACCCTTGAAGAGCTTGAGCCGAGCCTCACCGTTGACCCGATGCTGGATGTCGTCCATGAAGGCCTGGAGGGCTTCTCGCTCGGGGGCATACCAGAAGCCGTTGTAGACCATCTCGGCGTAGCGCGACACCAGTTCGTCGCGCAGGTGGGCAACCTCGCGGTCGAGCGTCAACGACTCCACGGCGCGGTGCGCATGGTGGAGCACCGTCCCGCCCGGCGTTTCGTAGACGCCGCGGCTCTTCATGCCGACGAACCGGTTCTCGACGATGTCCACCCGTCCGACCCCATGCCTGCCCCCGATCTGGTTCAGCGCGGTCAGCATCTCGACCGGGCTCAAGTCGCGGCCGTTCAGGGTCACGGCGTTGCCGTCGCGGAATCCGACAGTCACCAACTCCGGTTCGTCCGGCGCATCAGCCGGGTCGACCGTCATGTTGAACATGCCCGCCGGCGGGGCCGCCCATGGGTCCTCGAGCACTCCGCCTTCGTACGAGATGTGCAGCAGGTTGGCGTCGGTCGAGTAGGGCTTCTCCGCCGTGACCGGAACCGGAATGCCGTGAGCCTTGGCGTAGGCGACGCAGTCGGCACGACCCCGCAAGCCCCATTCCCGCCACGGCGCGATCACCTTGATCTCCGGCTTCAACGCAAAGGCGGCCAATTCAAATCGCACCTGATCGTTGCCCTTGCCGGTGGCCCCGTGGGCAATGGCGTCGGCGCCGAACCGCTCTGCCGTCTCGACCAGGCCCTTCCCGATCAGCGGTCGAGCCAGCGAGGTACCCAACAGATAATAGCCCTCGTAGACGGCGTTGGCGCGAATCGCCGGGTACACAAAGTCTGAGACAAACTCATCGCGCACATCCTCGACCACCGCCTCGACGGCGCCAGTGGCCAGGGCCTTGTCGACCGCTTCGCCAACCTCGGCGCCCTGGCCGACATCAGCGGTGTAGCAAATCACCTCAGCCCCGTACTCCTCCATGATCCACTTCAGGATCACCGAAGTATCGAGGCCCCCGCTGTAGGCGAGCACCACGCGCTTGATACCGTTCCTGCTCAACGTCCGTCTCCTATCGTTTCCAAGTTCTCCGCGAGCTGTGCGCCGCCGCAGTCCTCGGCGGCCACCACGATCAGCGTGTCGTCGCCGGCCACCGTCCCCACAACGTGCTCGAGGTCGGCCCGGTCGATGGCCCCCGCCACCAGATGCGCAGCACCCGGCGGGGTTCGCAGAACGACGAGATTGCCCGACGCTGTGATCGAGTCGACGAACTCGGCGATCGAGCGCGCCGCGGCCCGCGCTGTTTCGTCGGGGACCGTTCCGTCGGCAATCGTGTAGCGGGCAACGCCGTTGGAGCCTCGTTCTTTGGTCGCTCCCAGGGCGTCGAGGTCGCGAGATACCGTTGCTTGGGTGACCGGGTATCCGGCATCGTCCAGGAGGTCCACCAGTTCCTGCTGGCTGGATACCGGCCGCGTCGTCAAGAGGCTGCGCAGCAGCCGGCGCCGACCTGCCGTTGCCGGGCTCACGGAACCGGCTCCATCGACATCATCGTCCCGATGCCCTCTGGGGTGAAGATCTCGAGCAGGAGCGCATGCTGAAGCCGCCCGTCGAGGATGTGGGCCCGTCCCACGCCGTCTTCGATGGCACGCATGCACGAGTCGAGTTTGGGGAGCATGCCGGACGACACCGAGTCGGTGTCGAGCAGTTCGTGCAGTTCGGGGACCGTGATCCTCGCGATCAATGAGTCGCGGTCGCCCAGGTCGCGATACAGCCCTTCGACGTCCGTCAGGTAGATGAGCTTGGCAGCCCCAAGGGCCGAAGCCAATGCCCCCGCCGCGGTGTCGGCGTTCAGGTTGTACACGTCGCCGTCCTCGCCACGGGCCAGCGGGGCGACCACCGGCACGTAGCCCTGATCCTGCAGGCCTTCCACGAGACCGACGTTCACCTCTGCCACCTCGCCGACGAAGCCAAGCCGCGCGTCCTTCGGCCGAGCCACGAACAGGTTGGCGTCGAGGCCGTTGACCCCGGTGGCGACGGCGCCGTGCGCATTCACCAGCCGCACGATGTCGGGATTGATTTCTCCGATCAGCGTGCTCTGCACGACCCTGATCGTCTCGGCATCGGTGATTCTGAGGCCCTCGTGCCATTGCGGCTCGATACCCCGCTGGCCCATGGCGAGCGAGATCTGCGGCCCGCCGCCGTGCACGATCACCGGGCGAATCCCGACGTAGTGCAGCATGGCTACGTCGTCGGCGAACGTATTGCGCAGTGACGCGTCGACCATGGCGGAGCCGCCGTACTTGATCACGACGGTCTGGCCGCGGTAGGCCTTGATGAACGGCATCGCTTCGCTGAAGATGCGGGCCTTGCCCATTGTCTTGGCAATACGGGGCTTGGCCGGATGCGGCGTCGAGTGTCCCATCCCCATGGTCAGCTCCGCTCTCCGTTGAAACGAACGTATTCGGGTGTCAGGTCGGTCGTGAGGACCGCAGCCGCGCCGGGGCCGTCGCCGATCGATACCGACAAGGTGAAATCACCGCCGGCCAGGGTGGCGAGCAGAGCGCTCTCGTCAACTGGCACCGCCACACCTTCGGCAGCCACCGTCACCCCTGCATAGGCCACCGCGACTACACGCGGATCGAAGTCGACCGGACCCGCGCCGAGGGCACCGATCACCCGCCCCCAGTTGGGGTCGCCCCCATAGAACGAAGCTCGCACCAGACCGGAGTCGGCAATGTGGCGACCGACCCGTCGGGCCGTCGCTGCGTCGGGTGCGCCGGTCACCTCGATGACGACGACCCGCGATGCGCCTTCGGCGTCGGCGGCCAGTTGGGCGGCAAGGTCGCGGCAGGCCGCACCAAGCGCCTCTGCCAGTTGGGATTGACTGGGGCGAACCCCGGAGGCCCCCGAGGCCATAGCAAAGACGGCGTCGTTGGTGGATGGGCAGCCGTCGATGTTGAGGGCGTGGAACGACTCGTCAACCGCGGTCTCGAGCGCCGCCTGCATGTCGGCGGCCTCGACCACGGCATCGGTGGTGAGTACCGCCAGCATCGTCGCCATGTCGGGCCGCACCATGCCGGCCCCCTTCGCCATGCCCCCGACGACAAACCCATCTTGCCGGACCACCGTCTCCTTCGGCACGGTGTCGGTCGTCATGATCGCCTCAGCCGCGCTTCGGCCAGAGGACAGCCCAGATCCAAGCCGAGCCGTCGCCAGGCCAAGACCAGCCAGCACCTTGTCGATCGGCAGTGCCGTCCCGATCGTGCCGGTGGATGCGACCAGTATTTCGGTGGCGTGACAACCGAGATGTGCCGCCGCAGCCGACAGTGTCGCCAGCGCGGCGGCGTCTCCAGCCGGTCCCGTGGCGGCGTTGGCGCACCCCGAGTTGAGCACCACGGCCTTGAAGACGTGGCCCGCCGCGAGGTGTCGCCGGCTGAGAACGACCGGTGCCGCCGCCGCCCGGTTCACCGTGAATACCGCAGCGCCGACCGCGGGCTCAACCGCGGCCACGATGGCCAGGTCGAGAGCATCGTCTCCCTTGATGCCGGCAGCGACACCTGCGGCCACAAAACCCTGGGGTGTCGCGACGCTCACGGCATCCACCCTGCAGTCGGCAGCCCCGCGGATTCAGAAAGCCCCAGCATGAGATTGGCGCATTGGACCGCCTGTCCGGCCGCCCCCTTGAGGAGATTGTCGATCGCCGACAGCACCACCGCGGTCGAACTGCGCTCGTCGAGATGAACCGACAACAGACACCGATTTGAGCCGACGACCCAACGAGTCTGCGGAGGGGTGTCGAGCACCGAGACGAAGGGTGCAGCGTCGTAGGTGTCCTTGAACGCGGCCTGGAGACCCTCAACGGTCACCTCCGGGCCGACCGGCACGTAGCAGGTCGAGAGAATGCCGCGCTGCATGGGAACCAAGTGTGGAGTGAACACGATGGTGGGGTCGGCTCCGGCAACCATGCCGATGCCTTGTTCCATCTCGGGGCGATGCCGGTGGGTAAGCACCCCGTAGGCACCGACCGACTCGTCGACGGCGCCGAACGTCAGGTTCGCCTTGGCGGCTCTTCCCGCCCCCGAGGCACCCGAGGCGGAATCCACCACGACGGTGCCGCCGGCGGAAAGACCCGCCGCTGCAATGGGTGCCACCGCCAGAATCGCAGATGTCGGGTAGCAGCCCGGCGCCGCGGTGCGGTCACTCGCCGCGATCTGCGGCCCAAACAGTTCGGGCAATCCATACGCCCAGGCCCCCAATTGGTCGGGATGCAGATGGTCCGGGCCGTACGCCGCGGCGTATCGATCCACCGAGTCAAGCCGGAAGTCCGACCCCAGATCGACGATCCGGATCCCCCGCTCGAGCAGCGCCATCGCCGGGGCGGCCGAAGCGCCGTGGGGCAGCGCCAGAAACGCCAGGTCCACCAGGGGCACCGCCGCCGGGTCGAGCGCACCGAGGGGCCGACCCGCACCGTCGAGATGGGGGTGAACCTCACCGAGCAGGGACCCGGCGCGGCTGTGAGCGCCGAGGTAGGCGACCTCGAGCGATGGATGCCCGTCGACGAGCCGGATCAGTTCGCCGCCGGCGTATCCGGAAGCTCCGAGAATTGCAGTGGGTATCGACATGGAGCCGGGACTATACGCATATGCGTATGGACACGCAAGGGAGGCTGAGACCCTCACCGTCATCCGAGTTGCGCTGCGGACCCCGTGCGCGATGCTGTACCAGCACATGACACCGATGCTCGTCCCCGCACCGCTGTTCGCTCACCAGTTCGGGTGGGATGAGATCCTCATGTTCGTGGTGCCGATTGTGCTGGCCCTCATCGGCGTTCGTGTCGCGGAGTCCCGGGCAGCCACACGCCAGGCCGCGCGGCAGTTAGTTGACGACCAGGAACCGTCCGAACCCACCGGGTCCGACGACGACGCCGAAACCGCCCAGTCAGCCGAAACCGCCGAGTCAGCCGAGCGCGCCGGTGACGACTCAGCCTGAGCCCACCGATGCCGGATGGAAGAACGGGTCGGTCACCATGGCGGCAAAGGCTTCGGCGGATTCCGGTGATGAGTCCCAATACCAATCACAAAAGTTGGGGTCGACCTGATTGAAGTACACAACGGCCTTGATCGCGGCAAACTCCTCGGTCTGCAACGTTGCGCTCACGTCGGCGAACCACTGTGCTTTGCTCTCGGTTTCGCCCCGACCCTCGTGGACCCCGGTCTCCCCGACCATGAGCGGCTTCGCCTCGCCAGCGGTTAGGAACCGGCCGTTGGTCGTGAGGTACTCGACCATGGGCCGCGCCACCTCGGCAAATGATTGCCAGCTCTCTCCCCCGCAGTACTTCCAGTTGTACGGGTTGAAGGCGATCCAGTCCACGTAGTTGTTGCCCGGGTAGTACGCGTCAACCTCATCGAGGCCTCCGCCGTCGATGTGGCCTTTGTAGTTCATCACCCACGCCACAGAGCCCGTCCCCGGCCCGTCCGCCAGCTCCTTCTCGATGACGTCGCGGGTGTGGCGCCACATAGCGACGTACTCTTCAGCGGTACCTTCGGCGTCGTTTTCTGGTTCGTGGTGGATGGTGAGGAACACGGTTTGGTTGCTGCGGTCGATGACGGCCGCCACCGACTTCAGGACCTCGTCGTAGCCACCGGCGGCAACTTCGGCCCACGCCCCTGACCCGGAATCGACCTTCCAGCTGAAGTAGATCCGCCGCCCTGTTGTGCCGGCAGCTTCCTCCAAGAGGTCCCGCAACGTCCGTTCGGCGTCGGCCGGCCCCCGCTCGTAGCGACGCGTGACCCCGAACTCGAAGTCGGCCGACGTTGGGACACTGCTCTGGATCACCTCGCGTTGATGGTCGAGGCCAATAGGAGTCGGCGACGCGGTGACGACACTGTCCGGTGGGTCCAGCGTCCCGAACAACACACCGCACTCCGGAACCAGGTTCTCATCAACCACCTGGAACGACTGCGCCGAGCACTCCACGGGTTGCGGCTCCGGGACCTCGGCCACCGTCGTATCAGGGCTCGGCGGTTGGGTATCGGTTGGCGTCGACTCAGGATCCGAGCAGCCCACGAGGGCAAGCGCAGCCACGGCCAGGCTCATGCCCAGATACTGTGCGCCCAAACGCCTCACAAACTTCACGCTCTCCCCCACCGCTCAACGTGCGACCGACGATAGCTGCGAACCTACATCAACACCGGCGGCTTGGACTCGCCGTCGAACTCATGACCCAGTGAGCTGTCGGAAGCATGCCCGCCTCGCCGACCTCCACCACGTTCGCGGCGCAAGCGACATAGCCGGAGTGGCTCCCGGGGACTATTTTCAGTACTGACCCGGTGCCAGCGGAGGAGAACCCATGACCGTGCCGTCCCCCACGACCCACACCCCGGAGGAGCAACGAGTCATCGACCTGGTCGACCAACTGGTTGCCGAGAACGACCCAAACGGCAATCGCGCCGACTTCATGGGCGCCCAGTTCGACCTCGGTCTGGCTTGGGTCCACTTTCCGCTCGGGCTCGGCGGCCTCGACCTGCCCCCGCGCTACCAGCAACTGATCGACGAAAGGCTCGACGCCGTTACTCTGCACCGACCACGCTTCTTCGATGTGCTCGGCCACGGCATGGGGGCACCAATGCTCGTCGCCCACGGAAACGAGGCACAGCAGGCGCGGTATCTCAGGCCGATGTTCACCGGTGAAGAGGTCTGGTGCCAGATGTTCAGCGAGCCGGGCGCCGGTAGCGACGTGGCCGGTCTCGCCACTCGGGCCATCGAAGATGGTGACGAGTGGGTGGTCAACGGCCAGAAGGTGTGGACGACCGTGGCGCACATCGCCAAGTGGGGCATGTTGGTGGCGCGCACCGACCCCGACCTTCCCAAGCACAAGGGTATGACGTACTTCATTGTCGACATGGAGGCCGAGGGAGTCGAAGTGCGACCCCTCCGCCAAATCACAGGAGAAGCGGAGTTCAACGAGGTCTACCTCACCGATGCGCGGATTCCCGACTTCAACCGAGTCGGCGAGCGCGGCGATGGCTGGCGGGTGACCTTGACCACCTTGATGAACGAGCGCGTCGCCATCGGCGCCACCCCGGTGCCACGCAACGACGGGCCGATCGGTGAACTCCTCGAGGTCTGGTCCGAGACCGGCGGGGAGGCTTCGAGCCGCGACCGTCTCATGCGCCTCTGGGTGGCAGCCGAGGCGGCTCGCCTCACCAACCTGCGGGCCTACCAGAACCGCACCATGGGTACCCCGGGTCCGGAAGGGTCGACGGCCAAGCTCGTCTACGCGGAGCTCAACAAGAAGATCTACGCGTTTGCCGTTGACCTGCTCGGCGCCGAAGGAATGCTCTACGACACGTACGCGTTCATCCAGCCAGATCCATCCGAAGAGGAGTTGGTTGACGTTCGGCGCCGCTTCCTGCGGGCTCGCGCCAACTCGATCGAAGGCGGGACCTCGGAGATCATGAAGAACATCCTCGGCGAGCAGGTTCTGCGGCTGCCCGGCGAGCCACGGGTCGACAAGACCGTCGCCTGGAAGGACGTCCCCCGGAGCTAGCGGGGCAGTTGGACAATCGGCGTGAACGCTCGCCCGACCTGCGCAACGCCAAGTCAGCGTTGTGGCCGCGAGCGTGAACCGACTCATCCCAACAGACGACCAGTGATGTGACCAGACACGTTCGCATGGTTGGTGGGGGTGCACGAGGGGGCGGCCCTTGTGCCGGTCCTCACGTAGGGCATTGAGCGCGGCCGAAAGGCCGCACGAGCCGAACCGACCGATAGGGGCGCAGGAAGCAACTCGACGAGCAACCGCAGGTTGCCGGTCGAAGCACCAGCGGTAGTGGACCCGGCCGTCCGCAGACTCACATCAATCCCTCAAGTGCGGCGGCACCGCCGCCGATTGTCAGCAAGTGAATTGATCACGTGAGTTTTGGCGACTCTGAGGTAAAAGATGAGCTCCTTTAGTGGTGTGGTTGCGTTGGCCGGCGAACCGGAATCGGCTGTCGCTGCCACGGTCGAGATCCAAGCTGGGATGCTGACGCTCATGGCGGGCGGGTCCCAAATCGGGGCGTGGAACCTCGACGAGATCGAGGTCGAGCAGACCGCGGGAGCATTCAACCTCCATGCCGATGGCGAGGACCTCGTATTGACGACGCCCGACATGACGGGGTTTGCGGATGCCGTTGGCGTGGTCGCCGCGGAGCCGAAGCGGGAGAAGCGGCGACGCTTTGGGTTCCGCGCCGGGCGCGGCAAGGCCCCCGCGGCGGAACCCGAGCCTGCGCCAGCGGCCGTCGCCGTAGCACCACCACCGCCGGCCGAGGACCCGCATGCCGACTACTTCGCAGAGCCTCTCGCCGCAGCCGCGCTCGACGTCGACACCCCCGGCTTTGCGCCGACACCCGACCTGCCCACCTTCCTCACCGAACCGGACCTGCCGGCGGACCCCGAACCCACCTTTTCCACTGCACCAGACATGCCTGCGTTCCCGACCGAGGACGAACCGTCCGCCGATTCCGCTGCGCCTTTCTCACCCGCGCCCGGCATGGCCTCACCGGGCGAGCTAGCTGCACCGACCGCTGACGCCCCCGAAACGACGTTCGAGGAGCCGATCGACCATCTCGAGGCGACATCCGACCCGTACGCCGCGGCTCACGCCGGATTCGCCACCGCTGCCGACGAGCCCGACGAGGTCTCGTCCCCTGTGACTGCAGCGCCGAACGTGGCGCGCGACGTCACGGAACCGGTTGCAGTGACGCCTGCGGAGGTTGAGTTCGCCCCAGAACCCGCATTGCGCGAGGAAACGCCCGAGACGGGTATCTCCTTCGCCCCGGCACCGGCGCATGACGACGAGCGGGAAGCCAATTTCGACCCGCCTCAGCCGACGTCCGCCGCCGAGCCCGGGTTCAGCTTCGCCACACCGGAACCCATCATCGACCCCGCCCCACAGGCCACCCCGGAAGCGGGTCCCCCACCCGCCTTCGATTTCGCCACGTCGGAACCCGTCGCCGAGGATCCCTCTCCGGCCGTCCCAGAGCCGGCCCTTGACTTCGCCACGCCAGAACCCGTGCCCGACGACCTCGCCCCACTGGGCACCCCGGAAGCGGGTCCCCCACCCGCCTTCGACTTCGCCACGTCGGAAACCGTCGCCGAGGATCCCTCTCCGGCCACCCCAGAGCCTGCCTTTGAGGCCCTCAGCGTGGACCCCATCGCGGAACCGGCAACGGAGGCGGGCCCCGCGCCCGTCGCCGCCCCAGACATGTCGTCCTTGTCCCCAGACCTCACCCCGATCGGACCCTGGAGCGACGACTCGCCATCCGCGTCCAATGGGGCGCCAACCGCGGACGCCGGCTTAGCCGCCGACACCTGGAGAAACCCGGATCCGGGCACCGGCCGCTGGCCGCAACCGGACCCCGCGGACGAGCCCGCCGTCGATCCCGCGGACGAAACCGTCGTCGAACCCGACTCGGCGACCACGGACTCCGCTCCGGTACCACCCCCATTCACAACTCCCGCACCCGCTGCACCTCAGGAGCCAACCGAGGTCCATCCACTGGACACAGAGCACCTGTCTCCACCGGCCGGCGCGAGCAGCTACACCGACGACGTGTCCGATGCGGCGAGCCGCGACGTGCCCGCCATCGCCGGCATCGCGGCCGTCGCCACTCCGGACCGTTACGTCACCGTGGAACCCGATCAACCCGACGAGTCGGTGGTGGAGCGGCCCGACCACGGCGCCGACATGGCGAGCCAGGAGGAGATCTCCGCCTGGATCGCAGATGTGAACGGCGACATTGGTGCCGATGAGGACGCGCCCAACCCCGTCCTCCCCAGCCGGTTCGAAACGCTGCGGAATCGGTCTGCGGAGAACTACTCGGACGAGAACGTGCTGAGCACGCCGCTGACCATGGCCATGTTCTTCACGGCGATCGCTTTGGCGCTCGGCGCCCTGCTGTCATGGGGAATCTACGAGCTTTCTGACTCCTTCCCTGTAGAACGACTCGTGTCGGCCATCGCCGCGTTCGCGGTCGCCACCGGCGTGTACCTTGGATGGCGTCAGGACCGGCGCGTCGCCGGCTCGATCTTCGCCATCGGAGGCGGGATCCTGGCGCTTGCCGCGGTGTATGCCTATGCCCGCGAAGCGGAGATCGGTATCGGCTTCCTCGTGGCCACCGCCGGTGCCGTTGTCGCGGTCGTGTTGGGCATCGTGGGGGTAACTCGCTTCGGGCACGGACCCGACCCGCGCATCCGCGAGTAGGAGACTCGCACAAGCCGGCCTGCTGGTTCGCCCTGGCCCGCCGCAGCCCGGGCCACCACCCTTGACGGCGCAGGACGACTACGCCTGCTCGTGGGTGTCCCGCCATGCATCGAGCATCGCGTGCGCTTCATCAACCGAGTATGGCCCTTCTTCAATCCGGCGTTCCAGCAAAGCTCTCATGATCTCCCCCACGACGGGACCGGGCGGCAGGTCGAGGTACGTCATGACGTCGTTCCCGTCGATTGGGGGGCGCAGGGCGTCGAGTTCCTCCTGCTCGCGCAACTCGTCGATCCGCACCTCGAGCTCGTCGATGCGGCGCTTGATGGCCCGGGCCCGCTTCTGGTTCCGGGTCGTGACATCGCAGCGAACCAACTCGTTTAGCAACGGAAGCAGCGGCCCCGCATCGCGCACATAGCGGCGGACCGCAGAATCCGTCCAGCCCATCTTGAAGGTGTGGGGCCTCATGTGGAGAAACACCAACTGACTGACGTCTCGCACCATCTGTTTCGAGTACCGCAGCGCCCGCATCCGGTCGCGCGTCATCCGGGCGCCCACCACCTCGTGGTGGTGGAACGACACGCCGCCATCGCTGAATTGGCGGGTGGCGGGCTTGCCGATGTCGTGGAACAACGCCGCCAGCCGCAACTCGAGGTTGGGGTCTGTCTTTTCGACCACGGCGATCGTATGCGCCAGCACGTCTTTGTGCCGCTGATGCGGATCCTGCTGGAGGGCGAGGGCGGGAACCTCAGGGATGAACTCATCGGCAAGACCCGTGTCGACCACTCCCCACAATCCGCCACCGACTTGATCCCCCATCATCAACTTGTCGAGTTCATCTCGAATGCGCTCAGCCGAAACGATCTCCAGCCGTCCGTGCATGGCCCGCACCGCCTCAACCGCCTCCTGGTCGGGAGAGAACCCGAGCGTGGCAACGAACCTGAATAGTCGCAGCATCCGCAACGGGTCGTCTCCGAAAGCGATAGAGGGATCGAGCGGTGTGCGCAGGAGCCGCCCGGCGAGGTCGATCAGCCCACCGTGGGGGTCGATCATCACGGGAACCTCGCCGGGCGCACCGGGGAGCTGCATTGCCATTGCATTGACGGTGAAGTCGCGGCGGGAAAGGTCCTCAGCGATGCTGTCGGAGAAGGTGACCTCCGGCTTGCGGCTTTCACCCCGATAGAGCTCTGACCGGAAGGTTGTGACCTCGAACACCCGCCCGTGCTTGATAGCCCCCACGGTCCCGAAGACTTCCCCGGCGAGATAGAGGTCATCGGCCCACGGGGCGACGAGTTCTTTGATGGCCTCGGGTCGCGCCTCCGTGGTGAAGTCGAGGTCCTCGCCCTCCCGATCGAGCAAGGCATCGCGCACACTGCCGCCCACCAGATAGAGGTGGTACCCGGCGGCCGCGAACCGCTGGGCCAACTCGACCGGTGGCGCGTTGGTACGCAGCAGTGGCTCGAGTCGAGGTGGAACGGTCATGAGGGCGGAGGTTACCGACCAACCCATCAGATTCGGTCCCTCGGCCTCAGTCCAGTCTCCACCGATTCGCCAGGGCATCGGCGTACTCGTTCCAGCGATAGCCGGAATGGGCCGCAATCCACTCCATCCGCAGCTCGGGGCGACGGCGGAACGAGTAGTAGGCGGTCTTGACCAAGTCGAGGTTCTCTACCGGGCCGCTCTTGCGCTTCCATCCCCGCTTCTCCCAGCCGGCCGCCCATTCGGTGACGGTGTTGATGGTCAGCTTGCTGTCGGCATAGACGGTGATCGGAGTCCCCGCAGGCACCAGCTTGGCCGCTTCGATGACCGCGGTCAGCTCCATCCGGTTGTTGGTGGTGTCGGGGTCGTGCCCGTGGGCTTCGGCGATGATCTCACCGTCGGCAACGTAGACGGCGCCCCACCCCCCCGGCCCCGGATTGGGAACGGATCCGCCGTCGGTGAACACTCCCGAGACGGGTCCGGCTGTGAACCTCTCGAGCACCTCATCGGTCGTATAGAGCGCGGAGGTTCCCGAACCCCGCCTGGTCGACGTGCGGCGTCGCGGCTTGGAGTCGGAGGCCGACCGTCCAGACGCCCCGCCGTCGCGGCAGGACCGGCACTGACGGGGGGTCCACCCCGGGTAGCGGTCGAGGATGTCCTGGGACAGCGAGAAGGCCGCGCCACAGTCGCGGCAGGTGAACTCTGGCATGAGTGAAAGGGTACCGCCCCAGACGCGAACAACCGGCCGTCGACCCCGGCGGGGGCAGAATCGGCCGGTCTTCGCTGGCGCCAGCGCCTCTGGCTCAGGCGGAGCGTACACCCATGGCCTGGGCCGCAAGTTTGAGGTCGGTCGGGTCGGTGGCATTGGCCACCGCGTCGTGAAACTCAACCACACCATCGGCATACAACTTCAGCAGGGCCTGATCGAAGCTCTGACATCCGTGGAATGAGCCTTCATTGATCAACTCCTGCACCCGCGTAGACCCTTCCTCGTCGGCGATCGCCTCGAACATCCGCTCGTAGTTGGTGAGCACCTCAACGGCGGGGACTCGCCCGCTGCCATCGGCGCGCGGCACCAAGCGTTGAGCAACAACCCCCCGCAGTACTGCGGCCAGGATCAGCCGAGCTTGTTTGCGCTCGTGGATGGGAAAGGCCTCCACGATCCGGCTGACGGTCTCGACGGCGTCGACCGTGTGCATGGCGACCAATACGAGATGCCCCGTTTCGGCGGCTCGGAGCACACCGCGCACGCTTTCGAGGTTCCGCATTTCGCTGGCCATGATCACGTCAGGGTCCTGACGCACCACACGGCGGAGCCCTTCCTCCATTGATGCCGTATCGAGTCCGACCTCACGTTGGCTCACGATGGACATTTTGTCGGGGAACAGAATCTCGATGGGGTCTTCGAGGGTGATGATGTTGACCCGGCGCGTGGAGTTGATGTGGTCGATCATCGCCCCCAACGCGGTGGTCTTCCCTGAGCCTGCCGCTCCGGCAACCACGATCAGGCCGCGCTGGTGGGCACAGAGCTGCGTCAGCGCCTTCGGCATGCCGAGTTCCTCGAAGTTCTGGCTCGCCGGATTCACCGCCCGGACGACCAGGTTGATCGATCCCCGCTGGCGATAGACGTTCACCCGGAAGCGGCCGAGCGAAGGCTTGCCGTAGGCAAAGTCGGCCTCATGATCAATGGCAAATTCATCGCGGGCGCGGTCGGTGAGCACCTGCTCGGCGAAATCGGCGGCGTCGTCTGCGGAGAGTTTGGGGAGTTCCGCTAGTTGGAGCACACCGTTGATGCGGTAGGCCGGCGGTGATCCAACCTTGAGGTGGAGGTCGGATCCTTCCACGGAGAGCAGCTTGGCAAGCAGCTCATCTAAAGTGGGGATGGTTTCCATCGTGTTGTGCGTCCTCTTCCCGTCGTGCGGTGCTGACCAGGAAACATCGGAAGAACCCCACCGGTTCTTGAACGGCTTTGAACCAGTCCGGGGAAGGACCTTTGCCGGACGTTCCGCGCCTTAGACGCGGCTGGTGGCGACGTGTCTGATGACCTTCCACGCCCCCGAAGTCCCCGTTGCTTCGACCGGCGGCGGGTCCGGCGCCTCCCCAGCGCTGCCCTGCAGAGTGGCCGCGGTTGAGGCGGTCAGAGCGGCGAGGTCGTAGCCGCCCTCGAGGAAGAAGACCGTTCGTTGCGCCGGCACCACCTTGGCGAGCGTGGCCGCCATGACTGCATAGTCGGACTCCTCGAGCAGGATGTCGGCCAGCGGGTCCGCCCGGTGGGCGTCATAGCCAGCCGACACCAAGAGCCAATTGGGTTCGAACTCCTCGAGGATCGGAACGATCACCCACCGCATCGCCCAGCGATACGGCGCTCCCTCAGTAGCTCGCGGCATAGGGAAGTTCACCGTCGTCCCCACCGCGTCGCCCGAGCCCGTCTCGTCGACCCACCCGGTGCCCGGGTATGCCGGGAACTCGTGGAGCGAGACATACAGGACGCTGGGATCCCTGTAGAAGGTGCGCTGGGTGCCGTTGCCGTGGTGGACGTCCCAGTCGACGATGGCGACCTTGTCACCCTGTGCCGTCAGGCGGCGGGCCGTGATCGCGATGTTGTTGAAGAGGCAGAACCCCATCGCCTGGTCTTCGAGCGCGTGGTGGCCGGGAGGGCGCATCGCAACGAACCCCACGTCGGCGATTCCGGTCGCCAACGCTTCGACAGCCGCCGATCCACCTCCAGCCGACAACAGCGCCGCTTCCCACGACTCCGGCACCACCCGGGTGTCGGGGTCGAAAGCTCCCCCACCCGACGAACAGAAGTCCTCGACGTCGGCGATATAGCCGGCGTTGTGGACCAGAGCCAGGTCCTCGAAACGGGCCGGGGACGGTTCGTACTCGACCACCGTGAGACCAGACTCGCGTACCCCGGCAATGGTCGCCGGGATTCGGTCGGGCCGTTCCGGATGGAATCGGCCCGTTTCGTGTCGCAAACTCGAGTCGTGAGTAACGAGGGCTACCCGCATGGCCCCATCTTCGCGCCTACGACAGGAGAACACTCAACCGGCGGTACGCTGCACACGACAATCCGCCCATCAGAAGAGGAACATGGCACTCGCGGACGCCCGATCGAGGGTGACTCAACGCGGCGAATGGCCCGGTCCCGTCGTCTTTCGCCGCGGCTGGGCTCGAGCCACGGCAAGACCCTGGAACGACGTCGAATCCGACGCCGCCCTGCGTCTGATGCGTGGTGGTGACGCCTTTCTCGAGGCCTGTACCCAGCGACTCATCTCCAACGGTGCCCCGTCGGTCCTATCGCCGCCCCTGCCCCGCAACGCCCGCCGCACCTGGGAGGGCGCCGGGTATCGCGTCTTTCTCGACCTGGCGCTGATGCGTCTTGGCCTCGAGGCCACCCCTGCGGCTCCAAACCATCTGGTCGTCGAAACCGACGACGATCGGATCGGTGATCTGATCAGGATCGATGCCGCCGCATTCAGCCCCTTCTGGCGGTTCGATCGTCAGGGGCTCACGGAAGCGATGCAAGCGACCGGCCACTCCTCGGTGCTCATCATTCGCGACTCCGATGGTCGGGCGGCCGGGTTCGCCATCGTCGGATTTGGCAGTGCCATCTCGTATCTGCAGCGGGTCGCCGTCCACCCCGATTGGCAGGACCAGGGGATGGGCCGTTCATTGCTGCGGGTCGCAGCCCGCAAAGCGCGCTCCGCCGGTGCCCGGGTGATGCTGCTCAACACCCAACCCGACAACGATCCCGCGCTGGCCCTCTACGAATCAGAGGGATACGTGCGGCTGCCCGAGC
Source organism: uncultured Acidimicrobiaceae bacterium (assembly GCA_964465915.1). Classification (GTDB taxonomy): domain Bacteria; phylum Actinomycetota; class Acidimicrobiia; order Spongiisociales; family UBA5794; genus CAVPHV01. The sequence continues at coordinate 17,538 of CAYXMJ010000001.1, forward strand.
CGCTGAGCCTGTTGCGTTATCTGCCGGCGGCTTAACGCCGCCCCAGGTCCACTGCCATGGCCCCTCGACTCCCCGACCGCTACCAGACCCAGGTCCGGCTCGGACGCGACGGCGACGTCGAGGAGTGGCTGGCGATCGACACCTCGCTCGACCGGCCGGTGTTGGTCAGGGTCCTCGACCCCGACGCATCGGCAGCACGGCTCACCGAGTTCATGGACGGCGCCCGGGCCGCCGCCGCCGTCCAGCACGTTCACCTCGCCGGCGTCTACGCCGTCGGCGAGGACCACGGCGCCGCATATTCGGTACTCGAGTGGTACGGCGGGGTATCCATCGCCGATCGCCTCCATGCCCGCGAAACCATCCCGGTCGAGGAGTTCCTCCCCAACGCCGCAGGGTTGGCTTCGGCTCTGGCCGCACTCCATGCCACCGGCGCCGTCCACGGCGACATCGACCCTTCGGCCATCGGGTTCTCGGCATCACACCCGGCGAAGCTGACTGCCTTTGGCCGCCGCGGCACCACGGATCAGGTGGCCGACACCGCCGGATTGGCGCGCTCGCTCCGGCTGGCCATCACCGGCACCGAAACTCCAGGGCTATTGCCCTCACAGGTGGCAGAGGGACTCCCACGCGCGGTTGATACCGCCCTCGAAACCGCCGAAGCCGGCCGGAGCACGGCTGAGTCCCTGGCTGCCTCGCTGCGGGCCATCCCGTACACCCCGGTCCCCGAGGACCGCACGGCATGGTCCTGGCGCTGGTTGATTCCGGCGGCGTTGCTACTGGTCGCCGCGCTCGCAATCTCCGCTGCAGGCATGGCCATGGACGTCGACCCCGACTCGCCTTTCCTCTTTCCCGCTACTCCCCCGGCGCCGCCACCCACCCAACCGTCCGCGGCGGCCACCACCACGACGGTGCCGCTGCCCGTCGAGCAGGAGGCGCTGGAGTTTGATGTGGAGGTTCACGACCCCTTTGGCGACAGCGAGGAGCGCGACCGGGATCTGCCGTTGCTGGCAGACGGCGACCTCGAGACGGCCTGGCGCACCGAGTCGTACTCGAGTCCGCTGACAGCACTCAAGCCGGGCGTCGGTCTCGTCTTCTCCGTTGACGGATCGCCGGCCGTCGTCGAGATGGCGGCCAGTCCCGAGTCCGGGTTCAGGATCGGCTGGGCTGGCGAGACGCCCAGCAGCTTCGAGGACTGGGAATTCGAGGTATCCGGTACCGCAGAGACCGGCATCACCCGGCTCGAGCTTCCCGAGCGCGACAGTGGCGTGTGGCTCCTGTGGTTCACCGACTTGCCCGAGCAGAGCGACGGCAAGAGGTACACCCGGATCGCCGAGATCCAGTTCCTGTCGTGACACGACGACGCCGAGCGGCGAGAATCCGGCACGCATGACCTATCGGGCCGCAGAAGACATCGATCTGATCCAGCGTTTCCTCGCCGGCGACACCGCCGCGTTCAATCAACTCATGGCCGCCCACGAGGATCGTGTCTTTGGTATCTGTCTGCGCATGCTCCGCGACCGTGACGCCGCCCTCGATGCCACTCAAGAGACGTTCCTCACCGTGTTTCGTAAGGCCGATCGTTACAAGGCTGAGGCGGCCTTCTCCACCTGGCTCTATCGGGTGGCGGTCAACACGTGCTACGACCAGCTGCGGCGCGCCAAGCGAGCCTCAGCCGACGCTCTCCCTGAGTCGCATGACCCCGCAGACGTTCGCCCGGATGATGAGTACGCTGCCGTCGAGCTGAGACCCGACATCAATGCCGCATTGGCGCAACTCTCCCCCGAGTTCCGGGCTGCGGTAGTACTCGTCGACCTCGAAGGTCTCTCGCTCGAGACGGCTGCGAACCTGCTGGGAACCCCGGTCGGCACGGTGAAGTCCCGAGTATTTCGGGGAAGAAAGCTCCTCGCCCAACAACTTGGGAACCTGAACGACCCTCCGCAGCATCCAAGGAACGAATAGCGATGCACGAACACGACCCCGATCTCATCATGGCTCTGGCCGAGGGCACGCTCGATGCTTCCGATGTTCCCTCTGCGGAGGCCGAGATTGCGGCCTGCGCCGAGTGCTCGGAGGACCTCGAACTGCAACGGCTGGCTCTCGGCGCGCTCGAAGCCGCGCCTCCGGTCGCCATGACCGAGATGGAGTCATCCCGGATGCGGCGCACCCTGCGGCACGAACTCGGTTTGGTGCCGGCTGCCAAGGCGGCCAAGCCCCAACGCCGCTGGTTCCCAATCGGTGCGTTGGCATCCGCCGCCGCACTACTGCTGGCCCTGGTCGTCGTCGGTCCCGGCCTCGACCTCCTCGGCCCCGGCGGCGACGACGACGTGTCGGAAGTCGCGGCGTTTTCGCAGACCACCACCACGTCGGCCGCAGCAGAAGCCGACGACGGCGCGGCCCTGAGCGGCGGCGAAGCCCCCCGTGGGGCCGCCACCGAGTCGCTGGAGGAGGCCGCGGCGGATCTCACCACCACCACTCAGAGCGCAACGACCACTACCTCTGCCGCCGCCGAAACCACGACAATGGCCCCACCGGCCGCGGCGACGGCGATGCAGTTCTCCACCGAGCCCAACCTCGCGACGCTGGAGGATGCCATCATCCGCCTGGGCATCACCGCCGACACCGACCTTGCCCAATTCGAGGAGCAATTCCGTGCCCTCGGCCTCGCCTTCGAGCTTGCCACCACCGGCCCGGCTGCCTACACGCAAGAATGCCTCGCGGCCGGAGTCGACTCGATCGCCGGAGTCACCTCCGGATACCCGCTCGGTGAAACCCCGTACGGCGGCGGTGACGGCATGGTTGCCGTCTATGAGACTGAGACACCCGGTGACGTTGTCGTTGCCGTGCAGGACACCACTACTTGTGAAGTACTGGACGCCAGTCCGTGACGTCCGGCCGCGGCGGGCGGACGACTGACTAACCTCGGCACCATGGACGACTTTCCTACTCAGATCGCCGACCTCCTGGTCCAGACTGCGGCCAGAATTCGGGCGATGACCGTCGACCGGATCGCCGGCTACACGAAGTGGGCCGCGGTTGGTCTTGTTGTTGCCATGCTCGCCTTTGTGCTCGTGGTGTTCCTCCTCATCGGGCTGTTCCGCTGGCTGGGAGAACTGATCGGGGTCGAAGCTGCCTTCGCGCTGGTTGGTGGATTATTCGTGGTGGTTGGGATGTTCCTGTGGAGGCAGAAGAACCCCGACCAAGCGAAAGAGCAGTAGCCGATGCCCGAAAAGGTGTTGATCATCGGGTCAGGTCCCGCCGGCCTGACCGCAGCCATCTACGCTGCCCGTGCCGACCTCTCCCCCGTTATGATCGAGGGATTTGAGCGCGGCGGACAGCTGATGCTGACGACCGATGTCGAGAACTATCCGGGGTTTCCCGACGGGATCATGGGACCCGAGTTGATGGAGCAATTCCGCAAGCAGGCGGAGCGCTTCGGAACCCGCATCATCAGTTCGAACGTCTCCAACGTCGACTTCTCGCAGCGACCATTCAAGGTCTGGGTGGATGACGACCGCTACGAGTCCGACACGGTGATCATCTCCACCGGTGCATCGGCGCGCTGGCTCGGCATCCCCGGCGAGGAGAAGCTGCGAGGCTTTGGTGTATCGGCTTGCGCCACCTGCGACGGATTCTTCTTCCGCGATCGCGCCATCGCCGTGGTCGGCGGTGGCGACAGCGCTATGGAAGAGGCCATCTTCCTGACCAAGTTTGCCTCCAAGGTCACCATCATCCACCGCCGCGACGAGTTTCGTGCCTCCAAGATCATGGCGCGACGTGCCATCGATCATCCCAAGATCGAAGTTCTCTGGGACAGCGTCCCGGAGGAGATCCTCGGAGAAGACGGGGTGACCGGGGTACGGGTGCGCAATGTCAAGACCGACGTCGAGTCCGTGCTCGACGTCGAAGGCGTGTTTGTCGCCATCGGGCACACCCCGAACACCTCGGTGTTCGTCGACCACATCGAGCTCGACGCGGCGGGATACATCGAGACAACGCCGGGGGGAACCGCAACCTCGGTCCCCGGCGTGTTCGCCGGTGGAGACGTCGTGGACTCGGTCTATCGACAAGCTATCACAGCCGCCGGGATGGGCTGCCAAGCCGCCATCGACGCGGAGCGTTGGCGCGAGGCTCAGCACGGAATGTGATCCGCTCCTGGGTGGTTGCTGAGGTCAACAGCAACGACGACAATCCGGTCACCCGTTGTGGTACCGCTACATCAACAAGGAGGTGAAGGCCCCCGAGGCCGACGCCAAATGGGACAGAACACCGTCAACGCAAACGATCAAAACTTCTCGGAGCTCATCTCTGGTGAGACCCCGGTTCTCGTCGACTTCTGGGCCGAGTGGTGCGGCCCGTGCAAGATGATGAACGGCCCCCTCAACGAACTCGCCGGCGAGAAGTCGGGCCAGCTCAGTGTCGCCAAGCTCAACGTCGACGAGAATCAGCAGACCGCCATGAACTACGACGTCATGAGCATTCCGACGATGATCATCTTCCAAGGGGGCGAAGAGAAGAAACGCCTGGTCGGCGCCCGCTCCAAGGCCCAACTCGAGGCCGAACTCACCGAATTCGTCTAGGCGGCCCGACTTGATGCTGTGCTCTTCCGGCCCCATCGTGTGGGCCGGGAGCAGGGTTCTTGCCGCCTGTCAACGCTCCCACTCGGCACCCGGTACCCGGGCCGCGTCCATCCCCCATCGGCGGTGAATCTGCGTGCCACCTGCTATCGCCGACTATCTGCGACCATACGCTTGTGAGGCTCTATCGCATCGGTGATCAAGGGGAGCCGGTCCGCGACATCCAGGACCGGTTGCTGGCCCTCGGCTTCAGTTCCGTCCCCGATGGGCGGGGACGCTTTGGAGCGGGGACCCTCGCCGCGGCTCAGGCGTTTCAGCGTGAGCGTGGCCTTGCCGCCGACGGGATCGTCGGGCCCGACACCTGGCGCACCCTGGTCGGAGCCGGCTTCCGTCTGGGCGACCGCATGCTGTACCACCGGGCGCCGATGATGCGCGGCGACGATGCCGCCGACCTCCAGCGCCGCCTCAACGCACTGGGCTTCGACTCCGGCAAGGTCGACGGGATCTTTGGACCCGACAGCCTGCGTGCTCTACTGGACTTTCAAGCCAACCGCCGCATGGCCGAGGACGGGATCGCCGGGCGGGAAGTCGCCGAAGAGCTGTCCCGGGTGGCAAGGGCCAACGCGACGACCGGCCGCGAACAGGTCCGAGAGCGTCAATGGCTCGCCGGGCTTCCCGACACCCTCGTCGGTCAGCGGATCTACATCGACACCTTCTGCCGCAACGAGGCCGAACAACACGCCACCTGGCGGGCCGGGATAACATTTGGTAGAATTATCCAAGATTTGGGTGCTCATCCCCTACTTTCCCGCTCAGAAGACACCCTGCCGACCCAACGGGTGCGAGCACTACGAGCCAACCGGCTCGCCGTTGACCTCATCGTCGCGTTTGCCCTACCCGAGACCGATACCTCGGGTGTTCTGTACTTTGCGTCCGCCCACAGCCGGAGCGCCGCCGGCCAGACCATCGCCCAAGACGTGGCCGAGGGACTCGATCTGCCAGTTCTTGGCAGATCGATCGCTATTCTCAAGGACACCCGCCCCCCTGCCGTCGTCGTCACCTGTGAACCCATGAACGAAATGGTCGGGGGGCGCACCGCACAGGGAATCATCAACCTATACGCTCGAGTTCACGATGAGGTTGAAGCTTATCGGTGAGGCCTGCTCCCAGCCGCCTCCCAAACAGGGTCCTACGACCCGTAGAACAACCGGTAGATCCGCTCGAGATCATTGAGCGACGAGAACCCGATCACCAATTTGCCGCCCTTGGATCCGTAGTTGATCTTGACGTTGGTGCTCAGTTGGTCGCTGAGTCGCTCCTCCAACTCTATGATTGCCGCGGGTCGTACCGCCTTAGGCGGCGCAACAACAGGCTGCTGTGGCTCCGAATGGCGAGCCCGGGCCGCCTCTTCGACCTGACGAACGGACCAACCTTCCTCGACCACCTTCTCCGCGATGTGAGTAGCGTAGGCATCGTCCTCGACCGAGAGTAAGGGTCTGGCGTGCCCGGCGGTGAGTTCGCCCCGCTCCAGCATGCCCTGGATGGCCGCTGGGAGTTGGAGAAGCCGCAAGGTATTGGTGACGGCGCTGCGGCTGCGGCCCACCCGCTCGGCAATGTCCGCATGGGTCAAACCAAAGTCCTCGAGCAGTTGGCGATATGCCGCAGCCTCCTCGAGTGGGGTGAGATCCTCACGCTGGACGTTCTCGACCAACGCCTCGGTCAGGCTGCTGGTGTCGTCGGTGTCGTCTCGGATCACGGCCGGAACGTCGTCCAGACCGGCGAGGCGGGCAGCCCTACAGCGCCGCTCCCCCGCCACGAGAACGTATTCGCCTTCCGCATCGGCGGGACGGAGGACAACCGGCTGCAGCACGCCCACTTCTCGGATCGACGCGGCCAGAGCTGCCAACGTATCGGCGTCAAAGTGCTGACGCGGCTGTTGCGGATTTGGGGTGATCAGGTCGAGCGGAACCAACGCAAACCCCCGTTCCGGACGTTCCACCGGTATGAGGGCGTCAAGCCCTCGTCCCAAACCACCTTTACGAGCGGCCATGACGCCTCCTGAACTCTCGCGCCAGTTCCCGATAGGCAATGGCGCCCCGGGACATCGGATCAAACGCTTCGATCGGCTCTCCGTACGACGGCGCCTCTGAGAGCCGCACCGTACGAGGAATCACCGTTCGGTACGTCCTCTCCCCGAAGTGTTCCCGCACCTGCTTGACCACGTCGGACGACAGGGTGGTCCGGCCGTCGAACATGGTGAGCACCACGCCCTCGATCTCCAACTCCGGGTTGAGGTTCTGCTTCACCAGTTGGATGTTGCGGATCAGCTGGCTGACACCCTCGAGTGCGTAGTACTCGCACTGGATCGGGATCATGACTTCTCGGGCCGCGGCGAGTCCGTTGACCGTCAGCAGGCCCAGCGATGGCGGGCAATCGATGAGCACGAAGTCGAAATCGCCAATCACCGGCTTTAGGGCGTTGGCCAGGCGATTCTCTCGGCTGAACATCGATACGAGCTCGATCTCAGCACCGGCGAGCTCGATAGTCGCCGGCACAATCAGCAGGTCTCGAACGCTCGTGGGTTCGAGCACGTCGTCAACCGCAACGCTGTCAATCAGGACCTCATAGGTGGAGAGCTCGATCGCGGAGCGGTCGATACCCAACCCTGAGGACGTATTGCCCTGGGGGTCGAGGTCAACCAGGAGAACGCGCTCGCCCTGAAACGCTAGTGCGGCGCCGAGGTTGATGGTCGTTGTCGACTTGCCGACCCCGCCCTTCTGGTTGGCGATCGCAACGATCCGGGCCTCAGCGGCCGACGTTTGGGTGGGCTCGGTTGGACTGGGGTCTTGAGGAGTGTCACTCACGGTGTGTCATCCTAAGAAGCCAGGCGGGGGAGTCAAGCACCTCCGGCGGTATCGACACCACTTCCGTTTGCAGGCCATGACCAGCCGCAGCCGTATCTAGACCTGCGGCGTCCGGCGGCGTTTGCCGACTCAAGCCCATCACAGCCTCACCCGTGGTTGCCAATAGGCGCCGAATCCGGGGAAACAACTGTTCAGGAGGCAACGAGGCGCGGGCAACGATCACGTCATGGTTGCCGTCGATGGCGTCAACGTCGGCTTCGACCACCCGGGTGGTGGAGAGGTTCAGGATCCTGACCACCCTTCGCAGCAGCGCCGTCCTGCGTCCGGACCGATCCACCAAAGTCATATCCAGATGCGGACAGGCGATAGCCAACGGAATACCGGGTAGCCCGACACCCGAGCCGATGTCGAGCGCCGACCCCTGCCGGCCAACAAACACCGCCGCATAGGACAGCGAGTCGGCCAAGTGCCGCGGCCACAGTCGGGAGGCCTCGTCGGGTCCGATGCCCCCTGCAGCAAGGGCCTCGGTGCTGAGCCACGCCGCATACTGCTCAAGACGGGCGACGGCATCATCATCCAGCTCCAGACCGGACCACCGGCGGAGTCGCTCGATCCACAGGTCTGGACCACCGGTTGAAGGATGTTTCACGTTGAACATCTACTCCCGACGAAGAAGAACCCGGGTGGCTCCCCGGGTTCTTGATCGTACCTGCGAAGCGACAACTTGTCAGTCGTCGTCCCCGTCATTGTCTCCGGCGGCTTCGTCGATTGCCGCTTCCTCCGCGACAAGCTCGTCGGTGTCCTCAGCTTCTTCGACGCTCTCCACAACGGGAGGAGCGTCTGCCGCCAGCACCACCGAGCGGTTGGGGTCTTCCCCTTCGCTGAAGGAGCGCACGCCGTCGATCTCAGCCACGGCGTCGTGAACGACCTTACGATCGGCCGGATTCATGGGCTCCAACATGACCTCGCCGCCCTCGGCGAGCAGCTTGTCGGCCAGTTTTGTGGTGTAGATCTTCAGCGCAGCACGGCGCCGCTCGGAGTAGCCGGCGATGTCGAGACGCATCCGGGGTGAGCCAAATGTCTTGCGCTGCACAACGGTTCGGGTCAGTTCGAGGACAGACGACAGGATGACGCCGCGCGGGCCAATGAGCGCCTCGGTCTGGTCGCCGGACATGTCAACCAGGAGTATGTCGTCGTCGATGCGGTACGTGACAGCACCCTCGAGGCCAAAGGCGGCAAGCAGACCCTCGAGGAACTCAACCGCCACCTGACCCTGTTCGTCGATATCCGGTGCCCGGTCGGATTTGGTGTCGGCCGGCTTTGGGGGAGAGGGGGCCGTTCCGGCAGCTTGACGACCGCCGTTGTCCCGATCCCGATCTTGTTTCACGTTGCGACCCCCCTTGGAGGACTTCCCACCGCCGCCGCTCTTGCGCTTTGGCCGCTCTTCTGACGATTTCTCCGTTGACCCGGACGTCTCACGGTCTCCGCTTCCTTTGCGCCCTCCGTTTCCTTTGCGCCGCCGCCTCCTCCGCCGCTTTGGTTGAGTCGGCTTGGCCCGAGCAATGATAACGGCCGGCTGGGACCCGAGTCCCATGAACCCGCCCTTGGCTTCCTGAACCACGGTGATTTCCGCCTGCTCGGCGGATTCCAAACCGAGTTCAGCGATGGCGAGACTGGTCGCTTCCTCGACCGTCTTGGCCTTCACCTCAACTTCAACGAGCTCCATGCAGCTACTTCCTCCTGCGCCGATTGCGCTTCTTGCTGGCGTTGGGGGAAGGACCCTTACTGTCTTTTGGTGGGTCTTCGTCCGGCCCTTTGCCGCCGCGACCGTCGTCCTTCTCTCCCCCTGACCCTCCGCCCTCATGACTCTCGTCGAGACGGACGATCAGCGCCTGCTGGCCGATCCTGAAGATGTTGGAGGTAGCAAAGTACAGCACCAGACCGGCCGGAAAGCCCCAGGAGATGAAGCCAAACACCAGCGGCATGATCTTCATCGCCGTCTGCATACTCTGCGCTTGCTGTGTCTGCTCGGCCTGGCCGTCGCGCCGCCGCGTTGTTTGGTACTGCTGGTAAAAACCGGTAGCAACCACAACAAGGATGAGGATCAGGTAGGGAATGGCATTGACCCAGTCGATGGCCACGGCCTCGGACGGGGACAGCGAGAGGTTCATCCCAAGGAAACTGGTATCACCTGCCAACAGCGCCCCGGCGAGGTCGGAATCCGGGGGAATGACGTTGTCGGGGTCGAGGTTTCCGTCGGCGTCGACGTCCACCCTCAGCACGCGGAACAGGGCAAACCAGATAGGCATCTGGGCCAGTAGCGGAAGACACCCAGCGGCAGGGTTGACCCCCCGCTCCTGGTAGAGCGCCATCAGTTCTTTGTTGAGCTCTTCCCGATCCCCCTTGAGTTCCTTTTGGAGGCGCTTGACCTCCGGTTGGATCTCCTGCATCGCCCGCATCGATCGGGTTTGCTTCAGGGTCAACGGGAACAACAGCAAGCTGACCACCAGTGTCAGCAGGATGATCGCTATTCCATAATTTGGAATAATCGAGTAGAAGAAGGCGAGAAGGGCACCAAGCCCTTGCTGGAGCAGGGTGAAGGGATTCAAGAGTGCGCGTCCTCGATGGGGGCAAGGTCAGAGAGCGGGAGTCGATCATCACCGTCGGGCCCCGGCACCGGGTCGTAGCCGCCGTCGTTCCAGGGATGACACCGTCCAATCCGTTTGGCCGCCATCCAACCGCCCTTGGCCAGGCCATAGGTCTCGATCGCCTCGAAGCCGTACGCCGAGCAACTGGGATCAAAGCGACAGCGCGGACCAGAGAGCGGCGAAATGAACCGCTGGTAGAACGCGATGAACCGCAGAGCCCACCACGACGGGTGATATGGCCTCAGCGTCTTCTGCTCTGTCACGTCTCGTCCTCCATTGCCGCCATCGGCTGCGCCCCGGCGCTTCCCACCGCGTCACCAACCCACTCGACGAGTTCGTCGAACGGCGCATCGTTCAGGCCCCGCTGGGCGACCACGACGTAGGCCGTATCTTCGCACAGCTTGACGCGTGCCGTGGCTTCCCGTAGCCGCCGCTTGGCGCGATTACGAACCACCGCGTTTCCCACCCGACGGCCGGCCACAACGGCCACCTGCGGGGGACCGGGAGCGCCAGTGGTTGTGACCATCATCACACGCCCGCGGCGGTAGCGCCTTCCGTTCCGGTAGACCCGGGCGAACTCGGAGCGTCCGCGCAGCGAAACGTAAGGCCGACCCTTAGGCAGAGAGGCGATGGCGACCCTTGTCGCGGCGGCGCTTGAGAACGGCTCGCCCGCTGCGCGTGCGCATGCGGGTGCGGAAGCCGTGCTTTCGTTTGCGACGGCGCACGTTTGGCTGATACGTACGTTTCATGAGAAGACCCCGAGGACGGGAAGTGAGCGGTAGGGCCGGTAGGTTAAGGACGGACCCCCACTATGTCAAAGGGTGACGCCATCCACACAGCCGGTTGTGATGCCTCACGCGAAAAACAGGACTCGCCCGCGAAACATTGAATAACGCCGGAATCGCCAATCTGCCCGATCTAGGCCCCTCGTGTTTCACCCTTCTCCCCATGGATTCCCTTGAGCCCCAAGGGAATCTGACGTTTCGGTCGGTCGCGACTCGTGTGGATAAGGTCGGTTTTGGCGTTCTTGAAGCGGCTTGCCCGGCGGACCTATAGTCGCCATCCGCCGACCCGGTGGAAATCGGTTCTTCCCCGATTGACCAGCAAACGGGACTCGCTGGCGGGCGAGCCATCCATATCGTTCTCCACATGATGTGGATAGATATGTGGACAGTACCCATCCGATCTACCTCTCCGTAGGAGTCGAACAACCGCTGTGGAAGCCCACCAATCGATCACCCACTGGGACGAATTCCAACTTCGCCTCCGCGACCAAGTCCACCCCAATGCCTGGCAGACCTGGCTCGAGCCGCTCGAGCCCGAGATGAGCGACGGCGTTCTCCGGCTCGCCGCCCCTACCGACTTTCACCGGCGCTGGGTGCGTGACCGCTTTTTTCCCGCCATCGAGGAGAGCTGCATCGCCATATACGGCGACGACGTGACCGTGATTCTCGACGCGCTCGACAGCACCGTGGCCGCACCCGACGTGGTCGGCCCCGGCCTTGTCGACGCCGACCGGGTTGGATCCGCACCCGGGGAGCAACGCCCGGGTCCGCCAAGCCCAGCCGCAGCCACCGTGCCGGCACCACCCGCAGCGGCACCGCCTGTCCAGGACTTTGAGTCCCGGCTCATCGCCAAGTACACCTTTGAGAACTTCGTGGTCGGCCAGTCGAATCGATTTGCTCACGCCGCGGCCATGGCCGTCGCCGAACAACCCGGCTCCCACTACAACCCCCTCTTCATCTACGGCCAGGCCGGATTGGGCAAGACCCACCTTCTCCACGCAGTCGGCCATCACCGCCGGGAGCTCGCGGCGTCGGCCGTCGTGCGCTACGTGTCCTCCGAGCAGTTCTTCAACGAGTTCATCAACGGCATTCGTCGCAAGCGCATGGATGAATTCAAGGCTCGCTATCGCACCATTGATGTGCTCTTGCTCGACGACGTCCAGTTTTTCGAAGGCAAAGAACAGATCCTCGAGGAGTTCTTCCACACCTTCAACAGCCTCTACGAGGCCGGCAAGCAACTCGTGATCAGCGCCGACCGCCCTCCCAAACACCTCTCCTCACTCGAGGACCGCCTGCGGAGCCGGTTCGAGTGGGGCTTGATGACCGATATCCAGCCCCCGGACGTTGAGACCCGGCTCGCCATCTTGCGCAAGAACGCCGAGTTCGCCCCGAGCAGCGTTCCTCGTGATGTACTCGGGTTCATCGCCGAGAACGTCCTCGACAACATCCGCGAGCTCGAGGGTGCGCTCACAAGGGTGACGGCCTATGCCGCGCTCACCCATGAGCGAATCAGCCTCGAGATGGCTCGTGAGGTACTCCAGGATCTTGTCCCTACGGCGACATCGCGGCCGGTCACCGCCGAGACCATCATCGATGTCACCGCCTCCACCTATGGCTTTGCCACCGTCGAATTGATCGGTCCGAGCCGCAAGCAGCCTCTTGCCCTCTACCGACAGATCGCCATGTACCTGTGCCGCGATCTCACCGACCTGTCCCTTCCCAAGATCGGTGCTTCCTTTGGAGGGCGCGATCACACAACCGTGATCCACGCTGTCGACAAGATCAAGAAGCTCATCCAGAGCGACAAGAAAGTATTCGACGAAGTCACAATGTTGTCCCAACGCCTGAGGAGAAGTTGATGTTCTCCACAGCCAAGTCAAGCCCCTTTGTTGGGTCCGGTGGACAACCCCAAAACCTTCCTCAGGCACTGTGGAGGGAGAATGGCCAATTGACCTGGCCTTTCCTGAGTTCCCCACAATCCACAGTGCCTACTACTACGGCTACTGTTCTGATAGACAAAACAAAGAAGTAGAAGGAACCCGACTGTGCGCATCCGAGCCGAACGAGACGACCTGGCCGATGTCCTTGCCCGTGCGGGGAGAGCGGTCGGCACCCGATCGCCCCTCCCCATACTGCAAGGCATTCTCTGTGAAGTGGAGGCCGGCCGCCTTCGCGTCACCGGGACCGACACCGAGATCACCATACGAACAAATCTCGATGTCGAGGTGCTCGAAGAAGGTCGAACGGTGATCCCGGCCAAGCTTGCCGCCGAAGCAGTTCGCAAGCTTCCGGCGGGAGCGGTTTCCATTTCGGCCGTCGACGGCGAAGTGGAGATCACGGGCAACGGTCCGCGTTTCCGACTTCGTGAATTGGCGGTCGATGACTTTCCACAGCTTTCCGACAGCCCGGCAGCGGATGGCATGGCGGTTGACGGGACCGCGTTCACGGCGGCTTTGGCGCAGGTCGGGGTTGCGGCCTCGAGCGACGAGGCGCGACCGACGTTGACCGGGGTGCTCTTCGAAAGCGAGTCCGACACCCTCCGGTTGGTTGCAACCGACTCCTATCGCCTCGCTGTCCGGGACATTCCGGGGGTGGCCGGTGCCTCGGGCACGCTGGTCCCCTACCGGGCACTGCGAGAACTGGGGAGAACTATTGGCGACGAGAAGATGGACATCTCGCTGGGGGACCGCGAGGCGTCGTTCTCTTCGAGCCGCGGCCGGCTCACCGTGCGGATCATCGAGGCGACCTTCCCGAACTATCGCCAGTTGTTGCCGGATGAGTATCCCAACCGACTTGTCGTCAAGAAGGAAGCGCTGCTCGATGCGGTCGGCCGGGCGAGCCTCGTCGCGGAAGATCACATCCCGGTGCGGCTCAACCTGCATCCCGGCGGTATCGAGCTCAGCGTCACCCGGCAAGAGGTCGGCGAAGAGACCGAGCACATCGCGGGCGAGTACACCGGTGAGGAGATGACGATCGCCTTCAACACGCGGTATCTCACCGATGGGGTCAACGCGGTCTCGGACGAAGATGTGCTGCTCGAGACCATCGATCCCCTCAAGCCCGGGTTGCTCAGCGGGGTTGATTCGCCAGACTTCCGCTACCTCTTGATGCCTGTTCGGTTGTAGGAGACGTGCGGCTCGACTGGCTCGAAGTGAGAGAGTTTCGCTCGTACGAACATCTCGAGTTTCGGCCGGACCCCGGGGTGAACGTCTTGGTCGGGCACAACGGGGCCGGCAAGACGAACGTGCTCGAGGCGATTGCCTATCTCTCGGCATTGCGTTCCTTCCGACGGGCCCCCGACGGTGCCATGATCCGCAGTGATCGGTCCGAGGCGATCATCCGTGGCAGTTTCCTGCGGGCAACCGGCGAGGTCAGGGTGGAGGTTGAGATCCCGGCAGGTGGACGTCGCCGGGTATTGCTGAACGGCAAGCGGCCGAAGCGCCACGCCGACGTCCTGGCGGAGGTTCCGGTCGTGGCATTCCTGCCCGATGATCTCGATCTCGTCAAACGTGGTCCGGCGTTGCGACGGGAGTACGTCGATGACCTCGGTGCGCACCTGGCACCGACGGTTGGGGCGGATCAGGCGGACTACGAGAAGGTCCTGCGGCAGCGCAACTCATTGCTCCGCCGTGAGGGAAGGATGGCCGATCTCCTCACGCTCGAGGTCTGGGACGAGCGGTTGGCCGAGGCGGGAAGCCGTTTGCTGGCGAACCGGCTCATCCTGCTGGATCGGCTCACGCCCGTGTTGCGCGATGCGTATCAGACCGTCGGCGGACCCGAAGGGCAACTCGGGGTCTCCTATGAGTCGGCATGGGCCGGCGCGATCAAGGCCGATGCCCCACGCGATGACCAGCCGTACATGCCGTTGCTGCGGGCGGCCCTCGCGGCGCGCCGTGAACGCGATCTCGATCAGCGGACAACGACGGTGGGGCCCCATCGGGACGAGCCGGTGCTGCGCCTCGACGGGCGCGATCTGCGCACTCAGGCAAGCCAGGGCGAGCAGCGCTCTGCAGCGTTGAGCCTGCGTCTTGCCGCCTATCGCCTGCTGGAGGACCGCCACGGGCGCCCACCGATTCTCGTTCTTGATGATGTCTTCTCCGAACTCGACCATGCCAGGGTCGCCGGCGTGCTCGAACTTCTGCCCCGTGGCCAAGTCTTTGTCACAACGGCGCGCGATGATGAAGTCCCGGTGGAGGGAAGGCGTTGGTCGGTAGGCGAGGGGAGTGTGGAGTGACCATGACCGGCGGGGACCGTAGAGAGCTCGAGGCGGTGGGTGAGCTGCTCGATAGTGTGTTGGCCCGCATCGGCGGGGGCCGCCGCCCGGCGGTGATGGTGATTCGGGAGCGGTGGAGCGAGGTCGCCGGGCCGGGCTGGGACCAGGCCGAGCCGGTTCAGGTGCGCGACGGGGTGCTCACGGTCGAGGTGAGAGACGGCGGCACCGCATCCCGCCTCCGCTACGACACGGCGCCGCTGTTGCGGCGCATTTCCGGCCTGATCGGGGCGGAGGAAATCACCTCGATACGCCTCAGGGTGGCCCGCAGGAGCAAGTGACAGGGGGGCCATGCCGCACGGGCATCGGCACGGTCTTCGAGCCGCTCAGAAATGCCCCAGAACATGGGGTTTTCGCTATAATGACATCTCTGTTAGTTACAACTCCGGCCATTGCCCGGGAAGGGATCCGAAAAGTCCTGTGAGTGGAGCCAAACGCGGCACGGACGCGTCCTATGAAGCCAAAGATATTCAGATCCTGGAGGGCCTCGAAGCGGTCCGGCGTCGACCTGCGATGTACATCGGATCTACCGGCCCCAAGGGGCTCCACCACCTGATCTGGGAGGTGGTGGACAACGCGGTCGATGAGGCGATGGCCGGGTTCTGCACGCGCGCCGAGGTGACGCTGTTGGCCGACGGCGCGGTCCGAGTGCGTGATAACGGCCGGGGGATTCCGGTCGACAAGCACCCGAAAACCAAACTGCCGGCGCTGACCACGGTGCTCACCACGCTCCATGCCGGCGGCAAGTTCGAGGCGGGGGCGTATACCGTCTCCGGCGGACTCCACGGTGTTGGGGTGTCTGTCGTGAACGCTCTGTCGAGCCGCCTCGACATCGAGGTGGTCCGCGATGGCGCCCATTGGCACCAGTCCTTCGAGGTCGGCCATCCGACCGCGGCGTTGCGCAAGGGCAAGCCGGGCAAGCGAACCGGCACCACAGTGACGTTCTGGGCGGATCCCGAGATCTTTGCCGAGACCACCGACTACGACGCCAGCACGGTCAAGAGCCGGTTGCGTGAGATGGCGTTTCTCAATTCGGGTCTCGAAATCCGTTTCCGTGATGAGCGGGGCGAAGAGGTCGACGAGGTTGTCTTCCAGTACAAGGGCGGACTGGTCGACTTCGTCAAACACCTCAACGCGACCCGCGAACCCATCCACAAGCAGGTCGCCTTCTTCTCCGACGTCGCCAAGGAGGGCGAGGTCGAGGTGGCCCTCCAATGGACCGGCGGCTACAACGAAACCATTCTCAGCTTCGCCAACAACATCAACACCCACGAGGGTGGTACTCACGAGGAGGGGTTCCGCAAGGCCCTCACCAGGGCGATCAACGACTTCGCCCGGAGCCGCAACATCCTGAAGGACAAGGACACCAACCTCCAGGGTGAGGACGTCCGTGAGGGCCTGACCGCGATCATCTCTGCCAAGGTACGCCAGCCGCAGTTCGAGGGACAGACGAAGACCAAGCTCGGCAATACCGAGATCCGTTCGTTTGTCGAGAAGGCCCTCAACCAGAAGTTGCCCGAGTGGCTGGAACGCCACCCCGGCGACGGTCGGCGGATCATCGACAAGGCGACCAATGCGGCCAAGGCCCGAATGGCCGCCCGCCAGGCTCGCGACCTCACCCGGCGCAAGAGCTTGCTCGACTCGGCCGGGCTTCCCGGCAAGCTGTCGGATTGTTCGTCGAAGGATCCCGAGCTCAGCGAGTTGTTCATCGTCGAGGGCGATTCGGCTGGTGGTTCGGCCAAGCAGGCCCGCAACAGCGACTACCAGGCGATCCTCCCGATTCGCGGCAAGATCATCAACGTTGAGAAGAACCGGATCGATCGGGTGCTGAAAAACACCGAGATCCAATCCTTGATCACGGCGATCGGCACTGGGATCGGGGACGAAATGGACCTCGACAAGTCGCGCTACCACAAGATCGTCATCCTCACCGACGCCGATGTCGACGGGGCGCACATCAGGACGTTGTTGCTGACCTTCTTCTTCCGGCACATGCCTGAGCTGATCGAGGCAGGCTTCGTCTACATTGCGCAGCCCCCGCTGTACTCGGTGAAGGTCGGCACGAAGACGCAGTGGGTGTTCAACGATGCCGCTCTCGACGAAGTGAGGGTGGAGTTGAACGGCAAGAAGATGAATATCCAGAGGTTCAAGGGCCTCGGCGAGATGAACGCCGACCAATTGTGGAACACGACCATGGATCCGGACGCCCGTCAGCTGCTTCGGGTGTTCCTCGAAGACCAATTCCACGCCGAGGAAGTGTTCAGCACCCTGATGGGCAACGACGTTGAAGCCCGCCGGTCCTTCATCCAACACAACGCCAACGATGTGCGGTTCCTCGACTTCTGATCGGGTCGCACCACCGCCAATGAGATCGTAGAGAGAGATTCCATGCCCAACGGAGAAACCGATCGGATCCGCGTCGTCGAGATCGAACGCGAGATGGAGGACTCGTTCCTCGAGTACGCCATGTCGGTCATCGTTTCGCGGGCGCTTCCCGACGTTCGCGACGGCCTCAAGCCGGTACACCGCCGCATCCTGTACGCAATGTACGACGCCGGGATTCGCCCCGGGACCCCGTTCCGCAAGTGCGCCCGGGTGGTCGGTGACGTGATGGGATGGTTCCACCCGCACAGCAACGACGCCATCTATGACGCCTTGGTGCGCCTCGGCCAGGATTTTTCGTCTCGGTACCCGCTGGTTCAGCCGCAGGGCAACTTTGGCTCCGTCGACGACGGGCCCGCCGCAATGCGCTACACCGAGACCCGGATGGCTCCGCTCGCCCTGCACCTTCTCGACGGGATCAACGAGGAGACCGTCGACTTTGTGGACAATTACTCGGGTGAACGCCAGGAGCCGACCGTGCTCCCGGCGCGATTCCCGAACCTGCTGGCGAACGGCTCGACCGGCATCGCCGTTGGGATGGCCACCAACATCCCTCCGCACAACCTGCGCGAAGTGATTGATGCGTGCCTGCATGGACTCGAGCACTCTGAAGCGACCTCCGAGGATCTTGCCCAGTTCGTCAAGGGTCCCGACTTCCCGACTGGTGGCTACATCGTTGGGACCGCCGGGATCCGGGATGCACTGCTGACCGGGCGCGGCTCGGTGAAGATGCGGGCCGTCACCGATGTGGTGGAGGTCAAGAAGAACCGGGTCGCCATCATCATCTCGGAGATCCCCTATCAGGTGAGCATCCGCAGGATCATGGAGAAGATCGCTGAGTTGGTGAACAACAAGACCATCACCGGCATCAGCGGTCTGCGGGACGAGTCGAACCGCAACGGGATCCGCATCGTCGTCGAACTGAAGCGTGATGCGAACCCCCAGGTGGTGCTGAATCAGCTCTTCAAGGGGACCGGGCTCGAAGAGAACTTCTCTGTCAACACCGTCGCCCTGGTCGATGGGGTGCCAAAGACCTTGAATCTTGCCGAGATGGTGCACCACTACCTGGCGCATCAGCTCGAAGTCATCGTGCGCCGCTCCCAGTACCGGCTCGACCAGGCGCGCCAGCGAGCCCACATCGTTGAAGGGCTGCTCATCGCCCTCGACAACATCGACGAGGTGGTCAAGATCATCAGAGGCTCGAGCGACGTCGATTCGGCCCGGACCACCCTGATGGAACGGTTTGAGTTGAGCGACGTCCAGGCCCGCACCATCCTCGACATGCCGCTGCGGCGCCTCACGGCGCTCGAGACCGAGAAGCTGCGGGACGAATACACCGCGTTGATGGAAACCATCGCGGGGTTGGAGGCGATCCTGGCCAGCGAGGAGCTCCAGCGTGAGGTGGTCGCCGAGGAACTCAACATGATCAGAGAGAAGTACGGCGATGCCCGTCGCAGCCGCATCATTCCCGACCTGGGGGAGATGTCCCTCGAGGACTTGATCGCCGACGAGGAGCTCGTGGTCACCATTACCGCCGCCGGCTACGTCAAAGCGGTGCTTGCGGCGGCCTACCGCACCCAGGGTCGGGGCGGGCGTGGCGTGAAAGGCCAGGACCTGCGTGAGGACGATGTCGTCACGCACGTGCTCCACACCTCGGCGCATGCCTATCTGCTGTTCTTCACCAACCGAGGCAAGGTGTATCGGATCCGAGCGCACCAACTGCCCAGGAAGGACCGCACCGCCAAGGGCGCGCTGATCCAGTCCGTGCTCCCGATGGATCCCGATGAGGTCATCGAGGCGGTCATCGACACCCGCGACTACGAAACGTCGCGGTACCTGGTGGCCTTCACCAAGATGGGACAGGTCAAGAAGACGAAGTTCGCCGAGTACGACTCGCGCAATCAGGTTCTCGTGGCCATCTCCCTCCAAGAGGGAGATGAGGTTGTGGCCATTCAAGCCACGGCGGGCGAACACGCCCTTGTGATGGTCACCCGTGACGGGCAAGGGATTCGGTTCAGAGAGAGCGACGTTCGCCCGATGGGCCGCGACACTCGCGGCGTGCGGGGGATCAGGCTGCGCGAAGGCGACGAGGTGGTGGCCGCCGCCTGTGTCGACGAGGGGGAGGAACTGCTGCTGGTGACTTCGGGCGGCTACGGAAAGCGGACCAAAGTGGCAGAGTTTCCGTTGCGCAACCGAGGCGGCATCGGGGTGAAGGCGATGAAGCTAACGCGGGTCCGGGGCGTACTCGTTGGTGCGCTCGCCGTGTCGACCGGCGACCACGCGTTTGTCACGTCGAGCGACGGAATCGTGATCCGGCAGGCCGTTGACGACATCAGCCGCCAGCGCCGCGACTCCACTGGAGTCAGGGTGATGAACCTCGAAGACGGTGCCACGATCTCGGCCATAGCCCTCGTTCCTCGCGAAGATGATGAGTAGCGGGAACCGAACGCAGGCCCAATAGCGTTCAAGCAATGAGCCCCACGGTTCGAAGAACCGGGGGTACACTCGTCACGTCTTCGAGGAGTTCCAGAACATGGCAGTAAGGCGGGTGCGTCGGATCGTTCGCAAGATCGATCCGTGGACGGTGCTCAAGGTCTCGTTGGTGCTCAACGCCATTGGGGCGTTGATCTTCGTCCTCGGAACCTGGGTCGTGTGGTCGATGTCGCTCCAACGCGGCATCCCCGACCGGTTTGTCGAGATCTTTGAGAGCCTGACCCTCACCTTCACCCCCGATGGTGAGTTGTACTTCCGGGTGATCGTCATGCTCGCCATCGTTGGCGGCATCGTGATGACCGGGCTGATGACGCTCGGTGCCGTCATGTACAACCTCATCTCGGACATGGTCGGCGGTATCGAAATCACGGTGCTCGAAGAGACCTACAACCCGATCCCAGTCCCAGCTCCGGTGAGAGTCGCTCCCGCGGCACATGGTCCGCCGGCCTCAGGCAACGGCGCAGGAACATCAAGCTCCTCCGCCGACGGTGAGTCCCCCGTGGCGGTACCCCAGGCCAAATCCGGCTAGCGAAACGGCGCGATCGAGGACACCCCGGTCGCGGTCAGTTCGCGTCTTGTGTTCCCGCAGCTATTTCGCGGGCGGCGTCCTCGTCCTCGGAACCGACCCACACTTTGGCGGTGCCAACTCCGGGAAAGGCACCACCGATGTCGTCGGCGGTCACCTGAGCCGCGATACCGGAGTTCTCGAGGTGAGCTCGCAACAGGTCGGCTTCGGGACGGGCGCCGAACTCGGCGATGACGATGAGATTGGTTTCGGTCATCGGCCCATCATACGAAACGTGCAGCGGCCGGCGCGGCAAGAGATTCGTCAGATGTCGGGAACAACGATCACATGGGGGAGAGGGATGCGGGCGGATGGGCCGACGGCATCCACCGTGATCGGCACCAGAAAGCGGACCTGTTCGATCAGGCAAAGGCTCTCGGCGTCGGCGCGGCAGTAGATCACGGTGACGTCGGCCGTCACCGACGAGGCTCCTTCGCTAAACTCGGCGGCAATCTCCACGGGGAAGATTGTGCCGGTCAGCGACCGGTTGGCGGCATCGTCCATCGTGACGGCGTCTCCGGAGACGAACCACTGTACGGACGAGGGCGCATCCTCGTTGACCTTGTAGCCGGTGGGGAGGGCGAACTCGAGGACAAAGGAACCCGGCCCGGGGCCGGTCTTGATTGAATCCAACTGGATCACCTTGCCCGCAAAATCCTCTGCGTCGGGCGGTGGGTTGAAGTTTTCGATTCCCTTCAGGACGAGGGTGGTGGTCGAACCGGTGGTGAGGTCGATCGCCCGGATGACGTGGTTGTTGGTATCCGCCACGTAGAGAGTGTCATCATCGAGCGACAGCCCGCCCGGTTCATAGAACAGGGGCGAAGCACCGTCGGCCCAGCCGTGTTCTGCCCCGTAGCGGGTGGTGACGGTGTTCGTGGAGAGGTCGACTTCCTTGATCTTGCTGTTGTAGGTGTCGGCGATCAGCAGCGTCCCGGTGTCGGACCTGAAGACAACGCCGAGCGGGTGTTGCAGACGTGCTGCCGTCCCGACGCCGTCCTCATCGCCGAACTCGAAGAGGTTCTCGTCGCTGCCCGCCACGATGCCGGTGCGACCGGCGGGTTCGAGCACGTCGGCATACCGGATGGAGCTCGACTCGCTATCGGCAAAATAGAGACGTCCGGCGGTGTCGAAGGCGACACCGGATGGCTGCGCCAGTTCCGCTTCGGCCAGCGCACCGTTGAAGGTGCTCTCGCGGGCGTTGCCGACCAGAGGGGCGATGGTGCCGCCGGCCAAGTCCATCGACCAGATCTGGTGTGAGCCCGCCATGGCGATGTAGAGAACGCCTTCGCGGATGGTGAGTCCCCAGGGCGAATTGAGGGCGACTGACGGAGCAGAACCGCCGGTTGGCGGATAGCCGATCGAGCCGGTGCCCACCAGGGTCTCAACGATTCCGGTGGCAACATCCACCGAGCGAATGACGTGGTTGTCGGTGTCGGCGACGTACAGCGTGCTGCCGTCGTCGCTCAGCGTCATGCCCTGGGGAGCGTTGAACTGGGCCTCGAGCCCGAACCCATTGCGGTAGCCGGAGCGCCCGCTGCCGTAGACATCGAGCACTTCTCCGGTGCGCGGATCAGCCACCACGATGCGGTTGTGGCCGGTGTCGGCGACGAACAAGCGGTCGCTTGCTGGGTCGGCGAGGACCTTTCCCGGGTAGCGCAACGCCGTCTCCGGTGCCCCAGCGCTCTCGAGGGCAAACTCGATCGGCGTAGTGTCGAGTTCGCCTGATGCTGCAAATTCGGCCACGAGCGATTCCATGATCGGGGCCACCTTGGCGTAGACGCCCTCGCCTGAGTCGCCTCCGACCACGTTGCCGGCCGGATCGATCAGCACGACGGTAGGCCAAGCGTTGACGCCCCAGGTGCGCCAGATCTCGAAGTCGCGGTCGTTGACCACGGGGTGCTCGAGGTCGTACCTCAGGATCACTTGCCGGATGTTCTCGGTGGCAGATTCGTTGACGAACTTGGCCGAGTGGACACCGATCACGACCAACTCGTCGGCGTACTCGGCCTCGAGGCGCTCCAGGTCGGGGATGATATGGATGCAGTTGATGCATCCGTACGTCCAGAAGTCGAGCAGGACGACCTTGCCGCGTAGTGACTCCAATGTCAGCGGCGTGTCGGTGTTGAGCCAGTCGAGCCCCTCGGGAAACTCGGGGGCCGGAGTGGTTCCTGCGTACGAGACGGCTTCGCCGGGGTCGGCGTCTTTGGTCTCAGCGGGAGCGGCGCTTTCGAGCGATCCGGCCGGGGTCGCCGGATCGCTTGTTGTCGTGGGTCCGGCATCTTCAGTGCCGGAACAGGCCGCGGCCGCGAGCGCCATGATCGCCAGGAGGAGGCCACAACGTCGTCGCATGACCGCATTCAACCCCACCTGGTGGGCAATGGGGGAGCGTTCACCGATTGTTCAGGACGAGGGCTCGCGGCGCGAATATGAGGCAACGCCGAGGCCGGCGTTCAACGCCTCTCCCAGAAAGGCAGCAGCTGTGGCGTCTGCCCGCTGGAGGCCAGGCGGATAGGCGCCGCGCGCGACGGCCAGCGTTGCGGCGGCGAGGGCCAACGCTTCGAGGTGGGGAGCGAGGTCGGCGACTCCGACCGTGCGAGTGATCACTCCGGTGTTGGTTGCCGAGGTGACACGGGCGATCGCTGCCGCCCATTCACCGCTCACCGGAGCGGCGAAGGCGTGCCACTTGGCCGCCGGGCGCGGTCGGCCCCAACGAGAGCCGACCGGCTCGGGGAAGGGGAGCGCCTCGCCGCGGCGCAACGGCCTACCCGGCTCGGTCCACGCCACCATCTGGTCCATGACGGTGCCACCGCGGGCCGTTTCGTGTGCCACCAGCGATGGAGCGATACCGCTGGCGAGGTTGGCCCCGGCCAGCAATGTGGTGGCCCGGAGTCCGTACTCGGCGTCGTGGTCGGCGCGAGTGATCTCTTGCCAGACAACACACGAGATGCCGGCCTCGGCGGCCCGCCGAATCAGGGGTTCAGGATCTTCGGCATCGGTAACGGCGACATCGAAGTCGCTCAGGTCGTCGGCGGGGACCACGCGAGGGTCGTCGCGGCGCGGGGTGCGGTCGACGAGGCCCAGTTCGATGAGGTCGATCTCGGCCAGGAGGATCCGGCCGGCGCGAAGTCCGACCTCTCCGGTGTGATCGAGGGCGATGCGCATGCTCAGCGCGAGGCGGGTTCGTGATCGGCCGGATGCCAGTCTCCGACCGGTTCTGGTTGCTTCACCGGGCGCTTGAGAAAGGCGGCCACGCCGAGAGCAACGGCGACGGCGACGAGAAGACGCTTCATGGGACAAAGCGTAGCGGTGCCCCCGCGGAGTGGCGGGATCAGGTTGTGGCCCGTATGCTCTCAGGACCGAGTCCACGGACTCGGAAGCCGCCTGATGAGCGAAGTCCGGTGAGATTCCGGCGCTGTCCCGCAACTGTGATGCCCCGCTCGGGGACAAGTCAGGTCGCCTCTCCAGGTGGTCGTGGATGAGCCCTCGGAGGAGGGGTGCACTCCGCAAGTACCGCCTCCTCCACTGAGAGGAGGCTCATCGTGTACCGGTCACTGACCGTTGGGATCGCGCTGTCCGTGATGCTGGTGGGAGCGTGTGGAGCCGACCAGCCGGCGGTCACCACAACGACCACAGCCCCGCCGGCGACAACGGCGACGAGTTCGATAACGATCGGCGCTGAGGCGTTTCCCGTCATCGTCGCCAGCGACCGGGGGACCACTTCCGTCGCCGCTCAGCCGGCCCGGATCGCGGCGCTATCGGCAACTCACGTGGAGATGCTGTATGCCATCGGAGCGGGTGACGCGGTGATCGCCGGCGATCTGTACTCGAACTATCCGCCGGAGGCTGCGGAACTGACGTTGGTCGACTCGTTCAACCTCAATCTCGAGGCATTGATCAACCTCGACCCTGATCTCGTCATCCTGTCGTTTGATCCCGGCGATGCAGTGGCGGCGCTCGACGCGGTGGGGATTCCCACCCTGCTGTTTGGGACGCCACTCGACCTGGATGGTCTCTACGCCCAGATCGCGGCGCTCGGCGTCGCCACCGGACACCAAGCTGAGTCGGCCGCTCTCCGGACCGAGATGCAAGCCGCGGTGGCGGGGACCGTCGCCGCAGTGGGCGCGGCCGGCGAGGGGGTCACCTACTACCACGAGACCGACCCGTTCAGCTTCTACACGCCGAACTCGCAGTCGTTCATCGGCACGCTCTATGCCCTGCTCGGCATGGAGAACATCGCCGACGGGGCCGCCGACGACTTTGGTTCGGGGTTCCCGCAACTCTCCCCCGAGTACATCATCGCCGCCGACCCCGCCATCATCTTTCTCGGCGGGGGTTTCGAGGACGCGGCCACTGTTGCCGCCCGTGACGGTTGGGACACGATGACGGCCGTTGCCGACGGTCGGGTCGTTGTTCTCGACTACGACGTGGCGAGTCGGTGGGGACCGCGGGTGCCGGGATTGCTGGATGACATCGCGGCGGGCCTCCTCACCTACCAGCAGGAGACCACCGGCTAGTGACCACTGCGTCCGCTCCGGTCTCCAACCGCCGCCGTGGAATCGCGATGGGCGTGGCAGGCGGTGCGTTGGCGGTGGCGGCACTGCTCGGAATCGCCATGGGACCGGTCGGCCTGGGGCCGCTGGCGGTGATCGGCGAGATGGCTGACAGGCTTCCCTTTGTTGGCGTCGAATCGGGACTGACGGATCGGCATCAGGCGATCCTGTGGGAGTTGCGTGTTCCCCGGGTTGTGCTCGCCGGTTTGGTCGGCGGGACCTTGGCGATGGCAGGCGGTTCGTACCAGGGGGTGTTCCGCAACCCGTTGGCAGACCCGTATCTGCTCGGAGTGGCGGCCGGTGCCGGGTTGGGGGCGACCGCCGCCATCAATGCCGGGGCCGGCTCGGGCGATTGGATCCTTCCGCTGGCGGCCTTTGCGGGTGGCCTCGTTGCCGTTGCCGCCACCTATGCGTTGGGGCGGATCGGCGGCGGACGAACGACCACCGCAACCTTGATCCTCGCCGGTGTTGCCGTCGCCTCGTTCTTCACCTCGGTGCAGATCTTCGCCCAGCAACTGGCCTCCGATCGGATCCGCGAGGTCTACTCGTGGATCCTGGGCCGGCTGACGACGGTCGGCTGGTCGGAAGCCCTCGTCCTGCTCCCGTTCGCCGTCGTCGCCGCGGCCGTCCTGATTGCCCACGGCCGCCACCTCGACGTTCTGGCCGTTGGGGAGGAGGAAGCATCCACGCTCGGGATGAGAGCGAGTCGGGTGCGCCTCACCATCGTGATCGCAGCCACGCTGGCCACAGCGGCTGCCGTTTCGGTGAGTGGGCTGATCGGTTTTGTGGGGCTCATCGTCCCCCATGCGGTGCGCCGCATCACGGGGACGAGCTACCGCGCCATCCTGCCGGTGTCGCTGTTGGCAGGTGGCGCGTTCTTGATTCTGGCCGACCTGATCGCCCGCACCGTGATCGCGCCCTCCGAGATCCCGGTCGGTGTGGTGACCGCCTTCGTCGGAGCGCCATTCTTCGCCCTGATCCTGGTGCGAACTCGGCGAGGCCTGGCATGAGCGTCCTCGTATGTTCAGAGGTAGAGGCGGCCTACAACGGATCTCGGGTACTCGCCGGCATCACCTTGCATGTCGATCCCTGCGAGTGGGTGGCGCTGATCGGGCCGAACGGGGCCGGGAAATCGACATTGCTGCGGGTCGTGGCCGGAGTGATGAGTCCCGTCGCGGGACAGGTCAAGATCGATGGCGTTGCCCTCGACTCCCTAACCCGCCGGGCGGCAGCTCGGAGCGTGGCGATGGTTCCGCAGACTCCGACGATTCCGGAGGGGATGACGGTTCGGGAGTATGTGTTGCTCGGGCGGACGCCCTATGTCTCATACTGGGGCTCTGAGTCGGCGGACGACATCGCAACCGTGACCACCATCTTGGGGCGACTCGACCTCGACCAATTGGGGCACCGTCCGATGCAAGCCCTGAGCGGCGGAGAGCGCCAGCGGGCGGTGCTGGCGCGGGCGCTGGCACAAGAGGCGGGACTCCTCTTACTCGACGAACCGACCGCCGCCCTCGACCTGGGGCACCAGCAGCAGGTGCTCGATCATGTCGACGAGTTGCGGCGCTCGAGCAGCATCGGCGTGCTGAGCGCGATGCACGATCTAACCCTTGCGGCCCACTACGCCGACCGACTGGTGCTCATCGACAATGGATTGGTGGCCGCGTCGGGCCCGGCAAGCGAGGTACTGACCGCCGAGCATCTTGATGCCCACTTTGGGGCTGCTGTGAGCATTCTGCACGACGCCGACGGGAGGCTGATTGTGGCTCCCCGTCGCCCCGCCTAGCCGTCCTTCATCCGGAGATCATGCCGTCGAAGAGGCTGCCGATCCCGTAGGCCAGGACGCCGCCGATGCCGGCGATGACGAGGTTCTCCAGGCCGGCCTTGAGGGGTGGAGTCCTCGTCACCCGCGTCTTGACCACACCAACGACGAAGAGGCCGAGCATCGACAAGGCGGCGGCCCAGGCCAGGCCCACACCGGTGTCGTCGGTGATCACGAAGGGGACCACGGATGGCAGGGAACCGAGCACGAACAGCGCGCCGGACATGAACATTGCCATGTACGGCGACCGGCGCTCACTGTCGGCGACCCCAAACTCCAGGGACTTCATCGCGTTGAGCAGCGTCTCGTCGGAGCGGGCGAAGGCGGCGACTACCCCGTCCATCTCGTCCTCGGCGACGCCCATGTCCGTGAAGAAGCCACGTAGTTGGTCGACCTCCTGCTGGCGGAAGTGCTTGATGTGGGTCTTCTCCAGGGCGATCTCAGAGTCGAGGACCTCTTCTTGGGACTTCGTCGCCAGGTATTCGCCTGCGGCCATCGAGATGGATCCGGCGATGGCGCCGGCAACCGCCGTGAGCAGCACCTGCTCTGCGGTCAGGCCGCCGCCGACCACACCGGCGACGAGCAGGAACATCGAGACCAGGCCGTCGTTGACACCCAGCACGATGTCTCGCCAGTACTGGCGGGAGATACCCACGTGGGGTTCGTAGGCCACGCCGTCGGCGCTGATCGGTGGGGTTGGCGAGGAGGCGGAATCGGTCATGACGAAGGAGTGTACCCAACGCCGGTATCGGCCGACCGTCCTCAGGTTCGGCGCGCTGGGTGACGATGAATGTAGGAGGTACAAGTCAGGAAGCGATATGGTCGGCGATCTGGTGATAGAAACCCTCCCAGCCCCAGCACGAATGGCGAGAGAACGCGTTCGGATGGATCGGGAACTGCATCGGGTGGTTGCGGAGAGCCCCCGCCTTGCCCCAAGCTCTTGCGACGTAGTGCCCGCCACCGTCGTCGGTGATCCCGGCGGCATTCGACTCATCGTTCGCAGCCTGTTGCGGTGTGCACTCGGCCGAGGTTCCGAAGCCGAAGTCACCGTACGTTCGCTGGGGGACGGCTACGTCTTCACCGTGAGTGGTCCGCTCAGTGGCGGTGAGCCATGTGAAGCGTCTGGCCCGCTCGATCTCGAACGATCGGCATCGCTGGCAACGCGCATGGGTGGGACGATCCGCTCCCGACTCGAACCGGACCGGTCCGTCCTGGAGTTCTGGCTGGCCGCGTCGTAGCGGCTGGCCGGTCAGTCCGCAGCCGCGTGAGAGCGCAGCATCTCGCGGGCGATGATCAACTGTTGGATCTGGGTGGTCCCTTCATAGAGCCGAAAGAGGCGGACGTCTCGATACAGGCGTTCGACGGCGTAGTCGGCGACGTAGCCGGCCCCACCGTGGATCTGGACGGCTCGATCGACGACGCGGCCGACCATCTCTGAGGCAAACATCTTGGCGCTTGACGCCTCCAAGGTGACCCTGGCCCCGTCGTCCCGTCGCCGGGCGGCATCGAGCACCATTGCCCTGGCGGCGTAGGCCTCTGCCCGACTGTCGGCCAGCATTGCCTGGATGAGTTGGTGCTCGGCAATCGGTTTGCCGAACTGCTTGCGGTTGACGGCAAAGTCGAGGGCGTCCGCGATGAGGCGCTCGGCGACGCCAACACACACCGCCGCGATATGGAGGCGACCCCGGTCGAGGACCTTCATCGCGGTACGAAAGCCGGCCCCTTCCATGGCAGGCCCGCCGATGATGGCTTCGGCCGGAACCCGGCAATCTCTCAGGATGACGTCGGCGACGTGGCTTCCTTGTTGACCCATCTTCCGTTCCAGAGTGCCGATTTCGACGCCGGGTGTGTCCGCCGGTACGAGGAAAGCGCTCACGCCGGCCGCTCCGGAGATAGCGGGGTTGGATCTGGCCATGACCGTGAAGAGCCCGGCCTCGGGGGCGTTGGTGATGTACCGCTTGGTTCCGTTCAGCACGAAGTCGTCGCCGTCGCGGTCGGCTCTGGTCTGCAGAGAGGCGGCGTCCGACCCCACATCTGGTTCGGTCAGGGCGAACGAGCCGATGATTTGTCCCGACGCCAACGCAGGCAGCCATCGGTCCCGCTGGTTGGCGGTCCCGTCGATCACGATGCCCTGCGATCCGATGCCGTTATTGGTTCCCAGCAGGGAGCGGAAGGCGGGGGACGTTTGTCCCAGAGCGAAGGCGACATACATCTCCTCCTCGGCCGTCATACCCAACCCGCCGTATTCCTCGGGGATGGTCATTCCGAATAGGCCCATGTCCCGCATGAGGGCAACGACGGTCGCGGGAATGTGATCCTCGGTGGCCACCTGGGCCTCGATTGGGCGCAGCCGCTCTGCCACGAATTGGTTGATCGTGTCGAGGACCTGATCGAGCACGGCTTGGTCACGGATCATCGGCTGTGAGGGTACCGAGCCGACGGTACCGCTGCAGGTCCTTCAACCGGCGGCTGCACCCGCTCTTGGCCCCACTGCGGCCTCGTCGGCGAGAGGGAGGAAGAGTTCGAAGCGGGTCCAGTTGCCCTCCCGAGTGTGGCACACGTCTCCTCCCATGAGGCGGGCCAGTTCGCGAGCCACCGACAAGCCCAGCCCAACCGAGGCCGGTTGTGTGCCGGCTTCATGGGCGCGGGCATAGGGCTGGAAGACTTGGTCCTGGAGCGAGTCGGGGATTCCGTCGCCATCGTCGAGCACGGCGACAATGGATCCACGGTCACGCTGCAGCAACTCGATCCGGACGTGGGTTCCGCCGTGGCGCCGGGCATTGGTGATGAGATTGCGAACGATCTGGCGGAACCGGCCTGGATCGGCCCAGACGGCTGCGGTCTCGCCCACAACCTCGAAGTCCTCGCCATGGGTGGAGTGCAGTCCCGTCAATACGGCGTCAACCTCGCGTCGAACGTCGACCGCGTGAGGGGTCACGACGAGGGTGCCGACGCTGGTACGCGCCGCGGTGAGGAGGTCCTCGACGATTCCGGCCACCTCGTTGCTCTGCTCGGCAATCAGCGCCACAAACTCGGCGATTTCCTTGTCGTCGAAGTCCGGGCGGCGGTGCTGCAACTCGTCGGACAGTCCGACCACTGCCGTCAGCGGCGTGCGGAGTTCATGGCTGACTGTGGCGACAAACTCATCCTTGGCGCGCACGAGTTCCTCCAACCGATGGCGAGAAGCCTGCCGATCCCAGAAGGCCCCGATCATCTCGGCGGCCGTGTGCAGCATCGCGATCTCGTCCGGGTGCCACTCACGACGGGTCTCGTATTCGGTGAAGCCCAGCGACCCGATCCATCGTCCGGCCGAGAGGATTGGGATGTTGAGTTCGGTCAGGCAGCGGTCGTTCGCATAGATGCGGCGTTCGTCGTCGGTGAGGCGAGCGGTGTCGATCACGACCGGTTGGCCTGCGGCGAGGGCGTCGCGCATTCTTGGCACCCAGTCGTACGGTGTCTTGGGGGAAGTGGGTTGACCGGTGATCTCGTCGATCCCGAGTTCTCGGCTGACTATGTGCTCGAACCCTGGCCTGACTGCCTCGTGCACGACGCGTGCGCACAGACCGAGTTCGGGATCACTCTCGTTGACGTCGACGAAGACTTTGGGGGCGTTGGTGGCCGAGAGTAGTTCTCGCAGGGCGACATCGACGGCCGATTCTGCGTCCGAGGTCAGCAGCGCTCGGGAGCAGTTCGCCAGAGCCTTCTCATAGGTGAGGCTGGTATCGAGCGAGGTGACCAGCCGTTCGAGAGTACGACGAGCGTCGCGCCGCTCCCAGAAGGATCCGATCATGTTGGCTGCGGTACGCAACGCGCTGATCTCGCCCGGTGTCCAGCGGCGTTCCTCCACGTAGTGACCGAAGGCGAGCGACCCGTGCCATGAGCCTCGTACCTGGATCGGCAGGCAGAGCTCTGTCTTCACCCCGTCGTCCTCGTAGAGTTCGCGCTCTCGTCCGGTGAGGTCGGCGGTGACGACGAACGAGGGGCGGCCACTGCGGAGATCCTCGTATGCGGTCGGCACCTCGGAATAGGGACCCGCCCACCACTCCTTTTGGCCTGCTGGGATCGGGACTCGTTCTGCATCATGCACGATCCTGGCGCAGAGACCCCCGGCCGGATCGGTGTAGTTGATGTCGACATAGGCGTAGTCGGCGGAGGTCGCTTCGAGCAGGGCATCGAGGGCGGCATCCAACGCAAGATCGTGGTCGGAAGTGAGCAGGGAGGCCGAGCAGTCGGCAAGAGCCGTTTGATACTGGCGCTCCTCCTCGAGGTCGTGGATGCTGGCCTCGAGGCGATGGCGGGCCTCATTGCGTTCGAGAAACGACCCGAACATCTCGGCTGCCGTAGTGAGCAAGGTGTTGTCGTAGCGAGACCAATCCCGCTGACCCGTGGTGTCACAGAAGCCGATGACGCCGTACCAGGTGCCGTCTACGAAGATGGGCAGTGCGAGTTCCGAGACGAGGTCGGTGGAGTCGTAGAGCTCACGGAGCCTGCCGCCAAGGTTGGCTACGTGGAACTCGTGCGACCAACCTGCCTCGAGCCGCTTCCGGGCGTCCGGGCACCACGACCACGGCACGAGGTCCCACGTCCCTGCAGCGTCGCTCTCGACACCAGAGCGGAGCAACTCCTGCTGGAGGGAGGAACACAGGCCGCGGTGGGGGTCGTTGACGTTCTTCTCGATGAAGACGGAGTCGGCTTCGGTGGCGGCTAGCAGCGCCGCGAGCGCGGCGTGTTCCGGGTTCTCACGACCACCGCCGAGCAACGCTGCGGAGCATTGGGCCAGGGCACGATCCACGGCGACGCGTCGCCCGCTGCGACGGGACTCGGCGTTCAGGATCGCAATCACCGCTGAGACGAGACCTAGAAACGCCGCGGTGAAGAGAACCCCGACGATCGTGCCGGCAACCATCGTTTGCACTTCGGTCAGTTGCGGAACCTCGACGGGGAGCCAATGCCAGGTGGTCGCCGTGTACCCAAGGCCAGCGTAGACCACGGTGGGGATGGCCCACCGGAAAGGGAGCAAGAGGAAAGCCGCCAGGGTCAAGTAGGACCACGGAATGCCGAGGACCGCGGGATTCACGTCGATGTAGGCGAGGGCGATGTAGATCCCGGTGATCTCGATGAAGAGCGATAGGACCGGCGGGCCAGTGGACTTGGAGCGCAGCCAGACGGTTGCGTCGAGGACCGCCAGCAGGGCGAAGAACGCCGCGACGTAACCGGGGGTCCAGCCCCAGATGACGGCGAGCAAGGCGCCGACGCTGGCGATGACGAGACCCTGAGGAGCACGGGCCTGTTGCCAGATCTGGTCGAGGCGGTGACGCCGGCGCTCGGTCAACGAGAACGCGCCGTAGTAGCGCC
>CAYXMJ010000002.1:0-45232 GCA_964465915.1 uncultured Acidimicrobiaceae bacterium
GCCGGGTACCCGGGGCTTGCAGAGCACGAGAGCGACGATTTTGTGGTCCCCGCCGCTCTCGGCGGCATGGCAGGCCCGCTCGGGGCACTCGTCCTTGCCGAGCAGGCGCTACCGGCGTCCCGCTAGATCTTCGGCTTCGGCCCGGCGGCGTTCGACTACGTCGTTCACCTCGGCGCCGAAGAGCACGGCGAAGCCGGAGGCGAAGAACCACAGCATCAGCACGATGACGCCGGTCAATGCCCCGTAGGTGGCGCTGAAGCTGGCGAGGCGCGCGGTGTAGACGGACAGCCCGACGGTCACGACCATCCAGGCGATCGTCGCGGTCAGCGCTCCGGGGCTGATCCACGGGGATCGGTTGGCGGGCCGATTGGGTGCGACCTTGTAGAGCAACCCGAGCCCGAGGACGACCACGAGGAAGATGACCGGCCAGCGCGACCACTCAACCACGGTGGCCGTGCCGGGCAGATCGATGCTGTGGAGCCAATCATCGAGGATCGTCACGCTGGCAACGGCTACGACGACAAACACGATCATGCCCATGGTCAGGCCGTAGGCGAGGGCCCGCTGGTGGGCGAAGGCCCGCTGCTCGTCGACGTCGTAGGCGATGTTGAGGCCGCGGATCAGACTCTTGGTGCCCGCCGACGCCGACCAGAGGGCGATCAGGATCGACACGATGGCACTGACCTCGAGCTGAGTCGACGACCGCGCCACCAGACCGGCGAGTTGCTGCCCGATCAGCGCGGCTGCTTCGGTAGGTAGTTGGTTGGTGAGGTCTTCGATCACCTGTTCGAGCTGCTCAGCGTCGAGCCACAATCCGTAGATCGAGATGGCGGCGATGGCGGCCGGAAACACGGCGAACATGGCGTAGTACGACAGGGCGGCCGCGATCATCGGGATGTTGTCCTTCTTGATCTCGGCGCCGAGGTCCTTGAGGAACCCAACGCTGTGGTCGGCCGCAGCCTTGGCCTGATCCGTCAGTTGCGGAGTGCCGGCGTTGGTGTTGGCGTCCCCCGTGACCGGCACCGGCGCCGGTGCGGCCGGCGCAACGGGCGGGTTGGCCGGCACCGGTGGGCCGGTCGTCGGCTGCCGGCGGCGCGGCAGGGCGGCCTTGAGGGCGACGCCGACGGCCATTCCGCCGAGCACCCAATTGACGGCACGCGAAATCCCCGCCATGTGTGCGCCTCCGCTAACCGAAGACTCGTTGGATCAACCCGGGTCTCACGCTCGCCTTGCCGTGGCGCCGGCCGAGCAGATAGGTCGCGCCGGCCAGAGCCACCGCTCCCGCGGCAGCCGTGGTGCGTTTGATGACCTTCTTGCTCCTCCGGCTGAACTCCACGATCGGCCAGCCCCGCTGATACGAGATCGCGGCGAGCGCCTTGTCGGGATTGACCGCAACTGGATGACCGACCGCCTCGAGCATGGGAAGGTCACCGATGGAGTCCGAGTAAGCGTACGACTTCTGCAGGTCGTAGCCCTTGCGTTCGGCCATCCTGGCGATGGCCTCGGCCTTCCCCGGCCCATAGCAGAACGGCTCGGCCAACTCCCCGGTGTAGACCCCGTCCTTGAGTTCGGCGACGGTCCCGATGGCACCCGTCATGTGCATTGCCTCAGCGAACCCGTCGATGATTTCGATGGGAGATGCCGACACGATGTAGGTATCGCGCCCGGCTTCGTCGTGCAGATCAATCAGCGCTCGTGACTCGTGGCGGACGTCGTCGAGCAGCCGAACCAGGATGTCGTCGCCGAGGGCGCGGAACTCATCGATGTTGACGCCCTCGATGGCCTGGAGCACCCGGTTCTTCACCGCCTCGGTCTTGGCATCGCCTGCGCCCTTCAGCTTGAAGCCCACGTAGCTTGTCAGATCGCGCAGGAGGTCGCCGGTCGGCATCATCCCCGCCCGGTAGGCCACCCACCCCCAAATGAAGACCGACGATCCGCTGATGATGGTGCGGTCGAGGTCAAAGAACGCCGCGCCTCGGCCCTGCTTGGCCATGTCACACCCCCATGAGGTCGTCGTCGATGGCAAACAGCGACTCGGCGCCGCGGGTAACGGCGGGAAGCAGCCCGGCCGCTTGGGGCAGGATCTGCTCGGCGTAGAAGCGAGCCGTCACCAACTTGGCCTCGAGGAATCGATCACCTGCGCCGCCATTGTTGAGGAGACTGGTGGCAACCAGCGCCGACTTCGCCAGGTAGTAGCCGCCGGCGACGATGCCGAACATCCGTAGATAGGGAGTGGCACCGGCAAGCCGGTCGTTCGGGTCCTCGGCTCCAGCCAGCCACTCGGTGGCCTCACGCAGCAGCGCGACGCCGTCGTCGAGGTTGATCCTGACGGAGGCGAGGTCATCGTGTCCCTCGAACTCGGCGTCGAGCGCCGCCATCTCGTCGAGGTATCCGACGACCACGGCACCACCCGCCATGGGCAGCTTGCGCAGTACGAGGTCGATGGCCTGGATGCCGTTGGTGCCCTCGTAGATCGGCGCGATCCGTGCGTCCCGATAGTGCTGGGCGGCGCCGGTCTCCTCAACAAAGCCCATCCCGCCGTGTACTTGGACTCCGAGCGAGGTCAGCTCGACCCCGAGGTCGGTGCCCCACGCCTTTGAGATCGGGGTCAGCAAGGCGGCGCGCCCCGCGCCACGCCGGCGGCTCTCTTCATCGGGTCCTTTCTCGGCCCAATCGAGCGCGGCCGCGTTGTCGTACATCAGCGCCCGCATCGCCTCGATGTTGGCCCGCATCGTCATCAGCATGCGGCGGACATCGGGGTGCTCGATGATCGGTGAACTCTCCGGCGGCTTGGTACCGATGGCACGGCCCTGACGGCGCTCCTTGGCGTAGTCGACCGCCTGTTGGTACGCCCGCTCGGCGATGCCGAGGCCTTCGAGACCGACATGAAGCCTGGCATCGTTCATCATCGTGAACATGTAGCGCATGCCCTGGTTGACCTCGCCGACCAGATACCCAACGGCGCCGCCATTCTCGCCGAACGCCATCACGGCGGTAGGGCTCGAGTGAATGCCGAGTTTGTGTTCCAGCGACACTGCGGTGACGTCGTTGCGTTCACCTCGCGACCCGTCCGGGTTGACGAGGTATTTGGGCACGATGAAGAGACTGATTCCCTTGGTGCCCGGTGGCGCCTCGGGAACGCGGGCCAGCACCAGGTGAATGATGTTGTCGGCAACGTCGTGATCGCCCCAGGTGATGAAGATCTTGTTGCCGTAGATGAGCCACGTGCCGTCGTCCTGGGGCTCGGCTTTGGTGCGCACCGCGCCGACATCCGATCCGGCTTCAGACTCGGTGAGGACCATGGTTCCGGTCCATTCGCCGCTGATCAGCTTCTCGAGATAGACGGCCTTGAGTTCATCGGAGCCGTGCTGGTCGAGGGCGAGGATCGCCGAGGCGGTCAGCATGGGGCAGAGCGAGAACGCCATGTTGGCCGACGTGAGCATCTCCATCACGGGGATTCCGACGGCGGTGGGGAATCCGTGGCCGCCGTACTCGGCGGTGCTCTTGACCGCACCCCAGCCGGCGGCAACAAACTGTTCGTAGGCGCGTTTGATCTCGGGAGCCAGCGTCACTTTCCCGTCGCCATCGATGCTGGCTCCAACTTCGTCGCCGAGCCGATTGGTCGGAGCGATCACCTCGGCCATGAATCGCCCGGCCTCGTCGAGCGCGCCAAACGAGACCTCTCGATCTACGTGCTCGTAGCCGGGGAACTCGGCAATGGTGTCCAGGTCCACGATGTGCTCGAGGACAAACTTCATGTCGCGCAGTGGGGGTCGGTAGTCGCTCATGGCGGCAGAATACAGGCCCCTCGCCCTCTGGAGCCATTAGGTCACCGAGCGCAGCATCCACAGTAGGTTTGGAGTGGCCGTCGACCCTGCCGTCCATCGAAGAAGGACCGATCATGAAGTTTGCTCTTCTCATCTACAGCGATGAGAGCGCCGCCCCGATGCCCGAGACGCCTGAGGCGCAACGGGTGTTCGACGAATACCTGGCGTTCACCACGGGGATCACCCAGAGCGGGATCGGCCGCGGTGGCGAGGCATTCCACGACAGCGGTGCTGCGGTCACGGTGCAGGTGGTCGACGGCGAAGTAGTGGTCACCGATGCGCCTGCCGTTGATTCGCGCGAAGCGCTCGGTGGGTTCTACTTGATCGAGGTACCGGATGAGGCGGCCGCTATTGCCGTCGCCGCCGAACTCCCCGGATCGCGCTACGGATCGGTCGAGGTTCGACCGGTTTGGTCCTGGGAGTGAGCCGTTGGGTGTTTTGGTGTCCCCGATGGTGAGCTAGGGCGATCGACCCATCCTGCGATTCCCGCTGAAGAAATCGGCGCGATGTGCCGATATTCCCGGGGAGTGGATAGAGCTCTCCAAAGGGCACGGCTGACGCCGAGCCCAAGGTAGGTACCGATATCCACTCGCCGACAGAGGCCTCAGGGCGGCGGTCCGTAATGCATATCTATGCAGCGGTGATCCAGCTGACCGCTCGAAAACCTCAGAAGCCCGCCAATCGGCGGGCTTCGTCGCGTGCAGCTGACGGAGTCAGCAGCCTGTTGCCAGCAGCACGTTGCAGCCGGCGGCCCGCTAGTTTTGCGGCATGGCCACGCTTGTGTTCTTCCATGCTCATCCTGACGACGAAGCCATTGCTACCGGGGGGTCGATGGCGGCTGCGGCTGATGCCGGGCACCGGGTGGTCCTCATCGTGGCCACGGGCGGTGAAGAGGGCGAGGTCGCCGAGGGATTCCTGCGCGATGGCGAGACGTTGGCGGAGGTGCGCGAGCGCGAGACGTGTGCGGCGGCCACCATCCTTGGGTCGGCTCGGGTTCACTTCCTCGGGTACCGCGATTCCGGAATGATGGGGGAAGCGGCCAACGACCGCGCCGACTGCTTCTGGCAGGCCGATGTCGAGGTGGCCGCCGCCCAAGTCGCCACGATTCTCGAAGAAGAGCAAGCCGACGTGGTGACGGTGTACGACAGCCACGGAGGCTACGGCCATCCGGACCACATCCAAGTGCACAGAGTCGGTCACCGGGCTGCGGGACTGGCCGGCACGCCGCGGGTGTTCGAAGCGACCATGAATCGGGACCTGATCCGCCAATGGAGTGCCGCGCTGCGCGCCGAAGGCGACGAGCTGGCGACCGCGGCCGACCTCGATGATCCCGGGATGGAGAATGTTGGGCTGCCGGACGACGAACTCACTACCGCCGTTGATGTCGCCACGATGATCGGCCGGAAACGTCAGGCGATGGCGGCCCACGCCAGCCAGATCGATGGCGACTCGTGGTTCTTCCAGCTTCCCCCCGACACCTTCGCCATGGCGTTTGGTACCGAGTGGTACCGCCGCACCCTGCCGGCGTTCGACGGATGCCTACCCGATGACCGTGAGCACGAGTTGCTCCGCTGAGGCCGGAGAGGGGAACACCAGATGCGAGCCTTGTTGTGCACCAACCCGGGACCGGAGTTTGCCCTCGAGATCGGGGACGTACCGGATCTCGTCCCCGGCCCCGGTGAGGTCGTGATCGACGTGAAGGCGGCGGGACTCAACTTCCCCGACACGCTGATCGTCCGTGGGCAGTACCAGTTCAAGCCCGAGCCTCCCTTTTCCCCCGGCGCCGAGGCCGCCGGCGTGGTGGCAGCAGTCGGCGCGGGGGTCGAGCTACCGCTCGGTATGCCCGTGGTTGCGCTTGGGGTGTATGGCGCCTTCGCCGAACAATGGGTGGTTCCGGCCACCACCGTGATGCCGCTGCCGCCCGGCCTCGGTTTTGAGCAGGGCGCCGGGTTTGGTCTCACCTACGGCACGGCGTATTACGCCCTCAAGCAGCAAGGTCGGCTCCAACCCGGCGAGACGCTGTTGGTGCTCGGCGCGGCCGGGGGTGTTGGCAGCGCCGCCGTCCAGATCGGAAAGGCCATGGGGGCCAAGGTCATCGCAGCCGCGGGGTCGGAGCAGAAGCTGGTGTTCGCGTCCGAGTGTGGGGCCGACCTGACCATCGACTACTTGCAGGAGGACCTCAAGACCCGGATCCGCGAACTCACCGCGGGGCACGGCGTCGACGTTGTCTTCGACCCGGTAGGCGGAGGTTTGTCGGAGCCTGCGTTGCGCGCCACGGCGTGGGATGGCCGGTTCCTCGTCATCGGATTTGCTGCAGGCGACATCCCGCGGATCCCGCTCAACCTGGCGCTCCTCAAGGGCCTGCACATCATTGGGGTCTTTTGGGGCAGCTGGGTCGGTCGCGAGCCCGTGGCTTCGGGGCGCAACTACGAGGAGCTGTTTGAGCTGGTGGCGCGTGGCGTCATCGAGCTGCCTGAAGTGGAAGTGCATGCATTCGAGGCTCATGCCGCAGCGTTTGCCGCGCTGACGGAGCGCCGTGCCACCGGCAAGGTCGTTCTACAAATCGGCGTCTGAGCGGGCGCCGTTGCGGCGACTGCGACACAACCGCCCTATCCCCCCACAGTTCGAACGCCGGCACGCCGGCCACCAGGTACCCAGCCATATCTGCCATCCCCGTCGAATGGTGCGCAGTAGTGCTGCCATGGTGGGTTTCAGCCTTCGAAGGTCTCCCGGATGCCGGACAGCACCTGAGTTGTGTCGATGAGGGCGTGGCGTTCGATGGCGAATTGGGGCCACGGGGCGTCGGTTGCGGTCAGTCGGCGGATCGGTGCCTCGAGCGTGTAGCCACACCGCTCGGCCACCTCGGCGGCTACCTCGGCGGCGATGCCTCCGGTGCGCTGGGGCTCCTGGACGATCAAGAGCCGTCCCGTCTTGTCGACCGATGCCGTCACGGCGCCGACGTCCCACGGGTAGATGGTGCGCAAATCGATCACCTCGACGTCGATGCCCTCGGCGGCGGCCACCTCGGCGCCCCGCAGCGAAACGGGGACCATCCCCCCGTAAGTCACCAGCGTCAGGTCGGCGCCGGTCCGCCGCACTCGTGCCGTGCCGAGCGGGATCTCATAGTGGGCAGACGGCACCGACTCCTTGCCGGCTCGGTACAGCACCTTCGGTTCTAGGAAGATGACCGGGTCACTGCCGGCCAGCGCCGCAGCCAGGAGACCCTTGGCATCGTATGGCGTGGCCGGTACGACGACCACCACACCCGGAATGTGGGCGAACAGCGCCTCCGGGCTGTCACAGTGGTGTTCGTGGGCTCCGATCCCGGCGCCATTGGGGGAGCGGACCACCAGGGGCAGTGTGGCGTGACCGCGGGTCCGGAAACGGATCCGGCCGAGGTGGCTGGCGATCTGATCGAACGCCGGATACATGAACCCCTCGAATTGGATCTCGGCGACGGTACGACTTCCCGAGATCGCCATTCCGATCCCGGTTCCGACGATTCCCGATTCGTTGATCGGGGTATCGATGACCCGCTCCTCGCCGTAGCGATCATGGAGGCCTTCCGTGATCCGGAAGACGCCACCCGCCACCCCGACATCCTCGCCGAGGATCAGCATGGATGGGTCGGCGGCCATGGCTTGATCGAGCGCCATGGTGATCGCTTCGGCCATCGTGATCGGCGCGGTGTCTGCCACCACGGTCGGCTCAGGTCCCGGTGTCCACACCTCGGCAGGTTCAAACCTCGTCTCCACTTCTCCGACACGTCGCTGGGTGGTGTGGAGTTGCTCGACGAGCAGGTTGGGGACCTTGGCGAAGGCGTGGCGGACGATATCGTCGCGCTCGGGCGGCGGGGTCTCGTCGAGGATGCTCATTGCCTTGTCGAACTCAACGGTGGCCTCGTCGCTGAGCGCGAGTTCCCGTTCATCGTTCCACAGACCTCGCTCCTCCAAGAAGCGGCGGTAGCGGTCGACCGGATCGCGGGTGCGCCACTCCAACTCTTCTGCCTCGGTGCGATAGAGCCTGGCATCGTCTGCGGTGGCGTGCGGACCGTATCGATAGCAGACAGCCTCGATCAGGGTGGGTCCCTCACCGCGCCGGGCTCGGGCAACGGCGTCGCGGGTTGCGGCATACACGGCAAGCGCATCCATGCCGTCGACCCGGATGCCGGGCATGCCGTAGGCGACGGCTTTCTGGGCGATAGTGGCGGCCGCGGTCTGTTTGGCATATGGCACCGAGATCGCCCAGGAGTTGTTCTCACAGATGAACACGGTCGGCGTCTTCCACACGCCGGCAAAATTGAGTCCGGAATGAAAGTCGTTCTCTGAGGTGGCCCCATCGCCGAAGTAGGCGGCGGTGACGACCTCTTCGCCGCGTTGGCGGGCGGCATAAGCGTGACCTACGGCATGGGGGAGGTGGCTGGCGATCGGGACCGACACCGACATCATTCGGTACTTGTGGACGTCCCAATCTGCGTTGGGGAGTCCCCGCCAGTAGGCGAGCACCACGTCGAGTGGTATGCCCCGCATCATCTGCACTACGTGCTGACGGTACGCCGGGTAGATGAAGTCGTCTGCCCCGAAGGCTGCTGCCGACCCAACGTGGACGGCCTCGTGGCCCTCGCTCATGGCGTAGGTCCCGAGCCGGCCTTGGCGCTGGGCGCCCATGGCCTTGCGGTCGTAGTGGCGGCTCAGGCTCATGAAGCGGTAGAACTCGACCAGGGTGCGGTCGTCGAGATGGGGCAGGTCGTTCACCACGCGACCGGTGGGGTCGATGATCTGCTGCATGGCGGTGGCGTCCTCGATCACTGCGCTCCTCCCTGGTCCGCAAAGCATAGGGACGCGACAAATCGCTCCGCGCCGCTCAGTCTGCGCGCTGAGCCCGGACGCCATGTCCCATATCCTGCGCAGTCTCCTAGGCTTTCCCCTCGCCTTCCAACCAGGAGCTTCTCATATGATCCGCGTCCGCATTGCTGTGCTGTTCGCTACAGCCGCTCTGGCCATTGCCGCTTGCGGCGGCGATGATGCCGACGTGACATCCACGACGACGAATGAGCCTGAGGTGACGACGACCACGGCGGGCGAAGCGGCGGTCACGACGACGGTCGGGCAAACCAATCAGGAGGGAAACGTGGTTCAGGGGGGAGACCAGGTGGCAGTGCACTATGTCGGAACGCTCGACAGTGGTGAGCAGTTCGACTCGTCACGGGATCGAGGTCAAACGCTCGAATTCGAGGTCGGCGCAGGCCAGATGATTCCCGGATTTGATGCCGCGGTCCGCGGCATGGCGGTCGGAGAGGTCAAGACGGTGCGGCTCGAGGCGGCCGACGCCTACGGCGAGCCGAGCGACGAGTTCCGTCAGGAGGTGCCGCTGGCGGACCTGCCCGAGGGCCTTGCGGTTGGCGACCCGCTCTTCACCCCCCAGGGCCAGGAGGTCACGGTGATTGCGATCAACGGTGACGTTGCGGTGATCGACTTCAATCATCGGCTCGCCGGTGAAGCACTCACCTTCGAGATCGAGATCGTGGCGATCAACCGCTGAGTCCGCGCCCAGTGGCGGCGTTGCGCCGGACCGAGATGGGGCCTGCGATCAGCCCAGGGAATTGCTGACGACGACCGTCAGCGGGATCACG
The DNA here is from genome assembly GCA_964465915.1 of uncultured Acidimicrobiaceae bacterium. Classification (GTDB taxonomy): domain Bacteria; phylum Actinomycetota; class Acidimicrobiia; order Spongiisociales; family UBA5794; genus CAVPHV01. The sequence goes on from CAYXMJ010000002.1 coordinate 9,460, forward strand.
AACGCCGCGGCTGCGAGGGCCCCGGCGACGACTCCGACGTAGAACAGTTGGTTTTCTGAGAGCTTGGCCACGTGGTCCTCGCTGGTGCTTGTCAACGGCTGGATGGATGATTGCACAAAGATGGGTCGTTGGTCACTTCGACGCCGCGTGGCAGTCTACCTAGGATGCGTCCCGACGATCGGGCAGGTGGAACATCACAACACCATCAAATCACGAGGAAGGGCCTGAGGGCGTGACTGCAGACGGCTCTGAAGGAACGACCCCGGCTCCCGAGAACCGCTGGAATCGATTCGTCAAGGGTTTTGCGCTTGGAGCTGCCGGTCTGCTGCTGTTGTGGGGTGCGCTGGCCGCCCTGGTGTATTGGACCTCGGGGGACGAGTACGAGGAGGCTTCGTCAGGTGGTGGTCTTTCAGGTGAGACGGCGACCACGAGTGTACCCAGTGAGACGCAACCGCCGGGTAACGCCAACGGTGCCGATGTGGCAGATTCCGCCGGATGCACGGCTTGTCACAGCACCGACGGATCTGACGGTGTAGGGCCGTCGTGGCTCGGCATCGCCGGGACCGAGCGCCCGCTCGAAGGCGGAGGTTCTGCGCTTGCCGATTCGCCGTATCTGCTCGAGTCGATTGTCGATCCCGAGGTCAAGATCGTTGCCGGCTACGCCAGTGGGCTGATGCCGACCACGTTTGGCGACACGCTCGGGGACGAGGATCTGGCAGCGCTCGTCATCTATATCGAGTCGCTCGGCGGCTAGGCCGCCGCCACGTCACTCACCGACGGCAACGTCGACAACATCGGCGGCGACGATCTCCCGGTAGTCATTCAGCGCCATCGTGATGGTCTGGGTATGGCTGCCACCGCGGAACGTGATCTTCTCGCCCGACAGGCGGTTGTCGAGGATCGTCCTCATCTCGTAGAGGCTGCCCAGTGGTGGCTCGGCACCCGCCTCACAGTCGCCAAACGCAGCGGCGAACTCGTCTTCGCGGGCCATGCGCACCTCTTCGCAGCCGAGCACGAGCCGTGTCTTCTCGAGATCTACGTGCTTGTGACCGGGGACGACGGCCATGACGAACCGATCGTCGGCCAGCAGGATTACCGGCTTGGCGATCTGTTTGCCGGAGATGTGCTCAGACTCGGCAACGCGCTGTGCGGTGTAGGCGAGGGGATGTTCGGTGATCTCGTAGGCCACTCCGTGGGTGAGGAGGTACTCTCGAACTCGTTCGGCACCCATGTCCGCTGCTCCTTCCCTTGTTCCTGGCACGAGATTGCCCGAAGCGTCGCCACCCCGCCATGGGCAATGGTCACAACTACCGGCCACTGGATACCCTCTGCTGGGCACTCCGACCCTGGTCCGTCGGTCGGTCGGTTGGCAGGCTGAGTCCGTCGCTCGACCACAAGGAGTGTTTCCGTGACCAGCAAGCAAGCGGACTTGGCAGGACCGGGGATGGGGGACTATTCGGAACTCGAGAAGGTGCTTCCGGAGGACTACGAGTCGCTGCTGACCCGCAAGGAGACGATGGCGGCACTCTTTGCGGCCAAGGGGTACATCGAGGAGAACCTGTGCCGCGAACTCAACCTGTTCATGGTGCAGGTCCCGCTCATCGTCGACGTCAAGAGTGGTGTCAACGACATGCTGGATCGCGATGGATCCCGGACTCCAGTGGGTTTCCACATCGCCAACGACGGAACCAACTCGATCGACGCCGAGGTGGTGCAGGCGGCGACGAAGTGGAAGCGCCCCGCGTTGGCGCAGTTCGGTTGTGAAGTCGGCGAGGGGATCTGCACCGACATGAAGGCCGTCCGCAAGGACTACTTCCTCGACCACGACCACAGCGCCTACGTCGACCAGTGGGACTGGGAGCGCGTCATCACCCCGGACCAGCGCAACCTGGAGTTCCTCACTGATGTTGTTCGCAAGATCTGGAAGGTGCTCTACGGGGCGGCCATGCACGTGCAGGACCTGTTCCCGCAGCTGGCAACGAGCAAGTATCCACCGATCCCTGAGGAGCTTAGGTTCATTCATGCTGAGGACATCCTGGAGATGTTCCCGGACCTGCCCCGCAAGCAACGTGAGACCGCACTCCTCCAGGAGTACCCAGCCGTGTTCATCTACGGCATCGGCTGGCCGCTCGAAGATGGCTATCCGCACGAGCTGCGCGCCGCCGACTACGACGACTGGGTGAGCGAGACCGTGTCGGCCGACGGCCGTCCGATGCACGGGCTCAACGGCGACATTCTGGTGTGGAACCCTGTGACCCGGCGCCGTCACGAGCTCACGTCGATGGGGGTGCGCGTCACCAAGGAGACACTGCGGATCCAGCTCGAGATGGCCGGGCAGGTCGACTTCCTGGAATTGCCATATCACCAGGCGATCCTCAACGACGAGATCCCGCTTTCGATCGGGGGCGGCATCGGCCAGTCGCGCACGTACATGTACCTGCTGCGCAAGGCGCACCTCGGCGAGGTATCGGTGACAGTCTGGCCCCAGATCCTCAAAGACATGTGCGCGGCCAAGGGAATCAACGTCCTTGAGTAGCCCCACTGTGCCGGGATGTCGCATCGGTCGTAAAAGTGGTTGGGAAATCGGCGGTTGCATCCGATAGTCTCCACCAGAGCGAAATCGAACCGGAGGGCGCGAACGATGACCGAGCAGGCCTGGCAGCAGGGGACCCATCTCAGTCCGAAAGAACGGCGAGCCCAGGGCAAGGCGGCGCGCAAAGCGGTGCCGCGCTCTAGCCACGCCCACTGGTCACCCGGCGCCGATCGTCCCGACCCGGTGGCGCTGGTCGAAGGGCAGGACACCAATCGGCTCCAGTGGCTGGTGCCGGTGCGGCGGGGCCGCATGTCGGTTTCCGCGTTCACGTTTTATCGCGGGGCGGCGCGCGTCATGGCGACCGACCTGGCGACGACACCGAACTCCGGTCTTACCGTTCAGGCGTGCGGCGATGCCCACCTGTCCAACTTCGGCTTCTACGCCTCACCCGAACGGCAATTGGTCTTCGACATCAACGACTTCGACGAGACGCTGCCAGGACCGTGGGAGTGGGACGTGAAACGCCTCGCCGCTAGTTTCATGATTGCCGGGCGCAACCGAGGCTTCTCCGACGCGGACAACCGCAAGATCACGGCCACATCAGTGGCCAGCTACCGTCAGACCATGGCCGAGATGGCCGGGACACGGACGCTCGATGTCTGGTACGCCCACCTTTCGGCAGCCGCTCTCAGGGACGCCTTCGCCAGCCGAGGTGCGAAGAAGGCAGCGAAGCGCACCAAGAAGACGGCAACCAAGGCCAAGAGCAAGGACAGCCTCCAAGCATTGCGCAAGATGGCCGAGAAGGTCGACGGTACCTATCGAATCAAGTCCGACCACCCCGTCTTGGTACCGCTGCGCGACCTCGGAGACGCAACGGAGCAGGACCGGATTCGGCAGGCAGCGCGGCAGAGCTTCGACGAGTATCGCTCGACGATGCGTCGCGACCGGCAGTTGCTCCTCGATCGCTTCCGCCCGGTTGACATCGCGATCAAGGTCGTTGGGGTGGGCAGTGTGGGCACCCGTTGCTACATCCTCCTGCTCGAGGGTCGCGACGAGGCCGACCCGTTGTTCCTCCAGGTCAAGGAGGCAACCAAGTCGGTGCTCGAGGAACACCTGCCGGCGAGCCGCTGGCGCAACTCAGGGCGACGGGTGGTCGTGGGCCAGCGACTGATGCAATCGGCCAGCGACGTGTTCCTCGGCTGGTCGGGCAGCGTGCAGGGTTACGAGTACTACTGGCGCCAGTTGCGCGACTGGAAGGGCTCGGTCGATGTCGACGCGGCCGGGCGCAAGGCCCTCACCCGCTATGCCGCGATCTGTGGCTGGACCTTGGCTCGCAGCCATGCTCGCACCGGCGACCCGATCGCCATCGCCGCGTACCTGGGCACCGGCACCGTGTTCGACAACGCCATCACCGAGTTCTCGGAGAAGTACGCCGATCAGAACGAGAGCGACTACGCCGAGTTCATGGGCGCCATACAGGATGGGACGCTCGTAGCGGACACCAGCGGGTAGACCTCGCCCGGTTCAGTCCCTGCCGCCGGATTTGCGCCCTGCGGCGGTATCGCGCAGTCGGAGAGATCGGTCGCAGAACAGAATGACGATCAGGATTGCGACTACGCCTACCACTACAGCGCCTTTCTCTTCTGCTGTAGCTCAGGAGGCCGACAGATGGGCTATGGCCACGGCGGCGTAGAGGGCCACGCCGGTCGCCATGGCTGCTTCGTCGAAGCGCACCCGGTTGGAGTGATTGTTGGGGGCCTCGCCGGGCACCAACTCGGGCGGGCAGGCGCCAAGGAACACCATGGCGCCGGGCACCTTCTGCAAGACGTAGCTCCAGTCTTCGGCGCCCATGATGGGGTAGGGCAGGGGGGTCACGGCGTCTTCGCCGGCGAGGTCGGTTGCGACGTCGGTGACGAGTTGTGAGAAGGCGTCGTCGTTGACCGTTACCGGGTAGCCGGGGCGAATCCTGAGGTGAGCCTCAACGCCGTGGGCGGCGGCGACATTGGTCGCGACCCGCTCGATCATCTCATGCACCTGGGTGCGGGTGTCCTCTGAGAGCGCTCGGATGGTCCCGGAGAGCTCGGCCGTCTCGGGGATCACATTGTGGGTGGTGCCGGCTGCGATCCTGGCGAATGTCACGACCGCGGGGTCGAGGACGCTGATGCGTCGGGTGAGGGCGGTTTCGGTCGCCAGCACGATCTCGGCCGCCACCGGGATGGGGTCCTGAGCGAGGTACGGCGCCGAGGCATGGCCACCGCGGCCGGTGAGGGTCACGTACATCTCATCTGCCGACGCCATTAGGGGCCCGGGCCGATGGTGCACGGTGCCGGATTCGTAGAGTGCCGTGACGTGGATGGCGAAAGCGCCGGTCGGGGCGGGGTCGACGACCTCGAGCAGGCCTTCGTCGAGCATGATCTGGGCGCCGTGGTGGCCTTCCTCCCCGGGTTGGAACATGAACACGACCCGTCCCGCGAGCTGACCGCGCCGGGCAGACAGCAACTTGGCGGCGCCCACCAGCATCGCGGTGTGCAGATCATGACCACAGGCGTGCATTGCACCGTGAACCTCGCTGGCGTAGGGGAGCCCGGTGTCTTCGGGCATCGGTAGGCCATCCATGTCGCCGCGCAGCACGATGGCCGGACCCGGCAGCCCGCCCTCGAGCACAGCGACAATTCCACTGGTCGTCTCGTGGAGATGAAGCTCGAGCGGCAATCCTTCGAGCGCTGCCAGCACCGTCTCGCGGGTGGCAGGGAGGTCGTTGCCGATCTCGGGGCGGCGGTGCAGCGAACGGCGCAGCTCGACGATTTCGGGAAGGAGGTCTCGGGCTGAGGTGAGCAAGGTGTTGTTGTTCATCCGGCCATGCTACGGGGTGGGGCCGCAGGCGCCGCGCTGCACGCTTCTAGTCGTGCGCCGTGACCCATTCGCGGCACATCGCCAGCAGCTTCAAGGTCTCGGCGTGGTTGGGGAGCAGTGCCGGCCAGACGTGGTACATGTCGTCGGCGACGTGGAGGGTCACCTCGCATCCATCGGATTGGGCCTTGCGGGCAAGTCGAACCGAGTCGTCGAGCATCATCTCCCGTCCGCCGGCGAACACCAGCAGCGGGGGGATCCCGGTGTAGTCGCCGTACATCGGCGAGGCGTAGGGATCCTTGGGATCGTGATCGCCGAGGTACTCGTGAAGAGGGCGGATTGGGTGGAGAAGCGGCAAGTAATCGGTGGCCATGTTGCGATAGATCGAGTTGCCGGTGTGCTCGAGGTCGGTGTACGGAGAGAACACGATGGCGCCGGCGGGGAGCGGGTCGCCCGCGTCGCGCAGCCGCAGCAGCGTGGCCAGGGCGAGTCCGCCACCGGCGGAGTCGCCGGCGATGACGATCCGGTTCGGGTCGGTGCTGCCGGCCAGCAAGGAGCGGTACACCGCGATGGCGTCGTCACCGGCGGCTGGGAATGGGTGTTCGGGGGCCAGCCGATAGTCGGGTACTACGGCAGACCCGCCGACGGCCCAGGTGAGGTTGGCGACAAAGCGACGATGGGTTGCCGGACTTCCGGCGAGATAGCCGCCACCGTGGAAGTAGAGGATGGTCGCCGTGTCGGTTAGGTCCGTCCCGGCGCCGTTGCGGATTTGTCGCTCGACCGGAACTCCGGCCACCGCGGTGTGCTCGATCCGCATCGCAAGGCGCAACGGCCGTGGGAGCGGCGGGTCGAGCTTGCCCTCGAGCTTGGCCCGGGCGAGCGGATCGGGGTGGGTGGCCGCCGCCATGATGAAGGACCGCAACGCCACGGCCTTGAGTTCCACATCCCAACCCCAGCCGGGGACGGCGGGGCCTGAGAAGATGCGGCGAACCACACGAGCGACGAGGGCGACAACCATGGCCACTATCAGCTGGAGAACGAGCCCCACGGTCCTGATCATTCTCCAACGCTACGACGCTCCCGCCATGTCGCCAAAGGCAGAACGGCCCATCCGACCAGGACCACTCGGCATCTTGGTCGGCTAGGTATTGGCGAGTTGCTGTTCCAGGGCAGCGATCTGGGTCTCGAGCTCACCGAGTTCCGATTCGATCTCGGTTGCGGATTGATCCGAGGGTGGGCGCTCGAGCCTTCTCTGGATGTCACCGTAACGATTCGAGGCCTCGCGGAACTCTGTAGTGAGTTGCGGCCGGCCGTCGATCTGGACCTTGGTCGATAGGTCGAGGACGGGGTCTGACAGCGCATCGGCGCGAGCCTCGAGCTGAGCCCAGCGGCGGTTGAGGGCTTTCTCCTTGCGGCTTGCCGCGGCACGCCGTTCGACGTAGCGCCCCCCAAGACCAACGATCAGCAACACCGCGGCGATGCCGGCGAGGATCAGTCCCCAGTTGGTCGACGACGTTTCGGTGAGAGCCGCGTCGACAAACGCGTCGACCCCATCGGCAATGGATGGGCCGGAGAGTTCGTCGTCGGCCGCCGTCAGCGCTGAGTCCATCTCACCTTGCGAGAGCGAATCGCTCGAGGCGCCGTACGCAGCCGGAGTGAAGACGAGGATCGTCCCGGCAACAAGATCGTTGACCTGGGCCGCGAAGGGCACGGCATCTACTCGAGAGTCGGCGAGTACCACGACGGTGAGTTCGAGCCCGTTCGTCGCGGCTCGATCGATTGAGGCAACGACCCGATCGAGGTCGAACGGTTCGGCGCCGGGTTCGACGTAGACCCCGTCTGACAACCCCGCAGCGGCTTCTTCCGCCGTCGCGGCGAGCGCCGCCGGAGCGCTCGGCGCTGCAAGTGCCACGGACGCCAGCAGCACTACGAGGATGCGTCGCATGGTTCCAGCCTTCCGTGTGACGATCCAAGATGGTACAACGGACGCGGCGGCGGCCACGAGGCGCCCACCGCGACATGAGGACGACCGTGCAGCAGCGCAAAGTGACCGGGCCGGACGGCACCCGATGGATCGTTGGTCGGCGATGGCTGGCGTCTCGGCCACGCTATTTCGGGTTTCGGTTCGGGGTGGATCGGCGCGAACCGCAGTTCGAACCTCCGCACTCCGAAGAGGTGTCGATCCCACGGGTCGAGCGTGTTCCCGCACCCACCCAACCGCCGACGCCTCCCGTCGTCCGCTACCGCGACAAGGACCCCAAGCGCCGCGGGGGCGGGTGGTTCGGCGGATGGGGCAGTTCCGGCCGATCCGGTGGGTCGGGCGGGTTCAGCTGGGGTGGTGGTGGCGGTGGTCGAAGCAGCGGCGGATCGGGCCGCTCGGGTGGGTCGGGCGGTGGCAGCCGGGGCAGGTCGTCGGGTGGCGGCAAACGTGGGGGCGGTGGAGGTGGCGCAATCGGTGGGGCCGCGGCCCTGCTGCTGAAGGTCCTCAAGTACATACTCATTGTGATTCTGGTGATTGCAGTTGCCCTGTTCGTGATCTTCGTGCTGGTACCTACCGTCCTGTTCCTGCTCCAGTACGCGGTCTTCTACATCGTCATTGGAGTCACCATCGTGCTGCGGGCGCTCACCGGGAGACCGTGGATCATCGAGCTGGAGGAGTTCGACGGTTACCGGGTGCGCGCCTGGCGGATCAAGGGTTGGCGGGAGAGCAAGGGAGTCATTGATGCGGTGGCGGAGGCCGTTCGCCGCGGCGAACCTCTCGAGCCCGCCGGGGCTGAGGCGGTCGATATTGTGAACGCACCCTGAGCGCTGCGTTCGTATAGAAGCCCTCGCCGCGCCAGAATCATGGCAAATCACGATCGCTAATGCAGGAATGAGGACCAGCCAACTGATGGATCACATCCTTTACCTCGAATGCATGGTCTGCGGCAAGCAGTACGACGCCGAAGATGTCGAGTACGTGTGTCCCGACCACGGCATAGATGGCGTACTCGACGTCATCTACGAGTACGACCGGATCGCGGCGAGCTTCCCCCGGCAACACCTCGCCGCCGACTTCGACCACAACATGTGGCGCTACCGGCCGCTGCTGCCGATCGAGGCCCACGCCGCGGTCCCGCGCCTGCATGTTGGGTGGACCCCGATGTGGCGGGTGTCGAACGCCGGCGACCCGTATGGGCTCCACGACCTGTGGGTCAAAGATGACGGGCGTAACCCGACGGGTTCGCTGAAGGACCGGGCCAGCGCAATGGCGATCGCCAAAGCGAGGGAGGCCGGAGCCGCGGTGGTGACAACGGCCAGCACCGGAAACGCCGCTGCCGCGCTGGCGGGGCTGGCCGCCGCCGAGGGGATGCCGGTGGTGATCTTCGTGCCGCGCAGTGCGCCTGAGGCCAAGATTGCACAGCTTCTGGCCTACGGAGCCAGGGTGTTTCTGGTCGACGGCAGCTACGACGATGCCTTCTCGTTGTGTGTCGAAGCTTCGAAGCGTTTCGGCTGGTACAACCGCAATACCGGATACAACCCCTACATGAGCGAAGGGAAGAAGACCGCCGCCTTCGAGATCGCCGAACAACTCAACTGGGAGGTGCCCGACGCCGTCATCGTCAGCGTCGGAGACGGTTGCATCATCGGCGGGCTCTACAAGGGATTCCACGATCTCAACGCGCTCGGCTGGATCGAGAAGATGCCGCGCCTCATCGGTGTGCAGGCGAGCGGGTCCAACTTTCTCGAGGACGCCTGGGAGCGCGGCGAGGACGTGCTGACCAAGGCGCCGATTGCCGCTTCGAGTGTCGCCGACAGCATCGTCGCCGGCCTTCCGGCCGACCGTCTCAAGGCGATGCGAGCGGTGAAGTTCACCGAGGGTGGCTTTGTCGAGGTTTCGGACGACGAGATCCTCGCTGCCATCCCCGCGATGGCTCGCCAGACCGGCGTGTTTGCCGAACCGGCGGCCGCCGCAGCGTACGCAGGGCTGGTCGGTGCCATTGCCGAGGACCTGCTGGCGCCCGAGGACCGGGTTGTCATCCTCAGCACGGGAACCGGTCTGAAGGACGCTCCGGCCGCCATGCGGGGGGTCGCCTCCGTTGGCATCGAGGGCACGGTGATCGAACCGACGCTCGAGGCCGTTGAGAAGGCGATGAGCTAGCCCTCGTCCTCCGGGATGACGACGGTATAGCAGGGGCCGTCGAAGCGGTATTCGGCCGCGACCGGCGATGCATCGAAGTCGGCGACAAGGTCGTAAGGGGAAACCGCGCCCTCGGCCAGGGTCGCGGTGAGGCCACCCTGTTGGTCGAAGGTGTCTTTGTTTGGTCGGTAGAGAGCCGTGGCTCGCGTCGCCGCATCGTTGGGATTGTCGGCGAACACGGTCGGTGGGCTGATGCCGGCAAAAACCAGTTCTCCGAGATCGGTGCGGGCCGCCAGCATACCCTCGGGGGTTAGGTCTCCCAGTTCGGCGGCGCGTTCGAGGATCTGTTTGGCTGCCGCGAACCCGAGGTAGCCCTTGACCAGGGCGTCGCTCGGATACCGGTCGGGGTAGGCATCGGCGAGAGCCGCATAGACGCCGGGCATACCTGCAACCTCGGCGCCCATGGGCGACAGGAGGGCAGAATGCAACCAGTTCTCCGCCAGGTAATCCCCGAGCTCGGTGGCGAGCAATCGTGGGCTGAACGATGGCGCGGCACCGGACCAGGCTCCGGCATACCCTTCGGTGAGCGCCGCCGCAACAATCTCGGCCGCTGAGGCCGGGTCGGTGGCGAGCCACGTCCAGTCGGCTCCAATTCCGGCAATCTCGCCGCCAATGGCGCTGTTGTCCCGGACCGGGTCGATGGTTCCGCCGCCGTCGAAGCGAACCTCGAGACCGAGCTCCTCGGCCAGGATGCGAGCTCCCGTGGCGGAGTCCTCTCCATACACGGTGCCGTCGGTGGCGATCGCCAGGATCGGCAGCGCCCCAGTCTGCTCTTGGTGTGCGATGGCGATGGCGTTCAACCCATTCATGGCCTCGATGCAATAGCTGCTGCCGGTTGCGATCACGTTGGCGCCGATACCGGGATCCGCCCAGCCCGAGTACGAGCCGGCGGCGACGGCGAGCCGAGTATCGGCGACGAGATCGTCAGCGATGGCGGCAGTGTTCTGCGATCCCACGGTGTGCGAGAAGAGCACCACCCGACTCTTCAGCCGCTCGTAGGCCGCTTGGTGGGCGGCAAGGTCAGAGCCGGTGTCGGCGATGAGGAGCTCGACTTGGCGACCCGCAATGCCCCCGGTTTCGTTGAGGTCACTCCAGAAGACGAGCTGGGCATCCACCAAGTCGACATCGTTGCTCGACAGTGGGCCGCTCAGATCCGCCAGGAGCCCTACGTAGATGGTGTCGGCGGTGACGGTGTCACCGTCGGTCTCGATGCCGTCGTCAACCGCGGCGGTCGTGGTTGTTGTGGCCGGGGCCGCGGTCGTGGCGGTTGTGGCCGTCCTCGTTGCCGTGGTGCTGGTTGTTGGCGTGTTCACAGAGTCCGATTGATCGGAGCCACTGCAGCCGGCAGTTGCGAGCGCGAGCACGACGGCCAGACTCACTCCTCCCAGCAGCCGGCTCACGGAGCCACCTCCATTACGACCCGAACGCCGGTTTCGGGTCCGGAGGCGGCGATCAGTCGTGTCGCCGGAATGCCGTCGCCGACCAGATACAACACGACCGCGCTGGCTCGTTCCAGGGCCAGGGTTTCATTGATCGCGGCGTCACCAGCCGGATCGGGATGGCCGGTGACGATGACTCGCAAGCCGGGGTTGTCGGCGATGATGGCGGCCGCCTGATCAAGCACGAGCTCGTCCTCGGGTGTGAGCGCAGTGTTCCCGGCAGCAAAGACGATCGGCGTGGCTTCAAAGAGCGCGTCGAGGTCTCGGCTGAGCTTGGCGGCTTCGCCGCTCAGTTGGAGCCGAGTCCTCACGGCGTTGATCCCGTTGATGGCCAACAACGCTTCTCGCAGCGGCGCGGTGTACGCGAAGTACCCGCCGTCGAGGTCTTCGATCGGGACGACCCCGGTGATGGTCGCCGTCCCATCGATCACAGTGACACCGAGGTGGCCGAACCCGGTGTCGTCCCTGGCTTGCTCGGCAGCAGCGGGTATTTCGGCCGGATCGAACGGTGGTGGGGGCTCTACGACGAGACGATTGTCGACTGCGCTCACCCTTGGGACTGAGGCGACTGCGTCAGCCGCTGTGGCCCTTGCCTCCTCTGAATCGACCGACCCGGTGAGTACGGCAGTCCCCTCGTCGATGGTGACGGTGACATCCGATATGGCGCTGTCGATCAGGGCCTGGGTTGCTGCGGCTTGGGTGTCCGCAGGCTGATTGTCCGTCGGCAGAGGCCCCGCATCGCTCGCAGCGGTGGTTGGTGGTGTCTGCTCAGTGGGCGCCTCGTCGGGTGCGGCATCGTCGCCGCTGCCCTGGAACCACCACGCGACTCCCGTGGCAATCGCGAGGAGGACTACGACGATGAGCACGCGAACCATGATCTTGCGGCGGGGATGCGGATCGGCGACCGGACGCATGCGGCTGCGCAACTGGGCGCCAAGCGTCTGGGGATCAGAAAGGTCGCGACCAGCGGTTGCCGACGGAGTGGGGCTCGACCGCGGTGCCCGGACGGGTTCGGCGGGCGGTGCGGTTTCATCCCACGCGTCGAGGTCTGCGTCGTCGGCAACCGATCCAACGGCCGCGGTGTCTTCGGCGGTCGGCGAGTCCTTCTCAGGCATGTGCGGAGCTTCCGGCTCCGGTGCCGCGGGTTGAACGGGTGCCTCCGTGGTGGGCTGCGGTTGGCGGTCGACACTCGGCGGCGGGGCGTGGAATCGGCTCTCGCTCATCTCTTCCGGCGCAGGGTCGCTCCCGGCGTCGGGCGCGGCATCGGAAGTGGCTGTTTCCTGCTGCTCAGAGGTGACGGCGACGTCCTCGGTGGAGAGTTCGTCGACATCCGCGGCCGGTGTAGCGGGTGCCACCGCCGGGGTCGGATCGGCGTCTGGCTCGGCTGCTTCCGGTTCGGTCAGTATCGACTGGGTGCGTTCGAGCGACTCTTGCGTGGCGGCCTCGATACGCGAAGCGAGTTCGTCGAAGCGCGCCCGAAGCGACTCGAGGTAGTCGGACGGCGCGGCTTCGTCTGCCTCCCCGTCGGTGTGGGTGCTGTCGGGGTCCCCGACCTGCTCCTCCAATGCGTTGTCCCTTCGCCGCGCCGCACGTACGCGCCATCGTAGGCACAAGGATCGGCAAGAGGAGTGGGCACCTTGAGAGTGCCGCATCCGGCTCAGTGGTCGTAGTCGCCGGCCCACAGGTGGCGGAATTCGTCGTTCGATTCCAGGAGCGTGGGAACATCACCGATTGCGTCGATTCGCCCGTCCTTGAGCACCACGATCTGGTCCGCCCGCTTCAGGGCGGGATGGCGGTGTGAGACCACCAGTGCGGTCGCCTCGGCCTGGTCGGTGAAGAGACGTTCCCAAAGGGTGCGTTCTGTGTCGACGTCGAGGGCGCTCGACAGGTCGTCGAAGATCAACAGCTCCGGCCGACGGACGAACATCCTGGCCGCCGCCGTTCGTTGGACCTGCCCGCCGGAGAGTCGCATACCGAGGGGGCCCACCATGGTGGCGAGTCCGTCCGGCATGGTTTCCAGGTCGCGCTCGAGCGCAGCCGAGCGGATGGCGCCGGCCACGGCCGCGGGGTCATCCGGCAACCCGAGGAGCAGGTTGTCTTCCAGGCTCATCGAGAACAGGGAGGGCACTTGGGGCGTATAGGCAGATCGGGGAGGAACGAAGAACTCGTCGGCGCGATCGACCGGAACCCCGTTCCAACTGATGACACCTCGCTGCGGCGGGACCAGCCCCATCAGGGCGCGCAGCAGCGTTGTCTTGCCGGATCCGATTCGCCCGGTTACCACCGTGAAACTGCCGCGCTCGATGGTCAGGTCGATCTCGTCGATGCCGGCGTCGCTGTTCGGGTAGTGGAAGGTGAGGTCACGGACCACGAGGCGATCCAGGCGATCGGCCGCGGTGCGCTGAGGAGTGGCCTGGGGTGAGACGTCGCCGTCGAGACCGAGCCCGTGCTTTTGGGTCAGGTCGCGCCAGGTTCCGCCTCTCATCAGTTCGACCATCCGATCTACCGATACGCCCGCCTGGCGGAAGCGCGCCAGGAACAGACCGACGAAGAACACGGAGTAGGAGACGAAGTCGAGGAAATACACGAACAGGGCAAACTGGCCGACGGTCATCTCCCCGTTGCCCATGGCTTCCGCAGAGAGGATCAGGATCAGCCCGGTGCCGATGTTCAGCGTGTTCCAGAACACCGACTCGAGCGAAGCCGTCAGAACCCGATCACGCACCATGGCATGACGCCGCTCGTCGTTGAGCCCGGCGAAGTGGTGGATGACGCTGCGTTCTGCCCCGGCGACCTTGATCGACTGCACCGAACCGAACATCTCGCCGATAACGCTTGTGATCCTTCCGGTGGCTTCGCGGGCCGCGACTCGGTAACGCCGGATACGGGTACCCGCCCGCTCTGCGATCACGATCACGATGACGAGCGGCGTGAACACGAGCAGGGTCATCCTCACATCGATGGTCAACAGGATGGTCAAGGCAATGACGGCGAAGACCGCAGAGCCGATCATGTCTACCGTCCAGGTGACGGCTTCCTCAGTGTGCTCAACGTCCTCGCGGAAGCGGGTGATGGTTTCGCCCGACGAATGGTCGACGGCCTGGGCCCCGGGGAGTTCGTAGATGCGCTCCAGCATGTTGCGGCGCATCAAGCTGCCGACGCGGAACACGAAGTTGGCGTCGTTCCACATGCCGATGAACATCACAACGATGCGGGCGACGCCGTAGGCGAGCAGAGCCGCAATCAACGTCGCAACGTTGAAACCCGCCGGCTCTTCCTCGAGCCCGGTGAAGAAGGCCGCGACGATGAGGCCGGGGATGATCGGCATCGTCCAGATGGCGGTCCACAGGACCACATTGGCGCCGTAGCGCCACGGGAAGGCCCGCATCAGCCGCAGCATCGCCCGGCCTGTTGGGTTGGCGGCCCGCTTGTCCGTGGGGGTCGTGGCGGTCATGCGAGCACCTCCTCCATCCCGGTCGCCAACAGCTGCGAGAAATGTGACTCAGGGTTGCGCACCAACTCGACTCGGGGGCCAAATTCGATGATGTGGCCGTCTTCGATGATGAGGATGTCGTCGGCGCGGGACACTGTGGCCAGCCGGTGGGCGATGATGAACCCGGTGCGGTCGGTCAGCAGCTTGCCGACGGCGCGCTCGATCATGGCCTCGGTTGCCGGATCGAGGCGGGAGGAAGCCTCATCGAGAATCACCAGCCCCGGGTTCTTCAGGAAGATGCGGGTGAAGGCCAGCAGCTGGGCCTGGCCGGCGGAGAGGCCGCCGCCACCGGCGCCGAGGTCGGTGTCGAGACCCGCGCTGAGCGAGTCGAGCCACGGGGTCAGTTCGAGTTCGTCGATCACGGCCAGGAGCTGGTCGTCGCTCACCGACTCATCGAAGAAGGTGAGGTTGTCCCGCACCGAGGCACGGAAGAGTTGAACATCCTGGGTGACCATCCCGACGTGGTGGCGGAGGTCGGCGACGTCCGCCTCTGGGGCGGCGACTCCGCCGAGGCGAACCACGCCCTCCTGCGGGTCGTAGAGCCGGGTCAGCAGGCGAGCCAGGGTGGTCTTACCGGAGCCGCTGCGGCCGAGAACGCCGACGATCCGGCCGGCTCCGATCGCACAACTGACGGCGTGGATCACGCGGTCGGCGTGCCCGTCGCCGTCGTCGTAGGCAAAAGTGACATCCTCGAACTCGATCGACAGCGGACCGGCCGGGAGCGCGACGGTTCCTGCCTTGGGCAGCGTTGAGGAGCGATCAAACAGCTCCTCGACCCTGGCGATCCCGGCACCGGCCTTTTGGAAGTCCTCCATCTGGGCCCGAATCTGCTCCATCGGGTGTCGGGTCATTTCGGTGTAGTGGAAGATCAGGTAGACGGAACCGATGGTCAAGGCGCCGTTGCTGAAGAGCACAGAGCCGAGCCAGAACACCAGTGCGGTTCCGACGACGTACGAGCCGATGCTGGCACCCCACAACATCGAGAAGCCCATGCGGCCCCGGACTTCGGTGGGGCGCCAGGCCCGGATCGTGTTGGTGAAGCGGTGCATCATGTAGCCGACCCCGCCGTTGGCCTTGGTGTCTTCCGTTCCCCCGAGTTGTTCACCGAGGAATCCGAAGAAGGAGGCGCGTTGGGCGCGTGCCGCCGTCCACCACGGCACGGCCCTGGCCTGGGTCAGCAACATGGATGTCATCGCGACGATCGAGAACATCGTCAGGCCGAGGCCAACCCAGACGTTTTCGCGCCACAGCAGGACCAGGATCCCGAGGATCAGCAGGAAGTTGGCCACGACCTTGATCACAAACGCCGAGAAGAAGTTGGACAACGCGGTGACGTCGCCGTCGATCCGTTCGATCAGCTCACCGGGGGTGTGCTGCTTGTGGAACGTCATGTCGAGGTCCATGACGTGTTCGGCGAGATCCCGCCGCATCTGGTTGGTCGCCGTCCAGCCGACCTCCTCGGCGAGGTAGGTGGCCAGCACCGAGAGCCCCTGGTGGACAACGGCGATGATCATGAACCAAACGGCGTAGGGGAGTAGTTCGCTGATCGATGCGCCTGCGACGGCGCCATCGAGGAAGCGGGCGATCAGTTGTGGGTTGAGCAGTTGCAGCGCAATGACGATGAGTAGGAGCACGGCGAGCAGCGCAACCCGGCCCCGTTGCGGGCGGAGGTAGTCAACAAGCAGTCTGAGGTAGGCGCGGACCGGGATCATGGCTGGTCTTTCGTCCAGGGAGCAAGAGAGTGCTTCCAAGGCGTACAGAAACGGAGGCGGGGATGGCCGCCGGCGATGGCTCAGTGACGCTCTACCGAGGTAGAGCTAGTTCGCCGCGAGGAGAGCCGGGCTCGCCGCGGTGTTCGGCAGTTGCCGCACCATGGGATGGCTCCTTTGATCGCTCCGACCGTTGCCGGTCCTGACAGACATTGGCCGCGACGCATGACTCTGCGTTCACGGCCTCGGACCAGCATAGGGTTTTGGCGGACATGAGCGCAACATCCTGCGCCATTGTCCGCCAAAACCCTCGTCAGGCGGGTTTGGGGTCGTTCCCGTCTCGGTCCTGGCGGTCACCCCACCAGAGGGTGCGCTGCGGGAAGGCAATGACGATGCCGTGTTCCTTGAGCGCGCGGTTGACGGCCCGGCCCACCTCGTCGGTGACGGTGAAGCCGGACAGGATGTTGGAGGCATGCCAGAAGCGAACCAGGAAGTCGATGGACGAGTCGGCGTACTGGATGACATACGCTTCGGCAGGCGGGTCGGCGGCGACTCCGGCGGATGCGGTCACGGCCTCCTCGAGCACACGTTTGGTCCGGTCGAGATCGGTTCCGTACTTGACGCCGACCACGAGTTCGGAGCGACGGTGCTCGTGGGCGGTCAGGGTGACGATCGGGTTCGAGAGTACCGACAGGTTGGGGATCGCGACGCGCTCGCCGCTATCGGATGTGATCACCACCGATCGGCCGTTGATGTCCTCGACCCTCCCCGAATACTCCAGGCTGGTGATCTCGTCCCCAACCTTGAATGGAGCCCGCGTCTGGAGGATCAAGCCGGCGCTGAAGTTCTCGAGGATGACCCTCCCGGCGATCACGAGCAGCGCCAGGATCACAATGATGAAGATCACCACCGGGCCGATATCGACGCCGAGGAAGGGGAGCGCAAATACGACGCCGAGCAGTCGGATCGACCAGGTGGTTGCCGTGGTGATCAGGCTGGCGATCCGCGGCGGGATGCCCTCGAACGCCTTCAAGCCTCGGCCCAGGGCCTTCTTGGCCAGCCAGGCCACGAGGAACGCGGTGACCACCGTGAGGAAGGCCCACAGATAGTCCCAGCCCGTGACGGAGCGGGTATCGATGAGTTCGTCGACCACACCGGGGTCGATGGTTTGTAGGGCGATAATCACTGCCGCTCCACTGCTCGTGGCGTTGGTGGCCGATTATGCCAGGTGCGCGGCGGCTGTCAGCGGAGGGCGGCGCCGAAGTGGTCGCCGACTCCAGTGGCACCGAGGATGCCGGCCGAGTTCTGGTGCCACACCTGGTCGCGGTTGGCGGTCAATCCGATGCCCGATCCGTAGATGACATGGACGGCGCCGGCCTCGTTCTTGCCTCCGGCACGGTCGAACGGAACACCGATGACGAGGTCCATGAACCCGCCACCGCCGAAGTCGCCGACGGTGACGGCCGATCCGAATCGGTCGCCGCTGCGGGCGACGCCGAGGATGCCGGCGGAGTCCCGATGCCAAAGGCGGTCGCCGGCGGCAACCAGTCCGGATCCGGCTCCCATGATGACGTTGACTCCGCCCTTGGTGTTGTTGTCCCCAGGCACTCCGACGGCAAGATCGTCTTCACCGTCGCCATCGAAGTCACCAGACGTCAAGGCTTCACCGAAGTGTTCGCCTGCCCCGGCGGCTCCGCTGATCCCGGGGCTCGCCTGGCTCCACAGTTGATTGCCGGCGGCGACCAGACCGGCGTTCTTCCCGTACAGGACATTGACGGCTCCGGCGTCGGACGCTCCGCTGAGATTGTCGAAGGGCACGCCGACAGCCAAGTCGTCCCGATCGTCGCCGTCGAAGTCACCGACGGCAAGGGCAGACCCGAAGTTGTCTCCGGCTTGGGCGCTTCCTTCGATCTTGGTCTTGCGTTGGTGCCACATCCCGTTGCCTGCGGCCCGGAGCCCTGCTCCGCTTCCGTAGATGACGTTGATGATGCCCACATCCTTGATCCCGGCGATGTTCTCCAGCGGCACGCCTACGGCGAGGTCATCTCTCCCGTTCCCGTCGAAGTCCCCTGCCGCCACCGCAGAACCAAAGGCGTCTCCGGGCTGAGCCGCACCGATGATGTCGGGGTGGTCCTGCTTCCACCGTTGGTTTCCGGCGGTGTTGAGGCCGCTGGCTGATCCATAGAGGACGTTGACCGCGCCGGCCCCAGCCCGCCCCGAGTTCGCCCCGGGCACTCCGATGGCGAGGTCGTCGAAGCCGTCGCCGTCGAAGTCGCCGGTCGTCAATGCGGAGCCAAACCCGTCCCCGGCCCGCATCGGGCCTTTGACATTGGGGCTGTCCGCCGTCCACCGCTGATCACCGGTTGCACTCAACCCCGATGGGGTTCCGTACAACACGCTGACCTCGCCGCTGTCGTCGCTGTGGCCCGGAGCCCCGATGGCGACGTCGCTGAACCCGTCGCCGTCGAAATCGCCGCAGGTCACGGCGGCTCCGAAATGGTCGTCGACTCGGGCGAGGCCTATGACACCGGCCGAGTTCTGGTGCCACAGTTGGTTGCCGGTGCTCTCGAGGCGGGTTGGCGATCCATAGAGCACGTTGACCGCTCCGGCGTTGGCGGGGCCCGGCTCATCGTCGTCCGGTGCACCGATGGCAACATCGGAAAAGCCATCACCGTTGATGTCGCACGTCAGGTCGGGACGGGGGGCATGTGCCAGCATCACGATGTCCTTGGAGTCCGAGAACAGCGTCTGCGGGGCCTTGGAATCGTCGCGCCGGACGGATGTGTTGGCCCTTCCTTCGTAGCCTTCGCCGCTATACCGCACGTAGAAGAGGGTCTCGCTGTCGATGTCCCACACCGGAGACTCCAAGCGATGGTTGGACGTCTCCCGGACCCTCACCGCACCCCCATCGGCGGGTTCGTCGACGACCTCCCAGCCGGCGCCACCGGAGCGTACGTATGCGATTCTGAGGCCGTCGGGCGACCAGGCCGGCTGGCCGGCGTCACCGCCCGCCAAATGAAGCGTGGTGGTTCCATCCAGGGAGGTGACATGAATGCCGTCTTGGCGTTCGTAAACCAGGCGTGAGCCCGAGGGGTCCCACGCCGGGCTTATCCCGCTGCGCGTTCCGGGGATCCTCTTCTCGCCCTTCCCGGTGACCCGTATCCGCATGATGGTGCAGCACGTGTCGCGATCCATGTTGCCCTCGGTGTTGCGGCTGAAGGCGATCCAATTGCCGTTGGCGGACCACGCCGGATCGAAGTCGCCGAGTGGAGGGTCGGTGAGTTGCTCGAGGCCACTGCCGTCGACGTTGACGAGGTAGATCGCCCAGCGGCCATCGGTCCCGTCGGTGATGGGGCCGGAGAAGGCGATCCGAGTGCCGTCCGGGGAGAACGCCGGGCGGCCGATGATCGGCCGGCTGAGCGGTGCTCGGTCGTTGCTGCCGGCGCCGTTGGTGATCTTCAACTCGTAGTAGAAGTCGTCCTGCTGGAAGGTCAGGAAGGCGAAGTCGTCGTCGGCGTTGTCGGCGGCGGCAGGCGCCGCGGTGGCGATCAGGGTGAGCACCACCAAGCCGATCAGCTGCGTCAGCTGCCTCATAGGATACCCGGTGGGTAGGCGGACGTGATCTTGATCGTTGCCAACAACTGGTCGGCGCGACGCGCCAGCTCTTCGCGGTTTCCGTAGCTACCGATGACGACGTACAGACAGAAGGCCCGACCGTTCTCCGTGAAGAAGTCCTGATAACCGGCCTGGTTGGGGATCCAGCGTTGGAGGCGGTTGGTGCCGAAGCGGTCCGGATCGATGCGACGGGGCAGCGTGCCGGGCGAGAACAGGGCCGAGTTGACCGCCTCGTCGCCGTATTCGAGGAGTGAGACGAACACGTCGCTCGGTCCCATCACTTCGACGGCGCGGCTGCCAAAGTCGCCCCGTCCCTCGGGAAGCGGGAAGGTGCCGGCGTGCAGAACCGGCTTGGAGACATCCTCGGGCTCGCGGGGCAGGTGCCTGGTGATCCGCACCTCCCAGCCAATTGGGGTGTCGGCGCGCAGGCCGTGGGCTTCAACTCTCACGCGGCCACCCCAGCGAGTAATGCGGTGGTACCGGCAATCGCACAGGATGCCGCCAGCACGTTGTTCATGGGATGGGCGAACGCTTCGACCCTACGGTGCAGGGCCTGCAACCCCGAGGCGGTGGTAACCCGGCGGGTCGAGAGCAGCGGCAGCGCCCGGGCGAACCCGAAAGCGATGCCAATGATGAGGCCACCCTGCCACGAGAACGTCAGGAATTCGATGAGGAACATGAGGTAGATCGCAGCGGTCGGCACGATGGTGGCCCAGCCCAGGCCAAGTTGGTAGCCGAAACCGAAGCCGACGACCCAGCCGCGATAGGTATCGAGCCAGTTTTCGTTGACCTGGCGGTGGACGGTCGGCAGGGGGATGCCGATCCATCCCATCTCGACGGCGGCGACGATCAAGGCGAGGACGCCGATCACCACGGCAACCGCCGCTGTCGGAGGCCGGACGGACTCGGGGATCAGGCTGCCGAGCCACCCGAGCGTGATCCCGACCGTTGCACCCCCGGCGATCGAACCAGCGAAGTAGAACGCCGCCGTCGTCGCCCAGTTTCTTTCGCGTCCCTGCTCACCGAGCGGGGTGATGCTGGCCAGCATCGACTCTCCTCACGGTGACCAACTGGACCGAATCGCGGCAGCGGCGGCGATCACGACCCCGGCGACAATGATCCCGACGCTTGTCACTGCTTTTCGTCTTCTTGATCTTGGTCCGGGTAAAGGCTGGGGTGACCGGGGTAGATGCCGGCAGCCAGCAACTCGCGGTCGACGACGTCCTCACGATCGGCGTCGGCGCGGGCTTTGCGCCCTCTGCGCTTCTTGGTGTCGTCGAGGGCTTCACCCATCAGGCGTAGCAACTGGTCCCAGGTGCTGGCCGACCCTTCGCCGGCGATCGATCCGGTCGCTCCATCAACGAGAACAAAGTAGGGCGAGCCCGGTACCTGGTAGTCGTTCCAGGCCTGATCGGACATGACCACGGGGTAGTCGCCGGACGCCAGCTTGGCGATGCGGGATGGGCTCTCCTCGTTGTCACCCTTGGTGAGCACGACGAGGCGGGTGGCGCCGAGACCCTCGGGACCCTTGTCGAACGTCTCCCAGAATTCGGCGCAGCCGAGGCATCCGCTCGAGAGGAAGGCGAGCAGTGTCTTCTGTTTGGCGCCGAGCACTCGGATCCCGATGCCATCACCCTCCGGTCCGGTGCCCGAGATGTCGTGGGCCTGGATCACTTCGCCGCGCGGGGTCGCCACGGACGGGGCGAAGTTGAGGTCCGGCGTGCCTTGGTCGTGATCGTGCTCGAGGCCCGCTCCCAGACTGTCGAGTTGGCGGAGAATCTCGGCGTGGCTGCGTAGCAGGCTCGCCACCAGCAGGCCGAGCAGGAGGATCACAGCAGCCTCGGCGATGATGAGGGCGGTCATCTGCAGTCTCCCGCCAAGCATGGCGCGGTCTGTTGACCGGTCTGGTTATCGATCCGCAGCGAGGTCCCGCAGTCGTCGAACAACTGATACGGCGGCACACAAGTCACTACCCGGCAAGCAACCGGGCCGCTGCATCCGATCTCCGTATGGCATTGGCCGTAGCGGAAGTAGTTGCAGCACACCCGTCGCCGGTCGCAGGTCGTCTCGTTGCATCGGCATCGGCAGGAGATGCACGACGGATTGCAGAAGCGGCCGTTCTCGCATCCGTTGGTGCAAGTGCACTGAGGATGGCAATCGATGTAGTAGCGGGCCTTCGGATTGCCGTTCCCGTCACAGCAATAGGTCGAACTATCCGCCCGCCACCAGCCGCCGACGAACATCCCGGGCGGGCAGCGGTTGATGCCCCGGTTGGTGGTGCAACAGAAGATGGTGTAGCCGTTCGAGCATTCGGAGTACGGACCGCACACTGCGGCATAGGCCGTCATCGGGCGCAGGATGAAGTCGAGTGGCGCGGTCAGCAATGCCGAGCCGACGACAGCGACCCTGGCCAGGAAGGAGCGGCGGCTGTGCTCTCCACCGAGCGCTCGAGCGGTTCGTTCTGCAAGGCGGCGACTCATGCTTCGGCCCTCACTGGGATGACGGTGGGTAGGACGTTGAGGATCAGATATGCGAACCACGTGCCCAGCGCCACAAATGCGACAAGGACGAGGCCGGCCAGGGGGTCGTTGGAGATCGCGTCGATGATGCCCGTCACCGGAGCCGCGACGGCACCAAGCGCAACGGCGGCCGCGGCAAGGTTGAGGATGAGGTGCGCCCATGTCGGCGGGGTGTCGTCACGCCCGAAACACCCGCACGAGGCGACGACGCCGCCCTTGGCGAGGGCATACCCGACAAAGCCGGCGAATCCGAGGTACACGATGGCGACGAGGAGAGCACTGGTGCTGCCGCCGAACAGCAGGGCGTAGCCCCCAATCGTGATCTCGGCCAACGCCATGAGCCGTACCAGCAGAGGAGATCCGGGCAAGCCGACAGAGCGAAGGGCTCGCGCCGTCTCGTCGGGACGGGCGAGCTTTGGTGCCCCCGCCACGATGAGGAGGAGGGAGGCGATGTAGAGCGGTCCAGCCATCGTCTGCATCGGTGGCGGGGATAGTGGCACCTCAAATCAAGATGTCAAACGCGGTGTATGTCCAGGTCAGCGGTAGAAGAGGCTGGAAACGACGATGGCGGCGCCGGCGGCAGCGACCAGCAGCGACACAAAGCGGATCAGGAAACTGGTCGAAGCCATGAGACCCCCGCTTGATCGCGAGTACCGCGACGGCCAATGGGCGGCAAGGCGATCCACCAGGTCGAGGGAGTTGGAGGCCAGCGCCACGCCGATGAGGAGAACGGCCACGCCAAAGACGATGAGGCCCATCTTGACTCCTTGCTTGTTCCTCCCATGATACGAGTGATCGGCGATGGCGAACAGAGCATTCTGGATCCTCCACGACTTGGGCACGCTGCCTTGGGTAGCATGCACAACATGCCCGACCAACCCTCGGTTCTGTTTCTCTGCACCCACAACGCCGGGCGGTCGCAGATGGCGGCTGGGTGGCTTCGGCACCTTTCGGGAGGAGCGGTCGCGGTGTATTCGGCAGGCTCGAACCCCGGTAGTGAGGTGAATCCGGTGGCCGTTGCGGCGATGGCCGAGGTCGGCATCGATATCGCCTCGGCTCAGCCGCAGAAGTGGACCGACTCCATGGTACGCGTCGCCGACGTGATCGTCTCAATGGGGTGTGGCGACACGTGCCCGGTCTACCCGGGCAAGAGATACCTCGATTGGGAACTCGACGATCCCCACGGTGCCGGGATCGACGCGGTGCGTCCGATCCGCGATGAGATCGAGGTCAGGATCCGCGGGCTGCTGGCCGAGTTGGAAGTCACCCCCGTTGCCTGAACAGCAGGTCTCCGTGGGGAGGAGGGTTACCGCAGAGTTCGTCGGCACAGCGTTCTTGCTTGCCGGGATCGTGGGTTCGGGCATCATGGCCAGCAGGCTGACCTCGGATTCCGGGCTCCAGCTGCTCCAAAACGCCTTGGCCACGGGCGCTCTGCTCACGGCTCTCATCCTCGCCTTTGGCCCGCTTTCGGGAGGACACTTCAACCCAGTTGTGACGGGCGCCGACTGGTGGTTTGGTGGTCTGCCCCGCAGCGAAGCTCTTGCCTACGTTGGGGCGCAACTCGGCGGCGGAATCCTCGGCGTCATGATTGCGAACCTGATGTTTGATCTCGACGCCATAGCCTGGTCGACCACCGACCGCACCGGCGTCAACCTCTGGTTGGCCGAGGTCGTTGCCACCTTTGGGCTCCTCATGGTCATCTTTGGTGTGGTTCGCTCGGGCCGGCACGGCGTTGCTCCCTTTGCCGTCGGCGCCTACATCGTCGGTGCGTTCTATTTCACCTCATCGACCAGCTTTGCCAACCCGGCGGTGACCGTGGGTCGGATGTTCTCGGATACGTTTGCCGGCATCGCCCCCGCATCGGCGCCCGGGTTCGTTGTCGCCGAGATCGTCGGCATGGTCCTGGCGGTGGTTGCGGTGCGGTTCCTGTATCCCGATGTCGATGAACATGCGGTGGAAGTCGTCGTCCCCCACGGCGGCTAGGAGGCCGTCAGCCACCTCGTTGCAGGATGTGATCCGTTACCGCGGTGAGGTCAGGTCCGACGATGTCGGGCGGCGGGAAGAGCGGATTGATCACCATCGACGGTCTGGTGATGTAGGCGCCGGCACAGCCGGCCCGCATGGCTCCGGCGATGTCCCAGTCGTGAGCGGCCACCATGCGCATCCTGGCGGTGGTCACGCCGAGCCGATCGGCGGCCATCTGGTAGACCGCCGGCGCGGGCTTGAACTGTCCGGCTGGCGCCACCGACATGATCTTGTCGAAGGCGTGGGCGATCCCCGCATTGGCGAGTTGGGTCTCTGCCGCGTCCTGTGGCGAATTTGTCAGCGCTGCGATCCGCAACCCCGCGGCGCCGAGACGCTCGAGATTCGGGGCGACATCGGCATGAGGGGGGAGAGCGGCCATGGTGCCGGCAACGGCAGCACGATCGGCTGCCGACACAGCCACCTGGCGCGAGGCGGCGACCATCTCGAGTGAAGCGCCGCCGACGGTGACGAAATCGTGGTAGTCGCCGATGATGGTGAGGGTCAACGCGTTGCGCAGCACGAGTCCGAACCACTGGCGACGCACCGCAGCGTCGCCGAAGATGCGTTCGAAGTGAGGGTCGAGGGCCCCCAAATCGAGCAGGGTCTCGTTGACGTCGAACACGAGAACTTTGGTCATCCGTGCCTCCAGGTTGGCCCCGCCAAACCTAGTGGTCCGCGGGCCGGCGGCGCGCCATGGCTCGCACGGTCGCTAGAGTTCCTATTGCAAGGGAGTTGCAATAGGAGGACGGCGTGCACATACCCGATGGGTTCATCAACCCCAGTGTTTCGGCGGCCGCAGGCGTGGTAGCAGCCGGGGGCTTCGGCGTTGCAGTGCGCCGGGCCCGCTCCTACCTCACGGAGCGTCTTGTTCCGATGGCCGCCCTGGTTGCCGCCTTCGTCTTTGCGGCCCAGATGGTCAACTTCCCCGTCCTCCCCGGCATGAGCGGTCACCTCATCGGCGCTGTGCTTGCCGCCGTGCTGGTCGGCCCGGCCGCCGGATACATGGTGATGAGCATTGTCCTCATTGTCCAAGCGCTCGTCTTTGCCGACGGAGGGCTGTCGGCTCTCGGGCTCAACATCGTGAACATGGCGCTGGTCGGCGCGGTCGGTGGCTACTACCTGTTCCGTTCCTTGATGCGGGCCACCGGCAATCGCCGCGGCCGCGTCCCAATGGTGGCCGGAATCGCTGCCTTTGCGTCGGTACCGCTCGTGGCGGTTGCCTTCGCCATCGAGTTTGCCATCGGCGGTACCGCCGAGAGCCTGTCGATCGGGACCATTCTCTGGGCGCTGCTCACCACGCACACCCTGATCGGGATTGGCGAAGGGCTCATCACTGGACTCGTGGTTGGGGCGGTGATGGCCGCACGGCCCGACCTCGTCTACGGCGCGCCGAGCTTTGCCGGGCGGAGAACCACGGAGTCGGTCCAATGAGTTCTGTGGGGCGGCGGCGCAACCTTGTGCTGTTCGGCGGGGCGCTGGCTCTGGTCATCGTCACCGCCGTCGGGCTCTCCCAACTGGCTTCCGATCAACCCGATGGTCTCGAATTCGTCGCCGAACAAGAAGGGTTCGCCGGTTCTGCAGATGAGCACGGACTGTCCGAGGCGCCGCTGGCCGGCTATGGAGAGAACCTCGACGGAACCGACTCGACCAACGTTGCAGTCGCCGGTCTTGTCGGCGTCCTTGTCACCTTGGGTCTTGGGTTTGGGGTCTTCTGGCTCATCAGGGCGGGTGGCTCACCACCGGAATCGGCCGGGAGCTGACGTGGCGGGCGGCCATGTCCACGCCCTCTTCCGGCACGGCGACTCGGCTCTCCACCGGGTGGCGCCTCAGGTCAAGATCGTGGCGGCCTTTGGGTTTGTGCTCGCCGTGGTCGTCACCCCTCGGGAGGCCTTCTGGGCGTTCGGCCTGTATCTCGCCACGCTGGCGGTCCTGATCGCTATCGCCGGGCTCCCGCCCGGCTATGTGGCGCGCCGCATGGTCGTCGAGATCCCGTTTCTGATTGTTGCCGTGTTGCTTCCGTTGTTTGGGTCGGGCGATCGCATCGAAGTCCTCGGCATGTCGCTGTCCGAGCAAGGGCTCTGGGACATGTGGAACCTCCTGGCCAAGGCCACCCTCGGGCTGCTCACCGCCATTGTGCTCGGGGCGACCACCCAGGTGCCCGATCTGCTCAAGGGTCTGGATGCTCTCCACGTTCCCGGTGTTGTCACCGCCATCATTTCGTTCATGGTCCGCTACGTCGATGTGATTCTCGGCGAGTTCTCCCGGATGCAGGTGGCGATGGCGTCGCGCGGTCATGAGGTCCGGTCCGTCATGGGGTGGCGCCCTTACGCCAAGACGTTTGGGGCCATGTTCGTACGCACCTATGAACGGGGCGAGCGGGTCTACCTGGCGATGGCGTCGCGGGGCTACTCGGGAACCATGCCGGCGTCGCTGCGGGTGCCCGCTCCCGCGGCTCAGTGGGTTGCTGCGTTCGGCCTGGTCGCCGCCGCGTGGCTGGTGGCACTGCTGGGATGGGCCCAACAATGACGGCCCCCGTGATCGCAGTGGACGGCCTCGACTTCGTCTATCCGGACGGCACCGCAGCCCTCGAGGGGATCCATCTCCACGTCCACCGGGGTGAGCGCATCGCGTTGCTCGGGCCGAACGGAGCCGGCAAGACGACCTTGGTGCTCCACCTGAACGGTATTCACCTGCCCCAGCATGGCACCGTCGACGTCTCGGGGCTGCGACTCGACGCCGACTCGCTGATGGAGATTCGGCGCAGGGTCGGCATCGTCTTCCAGGATCCCGACGATCAGCTGTTCATGACGACGGTTCGCGAGGACGTCGAGTTTGGTCCCCGCAACCTCGGGCTCATCGGTGCTGAGTTGGACCGCAGGGTTGATCGTGCCCTCGCCGCGGTCGAGGTGGGTGATCTCGCTGATCGACCGCCGTCGCACCTTTCGTTTGGGCAGAAGCGTCGGGTGGCCATTGCGGGAGTGCTTGCCATGGACCCGGAGATCATCATTCTCGACGAGCCGACCTCCAACCTCGATCCGGCCAGCCGGCGCGAACTCACCGCGACGTTGCGGAGCCTGGATGTGACCCAGATGATCGTCACCCACGACCTGCTGTACGCCCTCGAACTGTGTGAGCGCACCGTGATCCTCGATCGGGGTTCCATCGTTGCCGACGGACCAACCCGTGAGTTGCTTGCCGACACGGACCTACTCGAGCGTCACCGGCTGGCCCTGCCCGCCGGAGTACGTCTCGAATCACGTTCTGGCGTGGCTGAGGTGCCAAAAACCGAACCCGAGCCACGCAAGAACGGATTTGTCTAGGAGGTGGGGTCGTTGCTGGGGGCGGCTTCGAGGACCCGACGCAGCGACCTTCCGGCATCCAGCCAGCCCAGCGGTGTCATCGTGGCAAGCAGCGGGTTCGGCGTGACCAGCCAATCGGCGATGGCAAGGTCGTCGTAGTCGGCTTTGAGCGATCGGACCACCTCGGCAACGTCGGTACGAATCCCGGAAGCGTCGAACTGGAACTCGAAGTACGCCTCGGGGAGCCAGTGGCTCGTAACGCGCAACAGATCATGGCGCGCCAGTAGCGCCCGGCCGCGCAGGTTGGCCTCCAACGCCGCCGACGCCCTGGTGAGGAAAGGACCCGTCAGTACCCGTTCTGTCATCACTACCCGATTGCCGCGACCGGGTTCTTCCCGGTCCAGATTGCAGCGTCGATGGTCGGCGCTCCCCAGGCCAGGGGCAAAGGCCCCGCGATTGCTACCGGCAGGCCCTTAGGGGGTGGCAGATCAATCCCGTAACAGCCAGGCCTGGGCTTCCTTTTCGTGGTCGACGAAGGTGTTCCAACCCTGTTCGCCGAGGACCTCGGAGATGAACCCATTCTGGAATGGAATCCGTCCCGAGAAACCTGTGAACCCAGCGGCCGCCTCGGTGATGCAAGCCATGTTGTTGCTGGTGGCGTTGCGGCCGGTGAGCATGCTGGAGCGAGTCGGCGAGCACAATGCGGTGGTGTGGAAGTTCGAGTAGCGCAGCCCGTTGTCGGCGATCCGGTTCATGGTCGGCGTCTCGATCGGGCCACCGAACACATCCATGGCGCCGTAGCCGACGTCATCCCACACGATCATCAGGACGTTGGGGGCACCGTCGGGAGCCTTGGGTTGAAGGAAGCGGGTCCAGTCTTCGACAGAGTCACGGATATCGACGTTGACGACGCCACGGAACGGCTCGGTCATTGGTTCTCCTCGGCTGCGCGGGTACAGGAGTCAGCTTGCGCGGGTTGCGCCGACTAGTCGCTGCCGAATCAACACTACGACGGCAGCAGCGATGTCTTCGTATGGGACGGTGGCCGTATTCCACGTCGCGTCGTAGTTGGTCGGGTCGGCGACATCGACCTGGTAGTTGCTCTTGAGGAGTCGAGCCCGGTGGGTGTCCCGCTTCCTCATGAGGTCGCGGGCTGCCCGCTCATTGAGGTCGTGGATCTCCATCAGGCGGCCCATTCGATGATCCTCGGGGGCGACGAGGCGGAGGGCAACGCGATAGGGCATCCCCTTGGTCACCTGTGATCCAGCCCGCCCAACGATCACCGCCTTGCCGAGCATGGCCAGGGCACGTACGACTCGAAACACCCGGTTCATCACGACATCCTGGTGAAGCTGTGTGCCCATCATCTGGCGGAAGAACTCGTCGGTCCGAGAGCGATACTCCTCGGCCTGCATGGTGCCGATCGACGGGGCGTAGTGCGGATCCTCGGCGACGATCTCACACAGTCGCTGGTCGAAGACCTTCCAGCCGCCGAACAGGTCGCGGTCATCCTGGGCTGCAAAGGCCTCGAGGATGGCATCGGCCAGCGAGTGGCCGCCGGCGCCGGCCTGGCGCGAGATAGTCACGAATGGCTGGGGGTGCGGCTCGGTGGTCTGCTGCGCCTCTTCGGCGGCTATCTGGGCCCGGATGAAGAGGTCGATGCCCTCGATGTGTCGCATGGTGGTTGCAGCACACCACAGGTGCCGGTGGTCGACCAGGGTCGGGAGGCCCTTCCTGTGACGGTCTCAATGCGGTGGATTCTCGGGAACGCTGTCGGGTTCCTTGGCGGCCGTGAAGCGCAACTCGCCGACGTCCTTGACGTTCCAGCACAACGTGGCGCCCTCGGCCACGGTCAGCCGCAGCGGACCGCCCAGGTCGGCAGGCAACGGGCTGCCGTTCAGGGCAAAGGCGAGCCAGCCTCCCCGGCGCAGCGTGGCGATGGGGATCGAGGCCGTGTAGCCACCATCGCGGCTGGCGACGGTGCAGTGGGTAGCCGTCGCCGCCGGTGCGGCGAGGGCAACGATCGGGGCCATCGCTACTGCAGTTCCGGCGGCGCCGGGCGCCACAGCGGCCGCCTCTGCAACGACACCAGGCAGCGCGGCAATCTCATCCCATTCGATGTTGCCGGTACGGCCGGCAAGACCGGTGACCCGCAATCCGGTCGAGGTCGTCATGGGCGAGGGGGACCTTCCATCACCCGGGCCAGCCATTCCTCCGGGCTTCCCGCCGTGCCGGGGATCCAGCCCTCACGCCACCAGGTGGCCCCGGCGTCTTCGAGCGCAGCGAGGTAGTCCCCATGGCGGTCGGCTTCATCGAGGGCGGCCCCGCCGGGGGCGACGTCGAAGTGGTGGTCGATCTCGCGGTATTCCCTTATGTAGGCGACGATCTCGGCAAGGACCTCGGGGGTCATGGGCTCGAACTCGTAGCCATCGGAGATGATCGGGGCGACACCGTCCCAACAAGCGGCCCGTTGGAAGGGTCGTCGCTTCGGCCACATTCCGGCCACCCAGATGGGGATCCGTGGCTTCTGGATGGGGGTCGGCAGGAACGTGACAGGCTCGACCTGGTAGTGATTGCCCTCGAACGAGAAGGCCTCGCCGCTCCACAGGCCCGTGAGGACGGCGAGGCCCTCGTCGAGCATGTCCGCTCTGGTCCGCAGGTCTTCCTCTTCGTGGAACCGGGTGAACTCGGGGTCGGTCGGCCAGCCGAGCCCCACGCCGAGGATGAAGCGCCCTTGGGAGAGCAAGTCCATGCTCACGGTCTCCCGGGCCAGCTTCCACGGATGACGGCGGGGGATCGGGGTGACCATCGGCATCAGGGTGATTCGCTCGGTAACGGTGGCGGCGGCGGCAAGCGAGATCCACGGATCGGCTACCTCGGCCCCATCCCACACGATGATGTGGTCCCAGATCGACAGGCCGTCCCAGCCGACGTCCTCGATTCTGCGGGCAAACTCGGCTACCTCGCCGGGATCGGACCAAACGCCGAAGTTGGGGATGTCGACTGCATACTTCATGGACTCACCACCTTGTTGAGGGTCATGATCATGTGATTGGTTCAAACCGTGCAGTGAAGTGTCGCAGCCAGGGGGCCTGTTCAACGATCCGATAGCCGCGCAGGGATTCGACTCTGGCAGCCACGGCGATGACAACTTCGCCGACAAAATCGACGTGACTCTGGGTATAGGTCCGCCGCGGGATGGCGAGGCGCACCAGCTCCATGGCTGCGGCCTCGTCGGGTTCGCCGGGGCGGGCCCTTCCGAACATCACCGTCCCGATCTCAACCCCGCGCACTCCACCCTCGCGATATAGCTCGACGGCGAGTGATTGTGCGGGGTATTCGTGCGGTGGGATGTGGGGGAGGAATGCCTTGGCGTCGAGGTAGACGGCGTGGCCCCCGGGGGGGCGCACGATGGGGACCCCTGCGGCCAGCACCTTCTCGGCGAGGTACTCGGTCGATCGGATCCGGTAGCGAAGATAATCCTCGTTCAGTACTTCTTCGAGGCCCTGGGCGATCGCTTCGAGGTCGTAGCCGGCCAAGCCGCCATAGGTGGGGAAACCTTCGGTGAGGATGAGCAGGTTGCGACAGGCGGCAGATACCTCGGGATCGTTGAGTGCAACGAAGCCACCGATGTTGGCGAGGCCGTCCTTCTTCGCCGACATGGTGCATCCGTCGGCGATCGAGAACATCTCGCGGGCGATCTCTCTGGGTGTCGTGTCGGCATATCCCGGTTCGCGCAGCTTGACGAACCATGCGTTCTCGGCGAAACGACAGGCGTCGAGGATGAGCGGGATCCCGTACTCGTCGCAGACGGCGCGCACTTCGCGCAGGTTCCTCATGGACACCGGCTGACCGCCGCCGGAGTTGTTGGTGACCGTCACCATCACCATCGGGATGCGCTCCCGGCCGACGTCCTCGATCGTTGACCGCAGCGCGGCGACGTCCATGTTGCCCTTGAACGGGAGCACCGTCGCCGGGTCGGTGCCTCCCGGGATGACCAGATCGCGCGCCTCGGCCTCCTGGTATTCGACGTTGGCCCGCGTGGTGTCGAAGTGAGTGTTGTTGGGTACCACGTCGCCGGCCTTGACCGTGACCGAGAACAGGATGCGCTCCGCGGCCCTGCCCTGGTGGGTAGGGATGACCTCGTCGAACCCGGTGAGGTCCTTCACCGTCTCCTCGAAGCGGTAGAACGAGCGGCTCCCGGCGTAGGACTCGTCGCCAACCATCATGCCGGCCCACTGCTTGGCAGACATGGCGCCGGTGCCCGAATCGGTCAAGAGATCGATGATGACTTCCTCAGCGTGGAGACCAAACAGGTTGTAGCCGGCTCGCTGCAGTGCGGCCTCGCGCTGCTCGGGGGTCGGAAAGTCGATGGCCTGCGTGCTGTGGATCTTGAATGGCTCGATGATCGTGCGGTACGGCAATGCGGCCCCTTCGTGCGTTCCCGCTGAGTCTGCCAGTTCTCCGCCGGCGGTGACAGGGCAGGTCGGCCCTTCCCCTCGCGGCACGGCCCCTTCTCGTTCCTGCGTGGCTGCGGTGCCATTCCTGTGGCCCCGGCCACGCCAGAACGAGAGGGGGCGGTCCGGATGGACCGCCCCCTCCGATGATCGGCGTGGTACCTCAGCCGGTTGGGAAGCCCCCCTTGGTGATGTCGATCCAGACCAGGCGATGGTCCGAGCTCACTGGCGGGAACCCCGGTCCCGTCAGGTAGAAGTACGGATCGTCGCTGGTCGGCCAGAAGATGCCCGCGTCGACCATCTTCAGCGACCGGCTGGGCAGGACGTAGTCCACCCGCAGGTTGCCGGGTCCGCCAAACGCCGCCTCGGAGAAGTCGGCCGTGTCGAAGGCCGGGTCGCCGAGATGCACGTCGTTGGGTGGCCCTTGGTTCACCATCTCGACGCCGCCGGCACTGGCCGGGGTCACCTTGGTGTTGACCTTCGGGCTTTCGAGCAGCTGCTGGGCTGCGCCTGGGATCGAATCCCCATCGAATGGATCGGCGTTCTGGTCGCCGGCGATCACGAACAACGCACCGGGCGAGAGGCCGCCGCGCCGTCCGTTGTCGTCGTAGATGTAGCGGCTGTGGCGCCCGCCCCGAACATAGTCGGACCAAAAGCGGATCTCGTCGAAGTTGCGCGTTCCGTTGCGATCCTCGGGCCCATCGAACACGGGAGGTGTCGGATGGCTGACGAGGAAGTGCACCGTCTTGTTCCCAACTTGGATAGGGAGGTCCCAGTGGCTCTTCGACGACAGCCGGAAGACCTCCATGTCGCCCTCGTCGTACCAGGGCTCACGGGTGACGGGGTCCGCTGGGATCAGCCGCCCCGGCATGTCCTTCCACAGGAAATTCTGGAACGTCCGCGCCGCACCCTCGTCGATGTCGTACATCGAGAACACGGCCATTCCGAATTGGCCGGGGAACTGTCCGAAGCCGAACGAGTCGTTGGCCCAGTCGAATGATCCGAGTGGTCCGCCGACTTTGCCGTCCTTGTTCAGGTCACGGCCGGATGGGATGCCGGTGTTTGACTCCGCCGCGAACGTGTGTGGGTAGGTGATGGGTTCGGCGCCGTTCTGAGACACCCCCAGGTAGTTCGCCTGGAACAGCGCCATTGCGTCGCCTGCCGGGTCGTAGTCGAACTCGTTGATCAGCAGAACATCGGGTCGGGTGCGTTGGATGATCTCCGCCACCGCTCGGATCTGAGGATCGTCGGGTGTGGCGAGATCATCGAGCAACTCGCCGATGCTGCCGCGGTTGAGCGAGGCGTTGAAGGCGGCGAACCTGACAGCTCGTTCTTCGTTGCCCCCCGCTGCTTGTGCGGGCATGACGACCGACACCACCATCAGTGCCGCCATCAGGGCCATCAAGGCCATCCGTCCAAGAGGACGATTCCGGTACATAGCTCCCCCTTCCGAGTGCTTGCCGGTTTGCTCTCCCTACTCTCGCGCGTTCTGGCGTTCGATGTCGGATCGGGCCGCCCGTTCGTGCGTGGCCATGATGCCCAAGTGCCATTTCTGGACACGCAGCCACGCAGGAACGGGAGGGCGCGGCAGCCGGTATCCTCGTTGCAACGCCGAAGCGACCGGAGGGTCATGTCCGAGTTCCTCACCGATCAAGCCGTCTACCTCTTCAACGAGGGCACCAACTACCGCATGTGGGAGAACCTCGGTGCCCACATCGTGGGTGAGGGTGCCCACTTTGCGGTGTGGGCGCCCAACGCCCGCCGCGCTTCGGTGATCGGTGACTTCAACGGGTGGGATCCGTCCCGCGGCGACCTCTTTCCCAGTGAGTCGGGCATCTGGCGCGGTCACCTCCCCGAGGCGCAGAAGGGCAATACCTACAAGTACCGCCTCGAGGGACCGAACGGCGGCGTGATGGAGAAGGCCGATCCCTATGCCTTCACCGCGGAGGTGCCGCCGAAGACCGCATCCGTCGTGTGGGATCTCGACTACTCGTGGGGCGATGCGGCATGGATGGCGAGCCGCCATGAACGCAACGGCCACGACTCGCCGATCTCGATCTACGAGTTCCACCTTGGGTCGTGGCGCAAGAAGAGCCGGGCGGAGTCGTACTCGTATCGTGAGCTGGCTCCACTGCTGGCCGACTACATGAACGAGATGGGGTTCACCCACGTCGAGATGCTGCCCGTCACTGAGCATCCCTTCTACCCGTCGTGGGGTTATCAGGCGACGGGCTACTTTGCTCCGACCAGCCGCTTCGGCACCCCACAGGACTTCATGTATTTTGTCGACACGCTGCACCGGGCCGGTATCGGGATTCTGCTCGACTGGGTGCCATCACATTTCGCCACCGATCCTCACGGGTTGGGGAACTTCGACGGGACGGCGCTCTTCGAGCACGCTGATCCTCGCCTCGGCTGGCATCCCGATTGGAACAGCGCCATCTTCAACTACGGCCGCAACGAGGTCCGCAGCTTCCTGCTTTCGAGTGCGAACTTCTGGATGGACGTCTATCACATCGATGGGCTCAGGGTTGATGCGGTGGCCTCGATGCTGTATCTCGACTACTCCCGCAACGAGGGCGAGTGGATCCCCAACGTCCACGGCGGCAACGAGAACCTCGAGGCGATCTCGTTGCTGCGCCAGCTCAACATCGATATCTACGGTTCACACCCAGGGGCGCTCACCGTGGCCGAGGAGTCGACGGCCTGGCCGGGCGTCTCGAAGCCGGTCGAAGCCGGTGGTCTCGGTTTCGGCTTCAAGTGGGACATGGGCTGGATGCACGACACCCTTGCCTACTTCCAGCGTGAGCCGGTTCACCGCGCCTACCACCAAGACGACCTCACGTTCCGTGGCCTCTACCAGTACGACGAGAACTTCATCCTCTCGCTGAGTCACGACGAAGTCGTCCACGGCAAGGGCTCGCTGATCAACAAGATGCCGGGTGACGAGTGGCAGCAGTTCGCCAACCTGCGGGCGCTCTACGGGTACATGTACTCGCTGCCCGGCAAGAAGTTGCTCTTCATGGGCGGTGAGCTGGGGCAACGCTCGGAGTGGAGCGTGGACCGTGGCCTCGACTGGCATGTGGCGGACTATGACCACCATGCCGGCGTCCAGCGTTGGGTGGCGGACCTCAACCGGGTGTATCAGGAATCGGATGCGTTGTGGGCAGAGGACTACAACCCCGACGGGATGGAATGGATCGACGCCTCGGACGCCGCGGCCAGCGTTCTCTCGTACGCCCGCAAGGCGGGAGACCACAAGGTGATCGTCGTCGGCAACTTCACGCCGCTGCTGCGCGAGGGCTATCGGGTTGGGGTCGACCTGCCCGGCACCTGGGAGGTCATCCTCAACTCAGATGACGTCAAGTATTGGGGGTCCGGTGCTGGGACGACGGGCGGGGTGGTGGTCGAGGACGTTCCACTCCATGGCCGGGAGCGCTCATTGCTGCTGGATCTGCCGCCGCTCGGTGTGCTCTACCTGCGCAGGGTCAGCTCGTAGACCCTCTTGTGGCGACGATGAACAACCGGGGGAACGGGAAGAGCGTCACCCCGCTTGGCCGGATCGAATAGGCAATCCGCAGCTCGGCGCGGCAGACCTACTAGGTGTTGTTGAGCAGCTCGATGTCGTGTGATCCACAGGTGCGGCAGCGCAAG
>CAYXMJ010000003.1:0-13901 GCA_964465915.1 uncultured Acidimicrobiaceae bacterium
TCGCCGCCGGCATCGCCAACCACACGGGAATCGCCGTCGGCATCGTCCGACTCCTGTTCCTCGTCTCGATCCTCTTCGGAGGCCTCGGCGTATTCCTCTACCTCGCCGGATGGGCTCTCATCCCATCCCAAGGGGCAGACGACAGCCTGGCCTCCACCTGGACCCGAGACCTGAACACCCCGGGCAAGCGTACCGGCGCTTTCCTCATCGGGATCGCCGTCCTCATCCTGATCACGGCCGCCGCACCGGTGACCATCCTGGCCGCCATCGTGCTGCTAGCCGGCATCGTGCTGCTCAGCCCCACCGAGACCACATCGGTCGTTGCCACAACCGTGATCACCGACACACCTGATTCCATCGACGAAGAGCAGGAGTAACTCATGCGTATCGGCAAACTCATCTCAGCCATCCTCGGCGGCATGATGATCCTCGCTGGGTTCGGCATGACCGTCGGCGGCGCCGTCGCCGTCGCCCTCCCCGACGACGAAGGCTGGATCGAGAGCCCCCGGTTCCGAGTCAGCTCGGACGCCGTGGCGCTGGTCGGCGAGGACATCGATGTCGACCTCGATCCCGAGTTCATCGGTGGGCGCACCCTCGTGTCCTGGGAAGCCATCCCGGCCCGCCTCGAGTTCGATAGTCGCAACAACAAGGACGTCTTCATAGGCGTCGCCAGCCAGGCCGATGTCGACCGGTACCTCGCCGGAGTGGCCATCGACCGGGTCGACCTCTTCCACGATCATGACGGCGGCGGCCTCGTATTCGGCACTGCCGAGGTGGTCGCCCCCACAGATCAGGACTTCTGGGTTGCCTCGAGCACCGACGGAGCACTCGACTGGGACGTCGCCGACGGCGAATGGACGATTGCGGTCCTCAACGCCGACGGCAGCCCCGGTGTCGACGTTGCGGTCACCGCCGCCGCCAAGGTCCCCTTCCTGCGGGGCATCGGGGTTGGTCTGATCATCTTCGGAATCGTCGGACTCGCCCTCGGCGCCACCCTCGTCTACTTCGGCGTACGGCAAGTGCCGGAGCGGCCCGCTCCCCCGGCCCCGCCGGTCGATCCCCAGCAGCCCGTCACCGCCTCCTGACCGGCCGCACCGAGCGGGTGGGCGCACCAGCGTCCACCCGCTCATCCGCGCCCAGCCCACAAGAACCTGAGCACCTGGCATACTCCAGCGGCGATGTCCGCCCTCACCGCCCGCCTCCTCGTCTTCTGCACCTCGGCCGCCGTGCTGATCCTCGAGATCCTCGCCGGCCGCCTGCTCGCCCCCTACGTCGGCGTCACCCTCGAAACGTTCACCGGGATCATCGGAACCGTCCTTGCCGGCATCGCCATCGGCGCCTGGCTTGGGGGAAGGGCCGCCGACCGCGTCGATCCCCGCCGCCTCCTCGGACCGCTCCTGGTTGTCGGAGGAATCCTGACGCTGCTGGCGCCGCCCATCATCAACACGATCGGTCCTCACCTCGAAGGCTCCGGACCCGTCGATATCGTGACCCTGACCGTGCTCGCCTTCTTCCTGCCCGCAGCCGTGCTCAGCGCCGTCACGCCGGTCGTCGTCAAGATCAGGCTCCACTCCCTCGACGAGACCGGCCAAGTTGTCGGCTCACTGTCGGCGATCGGCACAACCGGCGCCATCGTCGGCACCTTCCTCACCGGATTTGTCCTCATTGCCGCCTGGCCGAGTCGCCCCATCGTCCTCGCCCTCGGGGCGGCCCTCATCGTCGCCGGCCTCGGCATCGGAGCCGCCGACCTGTCCCGCGGTGCGCTGGCCGCCATCGTGATCCCCGGGGCCCTCGGTGGTCTGCTCCTCTTTGCGGCCGACGGGCCATGCGAGACCGAAACCGCCTACTTCTGCGCCCGGGTCGAGGTCGACGCGGAACGCCCCACCGGACGGGTGCTCTGGCTCGACACTCTGCGCCACAGCTACGTCGACCTCGAAGACCCCACCTACCTCGACTTCCGCTACGCCAAGATCATGGCCGACGTCATGGCAAGCACACCGCCCGGGCCCCTCGATGCCCTGTTCATCGGAGGCGGCGGCTTCACCCTCCCCCGCTACATTGCGGCGGTCCGGCCGGGCAGCACCAGCCTGGTCCTGGAACTCGACCCCACCCTCGTCGACATTGCCCGCGTCGACCTCGGTCTGGTCACCTCCGATGACCTGGCCGTCCAGGTCGGCGACGCCCGCCTCCTGCTGGCCGATGCCCCCGCGGGGCAGTACGACGTCGTCATCGGCGACGCCTTCGGCGGACTCTCCGTCCCTTGGCACCTGACCACACAGGAGTTCGTCACGGAGATCCGCGACCGGCTTACGCCGACCGGCTACTACCTGCTCAACATGATCGACTATCCGCCGCTTGGTTTTGCCAGGGCCGAGGCCGCCACGCTTGCCGAGGTGTTTGCGCACGTCGCCGTCATCGCGCCCCCCGACTACCTCGAAGCCGGCCGCGGGGGGAACTTCATCATGGTCGCCTCCGAGGCACCCATCGACGTCGCTGCGATCACCGCGTCAATCGGCCGGCGAGGTGGCGCCGAGGTCGTGACGGACGCAGAGGCCGTGGCGCGGTTCATTGGCGGGGCCGACGTGTTGCGCGACGACTTCGCCCCCGTTGATCAGCTGATCAGTCGGCCGTAGACGGCCGGCGAGTCAGGAGCTGGCCCGCTTGGCCCGCTTCTCCGCCCGCTTCTCTTTGAGGCTCTTGGTAGCAACCTTCTTCTGAGGTTTGCCGCCTTTGTCCTTGTTTGCCATCACTGCCTCCCGGCCGGCCACCCCGACGGTGGCGATAGGCCATTGTCGCACACCAGCACCAAGAATGGCGCGATCCGCCGTCACTCCCCCAGCTGTTCCCTAACGTCGCCGACTGTGGGGAGCTCGTCCGGCATCAACGGGTTGGGGCGATTGCGCTGCCACCGTTCCAGCGCCACAGCGTCACAGGAAGGGCACAAATGGACGGGACGGGTCCCGACAATGGAAAGCTGGGTCCCCCGACTCTTCTCGAGAATCGCCAACGGCACGGTCCGCAGCTCCCGGCCTCCACAGGTCGGGCAGCTCGGGACGAGATCCCGGTCCCAGCCGTGACCGCACGACTCGCAGGTGAGCTGAATCACCTCGGTGCGGCGCTCACCACGCAGCTTGTCTTGCTCTCCGCAACGCGGGCATGCGATCTCCATGTCCGAAGTGTGCCACCCAGCGGCGCCGCTGTCAGCGCAGGGACTCGAGCGCCGCCCACGCGGCGCCCAAGGCGAACGGCAATCCGGAGGTTCCCATGAGCTTCCGGGATCAGCTCGATCGACCGCTCCGAAGTGAACTACCGAATGAACCCGCTCACCGCGTCCCAAAAAGCCGGGTAAGCGTCGCGATGCATCGAGTGTGACCCGCCGGCCACGACCACAAACTCAATGTTGGGGTTTGCGCCCACCGCTCTGGCGCCCGCCTCGGCCGTCACCAACGGCTCCGAATCGGGGTCGGCGCCCAGCAGCAGCGTGGGGACACGGACACCTTCGAGGGCCTCCCACATGTTCCACGGCGACGCGTCGGCGACTGTGGCTTCAACCGTCTCGGGGCCGCACTGTCGTAAAGCGTCGACCTTGACTTCGTGGTCCTTCGCCTGCCAGCGCGGATTCTCCGCGGAGATCCGCTCCAGCGTGATCGGCGTGGCAAACGGCTCCAGGAAATCTGCGAGCATCGCTTCGGGAGCTCTCGACTCGAGCGACGGATCCTCCAAGATCAGCCGATTGGTCCAGTCCGGGATTGCGGCGATCGCCGCCAGAGCCACCGTGCCCCCAAGCGAGTGGCCGAGGACAAGATCCCACGTCGAGCCCACCGCCACGACTGCATCACGGTACGACTCGATCGACATTGGGTCGCGGCGTTCGCTGGCACCATGGCCGGGGAGATCGACCGCGGTCACCGCGTAGCCGGCGTCGACCAGATCGGGCGCAAGCCGCCACCATCCCGCCCCATTTGATTGGATCCCGTGGAGCAGCAACGCCCGCCGCGACCCGGCACCCCACTGTGTGGTGGCCAAGGACGTTCCGCTCGAAGGGACGGATCCGATCAAAAGAGCGACCCGGTGAGCGTGAGACCGACCTCCGTCGTCGCAAAGAACGCAAACAACATGAGGGAGGCTCCCGCCAGGGCTAGGTCCTTCATGAATTGGACCTGCATCTGCATCCGTACCTCACCGGTCTCCCACCAGAAGCGATGCACCAACAGGGTGGTGCCCATCAGGAAGATGAACAGGAAGAGGGCGCCAAGATCAGCCCAAACGCCGAGAAGGACCATCAACCCACCTGCGGCAAGCAGCAGACCCGAGAGAAGCGTCAAGGCCTGAGGCTGGGGCACCCCGCGTGAAGCCGCAAACTCCGCCATGGCATTCGCACGAACCAAGTGGCCCAAGGCCGCGCCGAGGAAGAGCACCGAGAACATGACCCGTCCGATCAGGATCACGACATCCATGGGCTACCTCCTCTGCCTACAAATCCGAACCCGGACGGTAGCGCGCTGGGAGGTCGATGATGGTTCCACCCTCAGTCGCCGTCTCGAGCAGGTCGAAGGCCGCATCGACCACCGTTTGCTGGCGCTCGACATCTCCCGGCGCGCCGAGCGGCCGACCCATCGGGTTCTGAGTGACGACCACCCGCGGCAGCCCCATTTCCACGGCAATGTGGCGAAAAGCCGCAACGAACACCGAGACCGTTGGAATGCCCGCTTGCTCGATCAACCGCGCGACGTGCCCGACCGACACGTGACACACCGGTCACACCGGAACGAGGAGTACAGCGTCGACCGCATCACGTTGCAGCTGCGACACCCACTCGGGCGCCGCCTGTTTGCGAAGCCGGCCCTGCGCCGTGGCTCCGGCAAAGCTGTAGAGGCGGTCAGATACCTCACCGATACGGCCGTCCGCGGCCGCATCGAGCATGCGGTCGCGCGGCAACGCGACGTTGTGATCCTTGGCGACACTACGGACGTCGTATCCGCCATGGCGCACCCGCAGGTCCTCTGCGGGGAGGTCCCGATCGACAACCGACAAGTCGGGAGTCGCCCGCAGGAACTCTGAGATGCGGTCCTCAGCTTCCTGTTGGCTCATGTCGGCGACGCCAAGGGGTTCGGGATCGTCTCCAGCCATGAAGTGGCCGCTACTCGTGAGCAGCCCAACCCTGGCCTCAGACAGCGGCATACGGAGCGGAGCAAATGGGCGGTCCTCGTAGACGTAGTGCCGAACGGCACCGGGCTTGGGTGCGTAGCCGCGGGCCTGCCATGCGATGACGTAGTCGTGGATGCGGCCGAGGTTCCCGTCGTCGAACGTCTCACCGACTTCGGCGAGCAAACCGCGGAAGAACTCGGCCGCTTCGTCGTCGCCCAGGTTCTTGAGGAACTTGAACGACATGTCAGACCGGCTGCCGTAGGAGAAGGAAGTCTTGAACTGCTCGAAGCTCTCGCCGGTCTTATCAGGGATCTCAGTCATTGCACCCGGCGGGCCCGGCTCTGGACCATGATGCAAGCGTTGGCCAGGTAGTTGAAGTCCTCTACCTGTAGGTAGGTCAGCGCCTCGGGGCTCTCTGCCCCGGGCTGCAGCCAGACGTTCTTGTACCCGAGCCGGTTAGCGGCCACGAGCACCTCGAGTGCCGTCGCCGGGGGGACCACCACGTTGACGATCGTCGGCTCGGCCGGAAGCGCCGCCAACGACGGAAAGGTCGGATCACCGTCGACGGTAGGACGGTTGGGGTTGATCGGATAGACCTCGAACCCCTTGCGCTTGAGGTCTCGGTAGATAACGCTGCCGTATTTGCGAGGGTCGTCGGTGGCGCCGACCACCGCGACGGTGGCGTTCTCGTCCTTGAGGAGTTCCGGAATGCTGTTCATCACCTTGCCCAACGCGTCGGACCGCAGATTTCATCCGAGGCTAACCCGCAAAGAGGCGGTTCCCGAACCGTCGCGGTGAATTACATCGTTTGTTTCTGAAGCCGTCCTACCATTGGGGCGCTGATGGACTCCTCAACGACCCAAGTCTCCGCCGCGCCCACACGCCATCCATGGCTGGCTGCGCTGCTCTCAGCCATCATCCCGGGAATCGGCCAGCTCTACGGCGGCGACCGCCGCCGGGCGGTTCCGATGCTCGCCGTCGATGCGTTCCTTATCCTCTTCGCCCTTCTTGCCGCGATGAACGAACTCGAGGTCGCCAAGGCGTGGGTTCGGCCGGGCGCCATCAGCTTCATGATGCTCGCCAACATCGCATTGCTCGCCTACCGGCTCTGGGCCTCGTACGACGCCTACCACCTCGTGCGCGACCAGACGCCGTCGACTCTGGCCCAAGCCGGCCTCATCATCGCCGGCGTCGTTCTCGCCGGCGTCCTGCTTGTCCCCCACACGATGTTCGGCTACTTCAGCCTGGTCCAGTACGACCTGATCACCGACCTCTTCGTCGACACCGACGTGGCCGCCGCCGGATCCGGCGACTCCGCATCCGGTGAGGTCAACGGCGCCGCCGCGGTGAGTAACGAACCGGTCGAACGCAAGGCCATCTGGGACGGGCTCGACCGGGTCAACATCCTGCTCGTGGGCGCCGACTCCGGGGTGGGGCGCCGCAACCTTCGCACGGATACGATGATCGTCGTCAGCCTCGATCCGAAAACCGGCGACGCTGCCATGTTCACGTTGCCCCGCAATCTCCACAGCGCGCCGCTCCCGGAGGGATACGGCGTGTGGGACTGCAACTGCTTCCCCGAGATCCTCAACGAGATCTACCACGCCGGCATCGAACATGCCGAAGCGTTCCCCGGCCCGGGCACTCCGAGCGAGAACGCCATGAAGGGCGCCATCAGCGAGATCCTCGGCATCCCCGTGCACTACTACGCCCTCGTCACTCTCGATGGGTTCGTCGGCATTGTCGATGCCCTCGGCGGAGTTGAGATCTACGTACCCGACCAGATCGTCGACGAGGAATACCCACACGAGGACGGCGTCACGATCGAGAGCGTCGTCATCGAGCCCGGCCTCCAGAAGATGGACGGCCATGACTCTCTTGCCTACGCCCGGATTCGACGCCATGCCAGCGACTACGCTCGGATGAACCGCCAGCGCTGCGTGCTCGAAGCCGTCCTCGAGCAGTCGAACCCCGCCGAATTGCTGCTCGCCTATCCCCGCATCGCCGATGTGCTCAAGGACGCGTTGCAGACCGACATCCCACTCTCTCGCCTCCCCGACTTCATCGATTTGCTCCCCCTCATCGACACGGAGGAGATCATCACCCTCAAGATCATCCCCTCAAACGGCTATCTGGACGGGTTTTCCGAGGACGGGCAGAACATCTACAACATCGATCTGATCCACCAGCATGTCGAACTCGTGCTCGAGAGCCCGGAGATCGCCGTCGCCCAACTCGATCTCGAAGACCTCGACAACACCTGTGGCGAGGAAGCTCCCCCCGAGGAGACCACCACAACCACCGATGGTTCGACCGGCGACGACGCCTAGCCCCGGCCCGGCAAGACCCCTGCGACCGAGCTCGGCCCGGCCCCCGTGTCGCGCGGGACTGTCACCGCGGTGACAATCTCGTTTCGAGGAAGACAACTGCCGCGTTCCCCTGAGACACCATCCCGTCTCAAGGAGGGACAGACCATGACCACCAGGTTCGAATCACTCACCCGGCCGGCAGTCGGTGGGGACTATCGATCGCAACCGCGGCAACGCACGATTGGCTTTGTGCTGGCGGCTGTCGGCCTGGTGCTGGCAGTCGTCACGCTCATCGCCAACATCTCGGCCGCCAACGGGGACGATCCGGCAACTGCCGCAGAGACGCTGGCGTGGTCGTTCGGACTCACCACCGCGGCCTTCGGCACCATCAAGCTCGGGATCGCGGCCATCCTGATCGGAGTCCTCGTTCGCCTCTCGATCCGGGTGGAAAGCGTCCGGACCAGCCTTCCCGACCTGGCTCCTGCGGGCACTTCGCCGGGAACGATCGGGTCGCTCGAGACCGACTACGGCGCTGCCAAGGCCACCCTCACAACGCCCC
The DNA here is from genome assembly GCA_964465915.1 of uncultured Acidimicrobiaceae bacterium. Classification (GTDB taxonomy): domain Bacteria; phylum Actinomycetota; class Acidimicrobiia; order Spongiisociales; family UBA5794; genus CAVPHV01. The sequence continues at coordinate 8,017 of CAYXMJ010000003.1, forward strand.
GTCCGCTGCCGATTCACCGGATGGCACGCCGGATGTGGGCCCCGATGATCGGCATGGGCTACCTGGCCGTCCTGGCCGGTCTGATCGTCTCGTTTGTGTGGTCCGCCAACGTCGGAACAAGCACCGGCGCCGACGCCCAGGCATGGACCCAGGGACTCCAGTTCCTCGGCGAAGGGCTCCTCCTTGCCGGTATCTCCTTCCTGCTCGGGACGATCTTGGCCTCGCTGCGAGAAGGTGGGGGCAGAGTTCAGGAGTCTCTCGGCATCACGGTGAGGACGCTCAGGATGCCCACAACGGCGAAGGTCTTTGTGGCATTGATGGCGACCGGCCTCATGGTCTCGATCGCCCAGTTCGTGCTCTACGTGGTACTTGCGGCCAGCAACCCAACGCAGGTGACGTTCGCCTCGTGGCTCGCCTGGCTCGGACCCGTGCGCGAGGTCGGCCTCGGGCTGCTGCTCGCCGGCATCGTGATGGCCCTCGTGACCATCGGAACCGTCCTTGGGTTCCAGTTCGACCGCATCAAAGACATCGTCCGCACCGGCAACTAGCTCGAGAGGCAGCACCAACATGACAACCGCAACCAAGACACGCCCCGAATTCGACTACACAGAATCTTCCACCGGCCCGGGCTACAACGCCCCCCAGAAGATGGGACGACGCCTCTGGGCTCCAATGTTCGCCTTGGCGCTCATGGCCTGGCCGATCGGACTCGTGCTTTCGTGGGTCCGAGCCGCCGAGATCGTGTCCGCAACACCGGACCCCGCCACCGTTGCCCGACTGGGCCAACTCGTCCCGGCCTTCATGTTCCTCGGGTTCATGGGCATCTTCACCGCCATCTCGTTCGCCATCGCCCGCATTCTCGGTGCCTTCCGCCGCGGCGGGGGTGAGGTGCAACAAGCGATCGGCGGCGACGTACAGACGCTGAAGATGCCGGCGACGGCCCGAGTCTTCATTGCCATGACGATGATGGGCATGATGGCCATCACCATTCCGGTGATCCTGCACTTCGTCGTCGCCGCCAACGTGACAACGTGGGCGCCGGAAACGGTGGTCCGCTGGTCCGAAGTCCTCGAGGGCTTCCGGCGGCTCGGAACAGCCATGTACCTGTTCGCCATCGCCTTCGGCCTCGGCACCATCATCCAAGTGCTCCGATTCCAGGCTCAGCGCATCCGCGGCCTAGCCAACGAAGCAACAGCTTGAGCAAACTCGGCCCTAAACCGCAAAGACCCTCCTTGCGTCCACGCAGGGAGGGTCTTCTTCCGATTTGTCCCAGATCGTTGGTCGGCTATTCCTTGCCGAGATAGGGCAGCTTGGCCGAATGCCGCTGGTAGTACGTCGTGCGCCGCTCGTCGTCATCTGCACTATCGGTGAGGTCGACGACGACGGCCTTCTCGGCGGCCTTTCTGGCCTCGTCGCGCAGGTCGATGATCCCGCGCCCGCGTACCGAGTAGACCGGTTCGGCTGCGGTATCTGCCGCCTCGGCCGGTTCCGGCCGAGCCGGAGCGGCGCTGCTTCCCGAACCTCTTTCGTCGAACTTGTTGGCGCGCGGCGCAGCCTTCGGGGCAACACTGCGTTCGGGGTGAGGCACCGGTGGTGCAGGCTCGGGTCGTCGAGGGGTGGGCTTCACAGGTGGGGTCGGCACACTCATGTGCCGACCTTTGGTGAATGGGCGTTTGGATGCAGGGGGCTGAGCCGTCGGCGCGCCTGATGCGGCACCGGGTGTCGCCCGCCGGGCCGACCCGGCCATCCGTGCCCCGGAGCTCCTCAGGTCGACAGTGACGTCCTCGTCCCCGACACGTCGAGCGCCCTCACGCAGGTCGAGGACTCTGCGCCCTCGAGTCGAGTACTGCGGCTGCGGCGTCAGACCCGTCCGGCGAGTCGCGCCTCCCTCATCCGGTGGCGCGACCGCGCGCGAACCGCGGGCATCAAACTTCGTTGCCCGCGGAGCAGCTGCGGGCGAAACCGTCCGCTCCGGATGAGGCACCGTGGGAACATCCGGCTGGCGGCGTGGCGGTACCGGCTGTTGCTGTGCCGGCTGCGGGCCGGAGGTCATGTATCGCGATTTGCCCACCGATCGCCGAACGGGCGCGTCATTCGACTCCGGATCCACAACCTGCTCGCGAATGAAACGTTTTGGCGGCCTGACCACGACTGCTCCTCTTTACGTCCTCAACTGTAGTGGTTCGGAGGCACTCCAGTCGAGAGCCAATTGGGGCCCACCTCAACGGATTAGGTCGTCCGCCCCCGCGCCATCATCCGCCATTTCGGGCTCAGACCGCTTGCGGAAGAGGGCCGAGACGAGGACGCCGATGCCGGCGACGATGATGACGACCGGCCAAATCCACCGGTAGTCGAATCTGGGTAGGTCATCTCCAACCGCCAAGGCAAAGGCTGCGGCGCCCACGAACAACATCCCGAAGAGGAAGGAGACTACGTCGAAGCTATGGCGTTGCATGATGTGTCCTGCCCTCCCCTCACCCGTCGGCTCGCTCGATGCGCGCCGCCCCGAATCCGACCTCGAGGTCAACAGTAATTGATCCGCTCCCCGGCCACTCTGCCGATTTGACCACGTTGACTCCCGCACTGCTCGCCCCGTCGATGATGACCTCACCAAACCCGGACCGGGCATCAATCGTCGCCGCCGCACCGGCGGGAACCAGCACCACGAGCTCGCCGAAACCGACGGTGCCGACAACCACGACCGGGCCCTGATCGAGGTCGACGTCCCGGAGGTCGATCTTGAGCGAACCTGCGGCCAACTCATACGTTTCCGGGATCTGCGCGACCGTCTGAGGTCGGTAGCTGCGCTCACCGAAAGAACCCCGCAGCGGAACCTGGACCACGGTGGCAACGATCAGCGCCGGCATCAGGATCAGACCGAGCGCAATCAATCCCCACGACCGCCCCCAGAGTGTCCCCACCAGCAGCCCGAGGCCGGCAATGCCGACCACAACGGCCACGTAGTGGCGGAACGTCGGGTTGATGATGTCTGAGGTGTCGAGCAGCGCCATCGCGCCGACAGTGATGAGGGCAACCGCGATCGTCATCCGACCCAGAATGGACTTGGGTTGCGGAGGTGACGGCGGGGGCGGCGGTGCGGCAACGACCTCGGGGGTAGCGGCCGGGGCGGGGGTCGGGGCGACGAGAGCGGTTGAGGCCGCGCGTGGAGCGGTGACGATGGGCGCAGCTCCGGACGGATCGGCCGCGGCCTCGTCCGGATCACGTCCGTAGATGGGGTCCTCGGCGTCGGCATCCGGCTTGGTGCCTCCGATCGGGGGCAGGTCCCCTCGGTACAGCAGCACGCCAACGACGATCAGCGCTCCGGCCCACAGCACCGAGGGTCGCACGATGCCCGTCCAGCTGAAGATGATGAGTCCGCCGATGACGATCAACGCAACCCCGAGCCAACCGGAGAGTCCTTCGAGGTCTCCGACACCGGCCGCGACGATCGATTCACTTTCTCCCTGCTCGGGGATGAGCAGCCAGGCAATGAGATACACCAGCACTCCGGCCCCGCCAAACATGGCGAGGAACACGAAGGCAAGTCGAACCCAAATGACCTCGATGTCATAGTGTGCGGCCACGCCGGCGGCTACCCCGGCAATGATCCTCCCCTCACGGGGACGCTCCAGCCGGTTGGTCGCAACGGGTGGTGCCGAATTCGTCATGGTCCCATCGTGGCGTGCCACGCAGAGAAACGCCATCGGGAATCACCCTGAGACACCCCCGAGGCGACCCGGAGGCATTTCAGGGGCATAACCTGTTGAGGCGATACTCGCCCTGTGACAACATCAATGGCAGACCTTCAAGGAGCATTCGCCTGATAGAGCAAGTCGACCCGCCGCCTACGACCGAAGCGTCGCCCCCGCCGCGACGTGGGTGGCGGCGTCGCGTCGTGCGAAGCGACACGAACCACATCATCAGCGGTCTCGCCGGTGGGATCGGCGAGCAACTGGGGGTCTCTCCGATCTACGTGCGGGCCGGTTTCATCGTCGCCACCTTCGCCGGTGGCGCCGGCCTGGTCGCTTATCTGCTCGGGTTGGCGCTCACCCTCGACCAGGACGAACCGGCTCCGCCTCCTGCGCCTCCCGCCACCAGCCGCCAACTCGTCGCGCTGAGCCTCATCTACCTGGGTGGTTTGCTGTTGTTGCGGTCGTTTGGGCTCTGGTTCGGTGACAACATCGTGTGGCCCATCGCACTGTTCACCTTCGGTGGCGCCATCATGTGGGACCGCACCGATCAGGAAGGCCGCGCCCGGCTCACCCAGATGACCAGGGCGGAGGACTCGAACCGGGTCAGGTTGGTCGTCGGCGCCCTGCTCATGCTGGGCGGCCTGGTCGCCCTGCTGGGCTCAACAGCCGCGTTTTCCGATCTGGGCCCGGCTCTGTTCGCGGTGCTGTTGACCGCTGGGGGCTTCATGCTCGCATTCGGACCATGGGTGTGGCGGATGATGAACGATCTCAGCGAGGAACGGCGCAGTCGCATCCGCACCGAGGAACGCGCCGAGATGGCCGCCCACCTCCACGACTCGGTACTGCAGACCCTGGCCTTGATCCAGCGAACCGACGACCCCAAGCGGATGGTGACCCTGGCCCGAGGCCAAGAACGCGAGCTGCGCCAATGGCTCTACAGCGATCCCGACCAGGGCGACGAACAGCTGGCCGGAGCGATCCGCAGCGCCGCACAGCGGGTCGAGGAGGCGCACAACGTACCCATTGAGGTTGTCATCGTTGGCGACTGCCCGGTCGACGACGACCTGCGTGCGTTGGTGCAAGCCGCCGGCGAAGCGATGACCAATGCCGCCAAACACTCCGGCGCAGGCCGGGTCTCGGTGTACGTCGAAGTCGATGAGGCCACCATTGGTGCCTGGGTGAGCGACCAAGGAGCCGGCTTCGATCCCACCTCCGTCGATGGCGACGGGCGGGGTATCGCCGACTCGATAGTGGCGCGGATGCAGCGTCACGGCGGATCAGCCGATATCGTCAGCGAACCGGACGAAGGCACAGAGGTTCACCTGCAGCTCGAAAGGAGCGCCACATGAGCGAGGTTCGCGTCTTCCTCGTCGATGACCACGAGCTGTTCCTTTCCGGGGTGCGCGCCGAACTCGGGGAGCACTTCGAGGTCGCCGGCTGGGCTTCCGACGTCGATGAGGCCATCGCGGGCATTCTCCGCACCAACCCCGACGTCGTCCTCATCGATGTCCACATGCCCGGCGGCGGTGGCGTCTCGGTGATCCAGAACGTGATGGAGGCCAATCCCGATACGGTGTTCCTCGCGTTGTCGGTGAGCGACGCTCCCGAGGATGTCATCGCCATGATCCGCGCCGGCGCCCGCGGCTACGTGACGAAGTCGATTTCCCCCGACGAACTCGTCGATGCTATCCAGCGCATCTCCGACGGGGACGCCGTCTTCTCCCCCCGGCTCGCCGGTTTTGTGCTCGACGCATTCGCCGGAGCTCTCCCCCGCCCGTCCGACCCCGAACTCGATCAGCTCACCCCGCGTGAACGGGAGGTGCTGCGCCAGATCGCCCGCGGCTACACCTACAAGCAGGTAGCGCGTCGGCTCTCGATCTCGATCAAGACGGTCGAGACCCACGTTTCGGCCGTACTCCGCAAACTGCAGCTCTCCAGCCGACACGAACTGGCCCGCTGGGCCACCGACCGCCGCATCGTCTGACCCCCAACGCGATGAAAGGCCCACATGGGGCCCTCCACCGCTTCGCCGTGCAATCCGACCTTTGGACCGGTCATTCTGCGTGGTCTCGCTCCACCAAACTCCGAGCCTCCGTCAGAACAACCAATTCCCGCTACTAACCGGAGCCCGGATCACAAGGCAACACCGCAATCTCGCGCCCCACCAAGAGACCGAGTAGGGCCGTAGGTCCA
>CAYXMJ010000003.1:14001-44423 GCA_964465915.1 uncultured Acidimicrobiaceae bacterium
AAGCCGGCTTCCCCGTCGTCGGGGGCCCCTTCGCTGGTGCCGTAGATCTCGATGGCGTCACCATCAGCGATGGCGGCAAAGAGGAAGTCCTGGTCCTCGTTGGCGGTGCGCACACACCCGTGGCTGGCCGGATAGGCCGGCACCGACGATGAGCCGTGGATCGCCCAGCCGTCCTTGAAGTACAGCGGGTAGTAGAGCGAACCGAGCGGCGCCTCGCGCAGGCCATCGACCCGCCGCTCGACGGCGAACTCCCCGGTCGGCGTGTAGGCAACGGCGGTGCCCCCGTCGGGCTTGTCGTACTCGCGGCCCGAGCCGCTCGAGATGTTGATCGTCGTCACTGCTCCGGAGGCGGCGACGTAGAACGCGATCTGGCGGTCGAGGTCGACCTCGACCCTGGGGCCCGGAGCGTCGCTTTCCGGGCCAGCAGCCTGCGGACTCTCGAGACGGGCGACCACAGCCGAGCCGGCCTGCCCGTCGCGCTGGAGTCCCTCGGCCTTTTGAAACGCGAGCACTGCGGAGGCGGTTGCCGCCCCGTATGTGCCGTCGGCCGCACCCGGTCGGTACCCGAGTTCGGTGAGTCGGTCTTGGATGGCCTGGACCTCAGGGCCCTCGTCGCCACGCTGATAGACGACGCCGCCTTCATTTGATTCACTGGTGTCGGCGGCGGCCACGTCCTGCGCGTAGCCGGAGGCCACGATGCTGGCTACTGCCACCTCTAGGTAGGCGTCCTGTAGCTCGGCCCACGTATCGTCTGTCATCTCGCCAGAAGGCTCGAGTCCGACGGACTCCTGGAACTTGACGATGGCTTCCTCGGTCTTTGGTCCCCACTGCGAATCGATGAGGCCTTCATAGAAGCCCAACTCTGTGAGTTCGAGTTGGATGGCGTCGACCATGAGCGCCAGAGCCTTTGGCGATTGGTCGACCATCGCCCGTGCGGTGGTGGCATCGACGTAACCGGTGACCTCGAGACTCTGGTCGGCTTGAAATGTCTGGACGGCTTCTGCGGTCTTCTGTCCGCGCTGGCCGTCGATCGGACCTGGGTCATATCCGAGTGTGTCGAGAATCTCCTGGAGGTAGACGATGGCCGGGTTGGGCTGGGTCGCCAGGATTGCGTCCAGCTCTTCTCGGCTTGGAGCCTCGCCGCCGCTCTCGGTCGCCGACTCTGCGGTGCCGGTGTCGGGGGCGCTGTCGTCGTCGCCGCCGCAGGCAGCGGCGAGGAGCGCCATTGCCAGAAGCAGGGCCAGGATGCGAAGGCGGCGCGGCGCCGTCGTCGAGCGATGGGGGGCAGAGCTGGTGCGAAACACGGAGAAACCTACTCGGGTGGCCTACAAGGGTCGGGTGAGCTTACCCGACCTGCGAAACAAGCGGGACCCGCCGGTTTCCGAGCCACCACTATCCTCGGGGGCGGTCAAACAAGAGGAGGCGAAGCCATGATCGACCAGCCGATCAGCCGTTTTTCCATCGCCAACCTGGCCGACCTGCCCGACGACCTCCGTGAGTACGTCGAGGCCATCGCCGACAAGACTGGGTTCATCCCCAATGTGTTTGTTGCGCTCGCCCACCGCCCCGATGAACTCCGTGGATTCATCCAGATGCACGATGCCCTGATGATGCGGGAGTCCGGGCTCACCAAGGCCGATCGCGAAATGATCGTCGTGGCAACCAGCGCGGTGAACGACTGCCTCTACTGCGTCGTGGCCCACGGGGCGATCCTGCGGATTCGCCGCAAGGACCCATTGATCGCAGATCAGGTAGCCACCAACTATCACAAGGCGCCGCTGACCGATCGGGAGCGGGCGATGCTGGACTTCGCCGTCAAGGTTGCAACCGATTCGGCATCGATCACCGAGGACGACCTGGCGAGGATGCGCCATGAGCGCTTCAGCGAAGACGACATCTGGGACATCGGTGCCGTGACCGCACTGTTTGCCTACTCCAACCGGATGGCGAACCTGGCGTCGATGATGCCGAACGAGGAGTTCTACACGATGGGCAGGTTCTCCTAGGAGGAGCCCTACTCGTCGATGCCGGCGAGGCGTTTGGCGTAGGCCTTCTTCTCGTCGAGGTCCATCAGGCGCGAGATCTGGATCCGTTGTGCCTGGGGAGAGCCCGCCCCGTGGAGCGACTCAGTCAGGTAGCCGACCGCGTTGCGTCCCATCGTCATGTTCTCGATGAGGCGGAGCACTCTGGCCCGGTCCTCGGTGGAGACGTCGGCCCGCCCCTTCAGGTAGCGCGCCAGCAGCGGACCGATCTCGGGATGCGTCAGGTCTTGCTCGGACGGCAGAGTGACCACCAGACCTCCTGCAAGGTCCTGTGCCAGCCTGCCGAGTTCGTACGGGAACCTCGTGACGTTCTGCTTGCAGACATTGGCCAGCATCCCGTCGTTCTCGTAGTTGCCGGCTGCGGTCCGGAACGACTCATGGGAGGCGGCCATCCCGGTGCCGTAGATCGTCTCGTTGAGGTGAACCATCTCGATCAGCTTGTCCCTGATGTGTGATGCCCGCTCTACGCCGTTGTACTCGGCAATCAATGCGGCGGCGCCGATCAGGACGTCGCCCACCCCCGCCTTACAGACGTAGCTGCGGCGGTGATACGACGTGAACCGCTCCACCAGCGGCGCGGTGAACTCGACTTCGCCATCCATGAAGACGTGCTCCCAGGGGATGAACACGTCGTCGATGATGATCATCGCCTCCTGCCCGGAGAATCGAGCGTTGCCGACGTCTATGTCGCCGGATTCCATCGCCCTGGTGTCACACGACTGGCGACCGTAGACGTAGGTGAGCCCCGGGGCGTCAACCGGTATGGCGCCGACGACGGCATAGTCCCGGTCGGCCTCGGTCATCCGCAGCGTCGGCATCACCAGAATCCAATGGGAATTGATACAGCCGGTCTGATGAGCCTTGGCCCCTCGAATCACGATGCCTTCGGCGTTGCGGTCGACGACTCGCACGAACAGGTCGGGATCGTCCTGCTCGGACGGGGCCTTACTGCGGTCGCCCTTGACGTCGGTCATCGCCCCACCGAGCACAAAGCCGTTGTGCTGGGCCGTCGCAATGAAGTTCCGCAGTCTCTCGTGGTAGTCCGTCTGGTGATCGGCATCGATGTCGTGGGTGATGGAGTAGAGCGAGTTGAGCGCGTCCATCCCGACGCAGCGCTGGAAACAGGTGCCGGTCAGTTGCCCCAGCTTGCGCTGCATCCTGTTCTGGGCCACCACGTCGTCAACGCTCTCAGTCACGTGCAGGAAGCGGTTCACCCGCTCACCCGAGATGGCGGATTCGGCCGACGCCAGTTCGGGTTCGCGCAACGCAAGATCGAACGTCTCGGCAACGGCGTTGATCGACGGCCGGATCATCGGGTGTTCCACCGGATCGTCAACCCGTTCGCCGAACAAGTAGACGACGAGGTCCCGGCCGCGCAGGCTCTCGATGTAGTCGGCGCCCGTGCGGATCGGGTCGCCCGGCACCCAGTTGGGAGAGGTAGTCACGTTCCCTGCAGCGTACCGCCGCAGAATCTCAGACGTCGCGGATGCCTTCGACCACTTCGAGCACGGCGACGATGATCAGCAGGGCTCCAAAGAACCGGGCCGACGCCAGCCACAGTGCGTCTCGGGTGCGGCGCATCATCCCGACGGCGACCGCAACCACCATCACCAAGGCCAGCATCCCCACCGCGACGCCGGTGGATTCCGTGCCCCCGAAAAGCACGGCAAGCGCCGCCAGCTGCGGGGTGAACAACAACGGGAATGCCACCGGGACCAGGGCGGCGCCCCAGCCGTCGAGCACCGGTTCGTCGGCCCGCTGCGGAGCTACTAGGACCCTGGCCCCGACCAGCCCAACGATGATGCCGGATGCCATCCGCCACGACTCCGGGGTGATCTGGAACCACTCGAGCACCGTCTCGGCCGATAGCGCCAGTGCCGCGGTGATCACGAACACGAGGGCGCTGCCCGCCAGCAACGGGCCAAGACGTGCCCGGCCGCCCGCTTCCGGCAACCCGATCCGCAGCCGGGGCGGGTTGACGGCGGCCAGGTAGGCGATGAAGGCAAACACCATGATCGCAGTGGTGTTTTCGGTTGAGATCAAGATCACTCTGCTGCTTCCTCCATGTCACGCATCGCTTGTTCGGCGCCGAGCAGCGCCGACAACACGTGCTGTTGACCATCGACCTGCGTGTAGTCGAGGTAGAACCAGGCGCCCTCGGTGAGACCGGGGTTGGGGCCGGTTGCGGCCTCAGCCGCACTTATCTGGCTCGCCGCCTGGATCCCTGCCAAGCACTCCAGTCGCTCCGCCATGTCGGGCCTCAAGTCGGCGAGACGATCATCCTCGGCAGCCATCCGGTAGAGCGCCGCCATTCCCTCACCCGCGGTGCCGACCCCGGCCGGAGGTCCCGGGTAGTAGCGAACCAGGACGTTGATCCCTTCGCCGCGCCGCTGGGCCTCGATCCTGGTCCGCATCGAGAAGTATCCGGCGAGACGTCGGGCGTATTCGACCATCTCCTCGTCCCGCAGATCCGGCGCCATCGCCTCGAGCGAATAGGCCGCCCAGTGATCGGGCAAGCGGGCCAGATAACCTTCGTCGCGTTCGCGGTGGCCGCGCGCCAAGTACTGAGCCGTCAGGAATGCCGGTTCATCCCAGCCCCCGTCGGGATAGAGCCGGTCGAGTTCGAACAGCGCCCACAGCGCCTCGCCGGTGGCGAACGGTCCTCGTTCGTTGGGCGAGGGAGCCTCGGTTTCCCGATCCCAGAAGGCGAGCATCGCACCATCGGGAAGCTGCTGGCCGATCATGAAGCGCCCGAACCGCTGCATCAGTTCGTCGTAGCTGGTGTCGCCGGTCGCCTTGCGGCGCATGATCAGCGACGAGACGACAAAGCCGACTGTCCCGAGCCGTGCCCGGTCACCGTGGTCGGCGATGGTGGCGTAGTCATCAACGACGACCAGACGATCGAGAAGGTAGCCCATGGCCTTGTCAGCGGCGGGTAGGTACCCGGTCTCTCCGGCGAGCACCATCTGATACAGCGACATGGTCCCGCCGGCGTGGCGGACGATGTTGTAATCCGGGTTCACCTCTAGGGTTTCGCGGTCGTAGCCGTAGACGAACTTGCCGTCGTCATCGAGATTGCGCACCAGCCAGTCCGCCGAGGCAACCGCGGCCGCATGCACCTCGTCGGGGGTCACCTCGGGGCACACCTCGGCCGGCACCACGGCGACACGAATCACCGCAAAGCCGAGGACCCAAACGAAGAGATAGGGAAAGAGCAGTCGCCGCACAGTGGGCGAGAGGCTAGTGCCGGACCCACGGCGCATGGTGCAACATGCACGGGACAGGGCAACGTGGAACTATGGGGAGTGCGCCGCATCGATGAAGGGAGCCCCGGATGGACTTTGCCCCGTCGCCAAAGGTCGTCGAACTCAGCGAGAACCTCAACGACTTCATGGACTCGCACATCTATCCGGCTGAACCCGTCTTTGCGGAGCAAGTCGCAGCCAACCGCTGGGCGACCCCGCCCATCATCGACGACCTGAAGACCGAGGCGCGGGCGCGCGGGTTGTGGAACCTGTTCATGCCTCATGGGGAGTACGGAGCTGGGTTGACCAACCTCGAGTACGCCCCCCTGTGCGAGATCATGGGCCGGTCGCTGGCCATCGCTCCCGTCGCCACCAACTGCGCGGCTCCCGACACCGGCAATATGGAGATCCTCGCCGTGTTCGGGACCGAGGAGCAGAAGGCGCGCTGGCTCGATCCGCTCCTCGAGGGCGAGATTCGGTCGTGTTTCGGAATGACTGAGCCCGATGTGGCCTCCTCGGATGCGCGCAACATCGAGACCAGCATCGTGCGCGATGGCGACGAGTACGTCATCAACGGCCGCAAGTGGTGGACATCGGGTGCGATGCATCCCGACTGCAAGATCATGATCGTGATGGGCAAGACCGACCCTGAGGGGCCCACCTACCGCCAACAAAGCCAGGTCCTCGTGCCGATGGACACCCCCGGCGTCAGCGTCGTGCGCCCGCTCACAGTGTTTGGGTACGACGATGCACCCCACGGCCACGCCGAGGTTTCTCTCGAAGACGTCAGGGTGCCGGTGAGCAACGTCCTCGGCAATGAGGGCGACGGCTTCGCCATCGCCCAAGAGCGTCTCGGACCGGGCCGGATCCACCACTGCATGCGGCTGCTCGGCATGGCCGAACGTTCCTTCGAGATGATGGTGCGCCGGGTCCAAGAGCGCGAGGCGTTCGGGGGCCCGATCGCCGACCAAGGTGTGGTCCAGGCGTGGATCGCCGACAGCCGGATCGAACTCGAACAGGCGCGGCTGCTGGTCCTCAAGACCGCCTGGCTGATGGACACGGCAGGCAACAAGGGCGCCCGAGTCGAAATCGCCGCTATCAAGGTCGTTGCACCAAACGTGGCCCTCAACGTCATCGACCGCGCCATCCAAGCCTTCGGCGGCGCCGGCGTCGATGGTGACGTACCCCTCGCTGAGCTGTGGGCCCAAGCTCGTACCCTGCGCCTCGCCGACGGCCCCGACGAAGTCCACCGCCGCTCAGTAGCCCGCCGCGAACTGCGCCGCCTCAGCCAGAGCTAGGACAGAAAGCGCAACGGGTCCTCGAGGTTGTCCACGACTCGGGCCAGGAACCGTTGGCCGAGGCCGCCGTCGACAACGCGATGGTCGTAGGAAAGGCTGACGGGCATCAGGGTGGTCATCACCATCGCCCCGTCACGCACCGCGACGGCTGGTTGAGCTCTCCCAATCGAGACGATCGAGGTTGTGCCGTATGGAATGATCGGGGTGCCGTGACCTCCGCCGAGCGCACCGATGTTCGAAACGGTGAAGGTGCCTCCTTCGGCCTCTTCCGGTGTGACCCGCCGCTGTTGGGCTCGCTGGGTCAGGTCGGCCACTCGATCGACGAGATCGTGAAAGGCGAGTTGGTCAACTGCCATGAGGGCGGGAACGATCAATCCTTCCGGCGTGTCCACAGCCACCGCAATGTCGTAGTGGCGCTTGAGCACGAGGTCGTCACCGTCGACCGTGGCGTTGAACTCGGGGAACTCGACCAGGGCCGGAAGCATTGCCCGGATCACGATGGCCTCGATGGGGACGGTTCGACCCAAGCGGTGGATGGCGTCGCGTCTGGCGGCAAGCAGTCCGGTGGCATCGACGTCGGCAAATACGGTGACGTGGGGGATCTCGCGCCACGATCGGCTCATGTGATCCCGAATCGAACGGCGCATCCGTGACAGCGGCACCCGCTCCTCGTCGTCGGCAGTGATCGGTGCGACCGAGATCAACGCTTCGACGTCGGCGCGGGTGATTGCTCCCCCGGGTCCGGTACCGGCGACGCCATCGAGGTCGATGCCGTGTTCGGCGGCGAGCCTGCGGACTACCGGCATCGCACGGGGCCTGGAGTCGCTGATGGCTGCGGCCTTGGGGGGCGGCTCAGGTGCGGTCGAAACTGCCGGAACAACCGTGCCGTCCGGGATCGCAGTAGCACCCTCATCGGCCGGCTCGCCCTCGTCGCCGATGACCACGAGCACCCCGCCGACTTCGATCGTGGCACCCTCGTCACCACCGAGCCGCAGCACGGTCCCCGCGTGCGGCGATGGGATCTCAACGACGGCCTTCGCCGTCTCGATCTCAACCAGGACGTCATCGGCGGAGACCACATCACCCACCGCAACGTGCCATCGGACGATCTCCGCGTCGACTAAGCCCTCCCCGATGTCGGGGAGCCGGAACTCGTGAGCCACCGGTCCTCCTTGCTCTCTGCCGTATCCCCAACCCTATCTGCGACAGGTCGTGAGCACACCCCGCTCGCAGCGCAGAGTTCACCATTTGTTCGGCTGTGGTTCCGTGGTGGTTCATTCCGGGCGTCCAATGTGACCGGGAGCCGCCGGAGGGGCGGAACATCTCGAAAGGAAAGACAATGCGGAGAGTGCTGACCACTGCGCTACTGATGGGCGCCTTGCTCGTAGCGATTGCGGCTCCGGCGTTAGCCGGCAAGCCGGACTCGACACCGCCGGGACGAGCACAGATCTACGTCACCAGCCAAGACCTGACCTACGAATCCATCCTCCTTGGCTCGCTGCCGGCCAATGGGCCGTTCCAGAAGCTCGAGGTCGGACCCAACGGTCCGTACACCGAGTTCGGCCCTGGCGATCCCGGCTATTTCGGAGGACGCTGGTGGGTTGACATGAACGGCGACAACGTCATGAACGAGGGCGACACCTTCTTCCTCTGTCCGTTACTCGGAAAGGGCCACTCCAGCTGACGGAGCTTCGATCGTGATTGCTCGAGGGACCGGGGCAACCCGGTCCCTCGACGCGAAACCGCCAAGCGGATTCTCCGTCTACCGGTACCATCGAGGTCGCCATGACAGTCTCCGGTCGCAGCGGCCTCTTCCCACTCGTTCTGGTTGCCGCCATGATCTCTGGTTGCACCGCAACCGCCGCTGGAGATTCCGAGTCAACGACGATCCCGGTTTCTCGACCGCCGGCCACCACGCAGGCGGCCACCACCACAACGACAACCACCTCGGCTCCACCGGCACCCACGACCACGACGATCACGGTGCCTCGATTCGATGTCTCTGGGATCGTCACGACCCCCGACGGGAACCCGCTCGACGACGCGACCGTGGCCGTAGGCGAGGCAACAGCCGTTACCGGCCGCGACGGTCGCTTTTCGCTATCGCAGGTGACGGCCGGACCGATCACCGTGACCCGTCCAGCCTGGAAGCCCGCCACGCTCGATTGGGAACCCGGCCGGCCCCTGGTGGTCGTGCTGGAGCCCCGGTTGGTGCGCGGCATCCGAGTCTCCGACGGTGCCGCCGGTGACGACGCTACCTTCGCTGCGCTGCTCGACCTCGCCGACACCACTGCTCTCAACACGTTCATCTTCGACACCAAGCGGGAAGGTGGCGCGGTCACCTACGCCACGACGGTGCGGGAAGCCGCCGATATCGGCGCCGTCGATGCGGCGTACGATCCCGTCGCCCGCCTCGAAGCTGCCCAGGACCATGGGCTCTACACGATCACCCGCGTCGTCGTCTTCGAAGATCCCGCGGCAGTCCGCGCCCACCCAGAGCAACAGTTGGCGTGGGCCTGGCTCGACCCCATCGTGCGGGATACCTGGGCCTATCCACTCGCCCTCGCGGTCGAGGCCTGCGAACTGGGGTTCGACGAGGTCCAGTTTGACTACGTGCGTTTCCCGAGCGGGCGGTCGGCCGACGAGGCGAGCCGCAATCGTCCCACGACCCAGGAGGAGCGTTTGGAGGCCATCGGCGCCTTCCTCGCCGAGGCGCGTGACCGGCTCCATCCAATGGGATGTGCCGTCTCGGCCGATGTCTTCGGGATCGTGATGTCGTCGCCCAACGACCAAGGCATCGGCCAGCGACCTGAGGAGCTCTCTGCCGTCGTGGACGCGCTGAGTCCCATGGTCTACCCCAGCCACTACCGCGAAGGGTGGCTCGGCTTCGACAATCCCAACGACCACCCCGCCGCCGTCGCCGCGGCGACACTCGACGACGGTCTTCCCCGCATGGCCGCCACGACGCTGCTGCGGCCCTGGCTCCAAGCCTTCTTCTACACACCGTCGCAGGTGCGCGCCGAGATCATGGAGGCGGAGCAACGTGGGCTCGGCTGGATGCTGTGGAACATCGGGAGCCGGTACTCCCCCGATGCCATCCCTACCGAAGGCGACCTGGGCTAGCGAGCCGAATCAGAGGCCGACGTTGGCCCGACGGCACGACGCGTCGCGGCATCGACCGGCGCCGCCAGCCAGAAGCTGAGGGGCAACAGCGACAGCGTCCGCGCTACGGCGGAACCACCCACCAGCCGACCGCGGACCGGGTCATGCATTTCGACGTCGCCGCCCCCCGCGGTCTCCACCGCAAACCGACCGGTCCAGTCGAGCCAGCGCACCGCGACGGCAAACCATCGCCGCCGTTGCCCAATCACAAGACGCCGCCGTTCGAGCGTCGGTGCGACCCAGATCACGAGCGCAGTCAACGCGGCAAACGTGAACACCTGGACGCTGGCGCTGATCTGGATCGCAACATGGAAGGGAATCGCCACCCAGATGGCGGTCGCTCGCAACCGGGGGGTGAGCAGACCGATCGCGATGAAGAGTTCGGTGAGCACAACGACCTTGGCGAACCCGGCGTGGAAACCGGACGAGCCGAACAGGTCGACCCACCGTTCCGGCACTCCGGCGGCAACGGCGTCGGCTGAATACCACTCGACTCTGATGCGGGTGACGGTGCCTCCGAACCAGTCGGGGTCGACCAACTTGCTGAACCCTGAGGCGAAGTAGACCGCTGCGACCTGGAATCGCAGCAACATGAGTGGCCAGCGGCGTGCGGTCGGAGGTGGCAGCGGCTTGCCACGGCGCCGCGCCAGCAGGGCATCCAGGGAGAAGACTCGACCGACCGGCACCACCGCCAACCCGATGAGCAACACAAACAGGAACGTGCGGTTGTGGTGGTAGTGCACCTGGCTGACGAACAGGTTGTAGCCGACGATAGCCGCCGTCGTAGCCGTAGCGACTCGGGTGAAGAGCCCGATCGACATCAACACCGCAAAGAACGCGGCGGCCCAGAGAAGCACGACGTACACGTCGCCGGACACCGCGGGGAACCACGACACAAACGGCATCCAGAACCGGTCGCGGTAGGTGACGCCGTCGGCGGCCAGTTCCAGCAAAGGGCGCAGGTGCAGCAACACCAGCGGACCGGCGGCGATCCGCAGCGGAACCAGGGCGCGATAGTCGACGATCTCGTCGATGGCGTCGTTGATTCGCCGCAGCCAACTCATGAGCGCTCCTCGGAATGGAGCACCACCACGACCGGTTGGCGCCCGTTGTGGCGGTAAGTGACCACTGCCTCGAGCCGCACCGTCTCATGGTCGTCGGGAGTGTTTGCCGCCACCCAGTCCAACGAGCCCTGGAGCAGATGCAACGTGGAATCGACGCCGTACACGGCACCGCTCTCGTCGAACGGATTGCCGAGGCCTTTGCCTTGCACCAGGGTGGGCCAGGTGTAGCCGCCCGGCCATGAGTCGCGGACATCGATCCGATCACCGGCATCGTCGACGCGGTAGATCTCCGCCTGCCACACGCTGGCTTCGGGAAACATGCGCCAGGCGAATACGGGTGGCGGCCCGAAGTAGCCGCGGACGATGGCGGTGACCGAGAGCACGACAAACGTGACAACGACGAACCGCCGCAGCCAGTACGACGCCGGACGCTCAGGCACCGCGACACCACTCATCGGCCGGAACGTAGCAGCCACGCTCTATTGTCCGATCGCGACTCCACGCAGCAGGAGCATCATGGGTACGAGCCAGAGCGAACACGTCGACGTGCGCGGACCGGTCTCGCTGCTGCGTTGGTTGTTCTACTTGCTGCGCGATTCCTACAACATCTGGTACGAGGAACGCACCATCCGCCTCGGCGCCGGTCTGGCCTACTACGGCATCTTCGCCGTTGTCCCCCTGGCCACCCTCGCCGTGGCGCTCGCCCAGGTGGTCTTCTCACAGGCTGATGTCCAGCAGTTCCTTGCAGAACAGATGGAATCGATATTCGGTCAGCAAGAGGCAACTGACATCGCCGACAAGATCACCGAGATTCTCGACAGTGGCGACACCACCACCAGCCTCGGCTTGATCGGGATCATCTCTCTCATCGTCGCCGCCTCGCTTGTGTTTGTGGCCCTCCAGGATGCCCTCAACGTGATCTGGAACCAGCCAAAGACACATGGGTTGCATAGCCTCATTCGGCGCTACGGTCTGGCCTATCTCGTGGTTCTGTTGCTGGGCTCGCTTCTGGTAGTCGGCCTCGTGATCCAGTCGATTGCCGGCCTCGCCGAGCAGTTGATTCCCGGCCAGTTCACGGTTCTGGAGTCCCTCGCCGACCTCGTCGGCACCCTGGCCTCGTGGGCTCTGGGCATCGGAGTGCTTGCCGTGCTATTCAAGATCCTCCCGAAGACGAACGTGTCGTGGAAGGCGACTGTGATCAGCGCCACGGTCACCGCGGGCGCCATGGCTATCGGCAGTTGGGTGATCGGCGCCTACCTCAGCCGCTACTCGACCTCGTCGATGGCCGGGGCCGCAACTTCCGTGGTGATGGTCCTGATCTGGATCTACTACATCGCCCAGATCCTGCTGGCCGGAGCGGTACTCACCCGAACGATCACCGAACGCGTCAACCCATCACAGGCGGCCCCAACGGCGGCATCCTCCGATGATCAGGACAAACCGGCGAGCACAAATCCGTAGAGTTCATCAACCAGCGACGCGGCGGTGATCGCACCGTCCGCTTGGTACCAACGGTCGATCGCGTTGAGAATCGAAAGGATGAAGATCCCCTCGAGCTTGGGGTCGAGCCCGGAACGGAACGATCCATCGTCGATGCCGGCGGCCAAGATCTCACGCAAGGTCCCCTCGTAGGTGTCGCGGGCCGCGATCACCTGCGCCCGATGCCCGGGGTCGAGGGCCTGGGCCTCATTCAGGAAGGTACGAGCCACGTCCAGGTGGCCGAGCACCACGCCGACATGTCCGGCGATGAAAGCACGCAGCTGGTCGCGGGCAGTGCCCGGGGTCTCCAGAGCCTCCCGCGCCGAGTCTTCGAACAGCACGCTGCCACGCATGACGATCTCGACGAGCAACTCCTGCTTGCCCTCGACGTGGGCATACAGCGACGAGCCGAGCAATCCGACCTCGCGCCCGAGATCGCGCATCGACGTGCCGTCGTAACCGTCGGCGGCAAACAGACGGCCGGCAGCCGTAACCACGTCCTCGCGAGTGGTCCTGGTCATCGCTGGTCGAAGTCCACAACGACGGCGTCAGAAGTCGGATGAGATTGGCAGGTGAGCACAAACCCGGCGTTGAGGTCGTCCTCGACCAGGGCGTAGTTCTTGTCCATCTCGACGGTTCCCTCCACGACTCGCGCCTTGCAGCTGGCGCACATCCCACCCTTGCACGAGTAGGGCAGCTCGCCCCGGACCCGCAACGCGGCGTCCAGAATCGAGGTCTCGGGCCGCATTCGTGTCGTCGAGGAGCGGCCATCGACCGTGAACGTGATCGTGACCGCACCGGCTTCATCCATCGGCTCAGGCGGCAGGTCGGCCGCATCGAGCGGGCCGGCAAAGAACAACTCGTCATGGATGGCCGACGGTTGAACCCCACGGGCCTCGAGCACTCGCCTGGCCGCCTGCACCATCTGGAAAGGACCACAGAGGTACCAAGCGTCGACGGTATCGGTGTCGACGATGACGTCGAACAACTGGGTGAGACGTTCGGCATCGAGGCGGCCGGAGAACATCGGTACCGCGCCGCTTTCCCGGCTCAACACGTGGATGAGATGGAAACGATCGGGATAGCGGTCTTTCAGCCCTTCCAACTCTTCGAGAAACATGATGCTGCGAGCTGCCCGGTTGCCGAAGAGCAACGTGAAGCGGCTCTGCGGTTCAGCCTCGAGGACGGTGGCAACCAGGGCCAGCACCGGTGTGATCCCACTGCCGGCAGCCACCGCCCCATAGTGCCTGGCGTTGGCCGGGTCTGGGCTGATGGTGAACTCGCCGACGGGCGGCATGACCTCAAGGGTGTCTCCGGCCGCCAGCGCCGTCGTGGCGTAGGTGGAGAAGACGCCGCCGGGGAGCCTCTTGACCCCAACCCGCAGCACACCGTCATTGGCGTTCGCACAGATCGAGTAGCTACGACGAACGTCCTCACCGTCGATCAACGCCCGCAACGTCACGTGCTGACCTGGCAAGTAGCGGTACTCGGCGGCAAGGTCGTCGGGCACCTCGAACGTAATCGACACCGCATCATCGGTCTCAGGTCGTACGTCGGCGACCCGCAACGGATGGAAGACAGGGGCAGCCACCATCAGATCTCCTTGAAGTAGTCGAATGGCTCGCCGCAGGCGTCACACACCAGCAGAGCCTTGCACGCGGTCGACCCGAACTCGCTGACAATGTGGGTCGTTGCCGCGGAACAGCGCGGACACAACACCGGGGCGCGTTCCGCACCGGTTGACTGAGGCGGCGCAATCCCATACTCGCTGAGCTTCCGTTTCGCTTCTGGCGACATCCAGTCGGTGGTCCACGCCGGGGAAAACACCGTGCGAATGTCGACTGCGTCATAGCCGGCCGCGCCTAGGGCCGACGTGACCTCGTCCTTGATGAGGTCCATCGCGGGGCATCCCGAGTAGGTAGGGGTGATGGTGACGACCACGGTGGATCCCTCAAACTCGATCCCGCGCAGGATCCCAATGTCGTCGATGGTGAGCACCGGAATCTCGGGATCGACCACCTGTTCGAGCACGGCGCGCACCGCTGCGATCTCGGGTGAGGTCGCAGTGGTGTCGCCCACGATCACCACTCCAGACCCGGATAGGTGCGCTGCATCCACTGCAGCTCCGAGAGCAGGTGGCCAAGGTGCTCGGTGTGGAACCCGGTGCGCCCGCCCATCCGTTGATACGGGTCTTCGGGCACCCGGAGCGTGCCCGCCGCGAGCACCTCATCGATCCGGTCGCGCCAGGCGGCTGCAAACGTTGCGGGGTCCACACCGATCCCTTGATCGACCATGACGGCGTCGACTGCATCGCCGGTGAACAACTCCGCGGTGAACCGCCACATGGCATCGACTCCGTCCTGCATCCGGCGGTGGCTCTCCTCGGTACCATCGCCGAGTCGGATCACCCACATGCTCGAATGGCGGAAGTGGTAGCGCGCCTCTTTGAGCGCCTTGGCTGCGATCCCGGCCAGGGTCACATCGTCCGATCGGCTCAGTGCATCCCACAACGACAGCTGATAGGCGTCGAAAAACAGCTGGCGAGCCATGGTGTGGGCGAAGTCGCCGTTGGGTTGCTCGACCAGCAAACAGTTGGTGAACTCGCGCTCGGGACGCAGCATCGCAAGGTCGTCCTCCGTCCGCCCCGCACCCTCAGCACCGGCGGCATAGGTGTAGATGGCGCGCGCTTGGCCGAGGAAGTCGATCCCGACGTTGGCCAGCGCGATGTCCTCCTCGAGTTCGGGTCCGTTCGAGATCCACTCCCCCAGGCGCTGGGCCAGAACGAGGTTGTCGTCGGCGTGGCGCAGCAGATACGTGAGCAGCGTCGCCTCTACCTCACCGGTCGGGCCCTGCGGCTCACGGGCAACAACAGGCTCGGACCCAGTCACATCTTCCCCACTTCGTCGGGGATCTCGTAGTAGGTGGCGTGCCGGTAGGGCTGCTCGTCGAACGGGTCGAACATGGCATCGACATCGTCGGGGTCGGTGGCTGTGATGGCGCTCGACGGCACCACCCAGATGCTGACCCCCTCGGCGCGGCGGGTGTAGACGTCGCGAGCGTTCTGCAGCGCCGACTCGGCATCGGGGGCATGCAGGCTGCCGGCGTGGACGTGGCTCAGACCGCGCCGCTGCCGGACGAACACCTCCCACATCGGCCACTGACGAGTGTCCGAGGCGGCAACCTCGAGCTCTTCTTCTCCGGGGATCTGCGGTACGTCGTAGCTCATCGGTGGTCTCCCTCAGGCGCTCTTCTGCTCGAGCCGGCGGGCGGCTTGTTTGGCGGCATGGGCGGTGGCTGCCTGCCGCACCCATTCGCCCTCATCCCAGGCCCGGTTCTTGTGGGCCATCCGCTCCCGATTCATCGGTCCGTTGCCCTTGACGACGTTCCAGAATTCGGCCCAGTCGATCGCCCCAAAGTCATAGTGGCCGCGCTCCTCGTTCCACTCCAGATCGGGGTCGGGAACCGTCAGACCGAGGAACTCGCACTGCGGCACCGTCATGTCGACGAACTGCTGACGAAGGTCGTCGTTGGTCACCCGCTTGACCTTCCACGCCATCGACTGCGCAGTGTGCGGCGAGTCGTTGTCGCTGGGCCCGAACATCATCAGCGAAGGCCACCACCAGCGGTTGACCGCGTCCTGGGCCATGGCCCTCTGCTCCTCGCTCCCCCGGCACAACGTCAGGAGCAGCTCGTACCCCTGGCGCTGGTGGAACGATTCCTCTTTGCAGATCCTGACCATGGCCCGCGAATAGGGACCAAACGAGGTCCGGGTGAGCGCCACCTGGTTAGTGATGGCTGCGCCGTCGACCAGCCAGCCGATGGCTCCAATGTCGGCCCAGTTGAGCGTTGGGTAGTTGAAGATCGATGAGTACTTCTGCCTCCCGGTGTGGAGCAAGTCGACCAATTCGTCGCGTGAGGTTCCCAACGTCTCGGCGGCCGAGTAGAGATAGAGGCCGTGGCCGGCCTCATCTTGGACTTTGGCCATGAGGATGGCCTTGCGCTTCAGGCTCGGTGCCCGGGTGATCCAGTTGCCTTCGGGTTGCATGCCGATCACCTCGGAATGGGCATGCTGGGCAATCTGACGAATCAACGTCTTGCGGTAGCCGTCCGGCATCCAATCCGTCGGTTCGATCTTCTCATCGGCATCGATGACGGCGTCAAAGCGCTCTTGTCCGGTCATCGTCACAGTGGCTCGCTTCATCCGGGGGCGGGTTCACCCCCACCATAACAAACGAACGTTCGTTTTGTGACAGACGCGGCGCTGCCACGGACCTCCGGCCCTGGCGCTGCTGTCGCCGCTGGCGCACCGTGGCAGGTGACTGGTGAGTCACCGCGCCCTGGAGGACCGACCCCATGAAATACCGCATCGAGCGCAGCCCCGACGGAGAGTGGATCGCCGCCGACGTCTGGAAACGAGGCAGCGCCATCATCACCGACTCGCTCCTCAACAAGGGGACCGCCTTCTCTCCCGAGGAACGAATGCTCTTCGAACTGGAGGGGATGATTCCCTACCGGGTCACCGACCGCGATCGCCAACGGCAGCGGGCCTACGAGACCATCACCGAAAAGGGCCGCCACCCGCTCGACATGTACGTCAGCATGGCGGCCCTCCAAGACCGCAACGAGACGCTGTACTACCAGGTGCTCGGCGACCACGTCGAGGAACTCCTCCCCATCGTCTACACCCCCACCGTTGGCGAGGCCGCGGTCAAATACAGCCACCTGTTCCGACGCGGCCGCGGGCTCTGGATCACCCCGGCCCACAAGGGCAGGATGTTCGATGTGCTCGCCCACGCCCGCAACGAGGAAGTGCGGCTGATCGTCGTCACCGACAACGAGCGCATCCTCGGTCTGGGGGATCAGGGCGCCGGCGGCATGGTGATCCCGATCGGCAAGCTGGCGCTTTACACCCTCGGCGCCGGCATCCATCCGGCTTACACGCTGCCCATCAGCCTCGACGTAGGGACCGACAACCAACAGCTACTCGACGACGAGCTCTACATCGGCTGGCGCCACCCACGGCTGCGCGGCGACGAGTACTACGAGATCATCGACGAGTTCGTCGATGCGGTACGCCGCCGCTTCCCCGAGGCGTTGCTGCAGTGGGAGGACTTCAAGAAGGCCAACGCCTTCACTCTGCTCGATCGCTACCGCGAGGAGTTGCCATCGTTCAACGATGACATCCAGGGTACGGCAGCGGTGGTGGTCGCCGGCGTGCTCGCCTACGGCCGTGCCACGGGAACCAAGCTGGCGGACCAACGGATAGTGCTCGTCGGGTCTGGAGCCGCCGGGATCGGGGTCGCCCGCCAGATCCATCACATCCTCGAAACGGCCGGTGTGACGGGCGACGACCTGTACCGCCGCATCGCGCTGTTGGACACTCAGGGTTTGGTTGTGAAAGAGCGCGACGGACTCGAGGCCTACAAGCGACAGCTGGCCTGGCCCGCCGGCCTCGCCGATGAGGCAGGCCTGACCGGTGACGTTGCGGCGGATTTGCCGGCCGTCATCGAGGCGCTGCGACCCACCGTCTTGATTGGCACCACCGGCCAGCCCGGGCTGTTCGATGAGGCGGCGGTCAAGGCGGCCGCCCATCATGTGGAACGGCCGCTGGTGATGGCCCTCTCAAATCCGACCAGCAAGACGGAGGCCGTCCCAGCCGACGTCTTCGCGTGGACCGCCGGCAAGGCCTTCATGGCAACCGGCAGCCCGTTCTCGCCCGTCGACTACGGAGGCCGCAGCATTCCCGTGCCGCAGTGCAACAACGTGTACGTGTTCCCCGGCGTCGGCTTGGGTGCGATTGTCAGCAAGGCAGCCCGGGTCACCGATGCGATGTTCGCGGCCGCCGCCGACGAGTTGGCCGCCCAGGTGTCGGACGCCGACCTGGCCGAGGGCAGGCTGTATCCACCCCTGGCCGAGCTGCGGTCAATCACCCGCCGGATCGCTTTTGTGGTCGCCCGCGCCGCCATCGATGGCGGCGCCGCCGACGCCATGACCGACGACAAAATCAACGCCGCCCTCGAACACGAGATCTGGGACTTCAGCTATCCGACGCTACGCCCCATCTGAAGGCGAACGCGATGCGGCCCCGAGGCCAACTCGGGAGCCCGGACCTGCGCTGCGGTTGGGTTGCTAGTGCTGTGACCAGAAACGTCCGCATGGTTGGTGGGGGTGCACGAGGGGGCGGCCCTTGTGCCGGCCCCCTCGTATCTGGGAGGAGCGGCTTGCCGCTCTGATCAGGGCAATGCGCGCGGCCGAAAGGCCGCACGAGCCGAGCCAAGCCCCGAGAAGGGCGCAGGCGACAACTCGACCAGCAACCGCAGGTTGCTGGTCGAAGCACTACACGCCCACCAACTCGGGCTCCGGTTCGGTGATCTCGGGGACATGTACCTCGGGCCGGCCCTCGATTTGGATCTCGGGCAGCCATGCCAGCCAGTTCGGAAAGTACCAGTTGCGATCGCCGAGCAGCTTCATCGTCGCCGGGACCAGCACAGTGCGCACCACCGTGGCATCGAGGATGATGGCGATGCCAAGCCCGAAGCCCATCTGCTGGAACATGACCAGGTCCCCGGCGGCGAACCCGCCGAACACGGCGACCATGATCAACGCTGCTCCGGTGATGATCGCTCCCGTCGAGCCGAGCCCAAAGGCGACAGACTCGTCGTTGTCGCCGGTCACGTCGTAGTGCTCCTTGATCCGGCTGAGCAAGAAGATGTGGTAGTCCATCGAGAGCCCAAACAGCACCGCAAACAGGAACAGCGGGATCCATGCCTCGATGACATCGGTCTGGTGCAAACCGAGCACGTCGGCACCCACGCCTTGTTGGAAGACCAGTACCAACAGCCCGTAGGCCGCGGCCACCGACAGCAGGTTCATGATGATGGCCTTGATCGGCACCACGATGGAACGGAACACCACCATCAGCAGCAAGAAGCTGAGCCCAAGCACGAAGACGAAGATGTAGGGCGTCCGGCTGTTGACGATGTCGACGTAGTCGGCGGTGCCGGCGGCAACTCCGGTGACCAGGACCTCGGCGTCCACCCCGGCAAAGGTCGCCGGGATTGTCTCTGACCGGAGCGCGGCGGCCGCGTTGCGGCCTTCCTCGGTCGAGGGATCGAGTTTGGTGACGGCCTCGATCAACACGATCTCGCCGTCGTCGCTCACGGTGGCCACGATCTCGCCGTAGCGGGCATCGGCCGCAAGGGCGGCCGTCAGTTCGCCGCTGGCAGTCGTCACTGCCGGATCAGTCGGATCGCCATCGATCACGATCCACGTCGCAATGGCCCCGGTCTCGAACTCCTCACTGAGGACCTCGAAGGCGTGGCGCGAGTTGCTGTCCTCGGGCAGTGCCTCAATGAAGTTCTGCCCGCTGTTGAGCGTCAGATACGGCGCCGCCAAGGCGAGCAGTAGGCCACCTGTCAGCAACGCACTCACGAGGGGACGCGCCATGACGATGTCGGTGATGCGGTGCCAGAAACGGCCTCCGCCCTCGTGGTAGCTGGTGCGCGACAGGAAGGGAACCTCGAGCTTGTTCACCCGGTCCCCGAGCAGGCCGAGCACGGCCGGCAACAGGGTGAGGGCTGCGGCAACGGCGGCGATGACTACGAGGATGGCACCGATGCCGAGGCTGCGCATGACGGTGTCCGGCATGATCAGCAGACCCATCAGCGCGATGACCACGGTCATCCCTGAGAAGAACACGGCCCGGGTGGCAGTGTCGCCGGCACGTTCGACCGCATCGACGACGGCGAGGCCCTTGGCTCGCTCCTCACGGAACCGCTGGACGACGAACAGCGAGTAGTCGATCCCGACCGCCAGGCCGATCATCGTGATCATGTTCATGACGAAGAACGACATGTCGAAGGCCTGCGCAACGATGGCAGTCATCCCGGTCGCGGCCACGATCGACACAATGGCCAGCACCAGGGGAATCCCGGCGGCAACCACGGCACCGAAGACGAACAGCAGGATGATGAGCGCCACCGACAATCCGAGCATCTCACCCCGCACCAGGGTCTCTTCGGCGAGTTGACTGAACTCGGCGTTGACCGAACCGTCGCCAATGGTGGTGACGCGTACGGCGTCCGCAGCGTCGGCGGCGGCGATCACGTCGATCATTGGTGCGGCCAGATCGGATGAATCGCCGGCACCGGCCAGGTCAACTGCAATCAGCGCCGTGATGCCGTCGGCCGATGTCAGCCCAGACACGCCGTCGAGATACGAAACGGCTGAGCCAACGTTCTCGGTGGCCCGCAATTCGTCGACCAAGCCCGCGACCTCGGCCGCAAACGCCGCATCGTCGACCGTTGCCGAGGCCGACTCGACGAGTACGAACTCGCGGGGCGGGTCGTCGCTCGGGAAGTGCGTCTTGATGAGGGCATCGGCCCGCTCAGACTCGGTGGCGACGGTGAGTTCGCCATCTTGACTGAGTTGGTCGCCGAGGCCGTCGGCCAGCCAAATGGCAGCGGCCAGGATCAGCACCCAGGCGGTGATGACTCGCCAGGGGTGGCGGGCGCTGACTCCGGCGAGGCGCCCCGTGAAACCGGATGGATACATGGTGTTCCTCCCACCTTGTGTCTCGTACCCCAGATGGTGCGGGAAGGAACCCCACGCAACCATCGGGTATGACCCGGCCGCGACCCCGGCGCGAGTCAGGGTGTCCTCAGGGATTGACCTGAGACGTGGGCGCACGCCCCGCAAACGATCAACCAGCCCATGTCGAGAAGCCAACTCGGGCGGCCTGCAAGAAGAGATCAATTGCTTCACCCTCGTCGACGCCTTGGTCCTCCCCGTAGCGCAACGGGTCGAAGCGGAAGAGAGCATCGTCGTCGCCGGTGCGAATCAGCACCTCGAGCTTCGACACGACCCGTGGACTCCACGCTTGTGCCGCCTCGAGGGCCGTCAACCGCTCTTCGAGGACGGCGTCGGCTACTGCAGTCTTGATGCTTCACCCTCCCGAACGACGCTGGTTCGTCTCCAACCCTGCGCGCCGCGCCGGGTACTACGGTTGGTAGGTCGCGAACCGACGGTTTCGACACTGTGGCGACCGAGGGAGTGCACGTCATGAAGGCAATCGTCCAAGCCGGATTCGGCCCACCAAAAGACGTGTTGGAGCGCAAAGAGATCGACAACCCAGCAGTCGGGGACGGTGACGTTCTGGTGCACGTCTACGCCACCTCCGTCCATATCGGCGACTACTACACGATCGCCGGCCTGCCATATGTCATGCGCCCGCTGTTCTCGACCTTGAGGGCGAAGAACGGCGTACCGGGATCGGACATCGCCGGGACGGTGGAAGCAGTCGGCAAGGACGTCGCTCAGTTCCAACCGGGCGATGAGGTCTTCGGCTCCCACAAAGGCGCCTTCGCCGAGTTGGCGGCGTTCCCCGCAGGATCCTTGGCGCTGAAACCGGCCAACCTGACATTCGAGGAAGCATCCGCGGTCGGCGCATCCGCCCTCACGGCCCTGCAGGCGCTTCGTGATCATGGGGAGGTCCAGCCAGGACAGAAGGTCCTGATCACCGGCGCCTCCGGTGGCGTCGGGACGTTTGCCGTGCAGATCGCCAAGGAGTTTGGTGCTGAAGTCACCGGTGTCTGCAGCACGAGGAATGTCGAGCTGGTCCAGTCGATCGGCGCCGACCACGTCATCGACTACACCAGGGAAGACTTCACCACGGACGAAGAGCGCTACGACCTCATCCTCGACAATGTGGGGAACCGTTCACGGTCGGATACCAGAAGGGCGTTGACTCCAACCGGGACGCTGCTGTCAAATGGTGCACCGGTCGGCGGTTGGTTTGGGGGCCTGAAGCAACCGATCGGGGCGACGGTGTCGTCGTTGTTCATCCGTCAGCAAGGGCGGGGATTCGTGTCGACGTCGAACCCAGAGGACCTCGCTGCACTCAAGGAGCTAGCTGAAGCGGGGCAGATCACGCCGGTCATCGACCGGACGTACCCACTGAGCCAAGCACCGGAAGCCGTGGCCCATGTCGGAGAAGGGCACTCCCAAGGAAAGACCATCATCACCACAGACGAGGCAACGGATTGAGAGCAGCGGCTACGGATCAATGGATTGGAGGCTGGATCTTGCACCGTGCGGGGATCGGCCTGTGTCTGACGCTGGCGCTTGGAGCTTGTGGTGGCGGTGGTGGTGAGCTGTCGCTGACTGAGTACGTCGAGCGCCTCAACGTCACCGTGGAACAAGCAAGGCAGGACTACGAGGTTCTCGTTGCCAGCCCGCACGGAGGAGTTCTCATTGCTGAAGGGGCTGAGCTGAACCGCTACACCCCGCAAGACCTGCAAACCGCCTTCGAACGGGTGAGAGAAATCGAATCCGCCGTCGAACAGGCCACTGCCGCCATGGATCCACCCTCGCAGGTTGCCGACCTTCACCACCTCTTCTTTGACTTTGATGGCGGCTTCATTGCCACCCAGGAGGCGCTGGCGGCCCGAGCCGGCACGGCCACCGACTGGGAGGAGCTCTCCAATACCGCCGAGATGGCCGCCTATCGGACCGCTCTCGCTGCCGACAAGCAGGATTGTGAGAATGCCCAAGCCGAGGTCAACGCCATCAGCGAGGGACGGGAGGTCTTCGCCGAAACGCCGTGGACCCCGGGTGAACTGAAAGAGCTGTTCGAGGTCGTACTTGGGTGCGACGGATACCCAGCGCATCCCGAAGACGTGTACCGCCCACAAGCAACCCCCGTTCCCTAGTTCATCAACGTCGGCCCCTAGTGTGCCTGCGCTCCCGCCGAGCCAGCCAACTCGACCGACCCACGCACCAGTCTCGAGGCTACACAGCCGCGGCTGCGCTGCACCTCAAAAGGCCGATAGCGGATAGCCACGCGGGGCAAGCATCGAGTAGGCTGCGCGTTGACCCACAAGCGGGGTCCATCAAGAAGGGGTCTCGGGCTGCGATCGCCACTCCGGCTTTCGTTGCCACAACTCCGGTTTGCGACAACTAAGCTGGCAACGCGTTGATGAGACGTGACCCACATTTCAATCAGGGAGTGGAGATACATATGAGGAAAGTACTTCTGGTGATTGCGGCCCTGGCGGTGATGTCACTGCCATTGACGGCCAATGCACAGATTTCGGACGAACTGGCGGCGGCGCTCGACGACCTCGGCACAGCTGTCGACGGGTTGGGCACGGCGATCGATGGCGGCGACTTGACTGAGATCGGGGTTGCCTACGAAGCGGTTACCGCGGCCTTCACGGCGCTTGACGGCCTCAACGACGGCGACCTGGATACCTCAGGATTCGTCTCGGCGTGGGAGGCTCTTGGGGCGGCGATTGAGGCCGAGGATCTGGAAGCGGCTGCAGCTGCGTACGGCGACCTGCAGGCGGCGTACGCTGATCTTGTGGACCAGGCCGCTGGCCAGGAAACGACCACAACCGCCGGAGAGACCACAACGACGGCAGCGCCCACTGGTGGCGTTGACACCGGCGCCGGCGGCACCGCAGGCAGCGACAGCTTCCCGGTTGGCGTGCTCGGCGCGGCGGGAGCCATGAGCCTCCTGCTGGCCGGCCTGTACGCCCTTCGGCGGCGCACGGACAGCTAGCAGTAGTCGATCTGAAGTGAGCTAATAGAGCGGGGTCGGGGCACGGTGCCCCGGCCTCGCTCTCACGTTGAGCCCTCGAACGGAATCGTCGGATATCTGTCCTTGCAGCTCCGCAGCGCAGCTACAGGCGTTGAACACGTCAGCTTGTACAATGCAGGCACCGCCCGACCCAACCGACCACTGATGGACACCACTCACCCATGACGAAACGAAACGGAGCGTGGCTCCTCATTGGACTGGCCGCCGTGTTTGCGGTCGTGGCGTTGGGAGCCATGGCGGTGGGGCAAACCACAGAGGCGCCGTCGGCTGCGGCATCGGTTGTACCCGACGTTGTCGGCACCACTACCGCCCCGCCGGTGGTGACAACCACCGAACCACCACCTCCTGTCGAGGTCCCTGCCGAGTCGAATGTCAACGCCAACCTGACGCCACCGACAACCGAGCGGTCGTTAGCAGAGACCACGCCTCCGGTTGAGGCCCGGGCCGAATACGTGGGCAAGCCGGTGCGGGTGCGGATCCCAGAGATCGGCGTCGACGCCGATGTGATCGATCTCGGTTTGAGAGACGATGGCACGCTGGAGGTCCCCTCGAACTTCGCCGAGGCGGGCTGGTACACGGGTCGGTCGGTATCTGGAGAGCCGGGACCCAGTGTCGTGGTGGGGCACGTCGACTCGAGGAGCGGACCCGCCGTGTTCTACCACTTGGAGGACCTGAAGGAGGGACACACCATCGAGATCCACCGTTCCGACGGGGCGGTGGCGTTCTTCAAAGTCACCAGTTCCGTGCTGGTGGACAAGGACGAGTTCCCAACCGAGCAGGTGTACGGGTCGACGGAAGAGCCAACGCTGCGGCTCATCACCTGCGGCGGTGACTTCAACTCATCAGTCAGCTCCTACGAAGGCAACCTCATCGTGTTCGCCGAGCATCTCGGCAACTCCAAGCCGACCACCGAGTCACAGCCAAGCTGAGTTCGCCAGCCCGCCACGCCGGCTTGTGCTCCCCTCAATCGGTTCAGCCGATGCTCCGGTGAGGGCGCCCAATTCGCTAGCTTCGGGGCCATGAGCACTCCACCGATTGTGTTGGTTCCCGGTTTCTGGCTCGGAGCGTGGGCATGGGATGAGGTCACCGCCCTGCTGCGCGGCGTCGGGCACGACGTCACCGCGATAACGCTGCCTGGTCTCGATTCGGTTGCCACCGATCGGTCCCCCATCACCTTTGCCGACCACGTCGATGCGATCTGCGCTGCGATCACGGCGGCGGGACCCCCTGTGGTGCTCGCCGTCCACAGCGGCGCCGGGGGACCCGGCCACGAGGTCACCGACCGTGTCCCAGATCAGATCGCGACGATGGTGTACGTCGATTCGGCACCAGCCACCGGTCCACTCGAACCCGGTTTTGCAGCACCCGAGCTGCCAATGCCGTCATTGGAGGAGCTAGCTGCCGAAGAGAACCTCGACGGACTCTCCGCCGAGCAACTCGACACGTTCCGGCGCCGGGCCATCCCCGAGCCGGGGGGCGCGTTGCGCGAGGGCCCCACGCTGACCAATGCCGCCCGCCGCGAGGTACCGAGCACGATCGTGTGTACGGGCTTCTCCTCCGACCAAGTCAAGGATGCAGCCGCTGAGGGCTACGCCTGGCTCGGTGGGTTGACCGAGCTGCATGATGTGACCTACGTCGATCTGCCAACGAGCCACTGGCCGATGTGGTCACGGCCACGGGAACTCGCCGAGATCATCAGCAGCGTGGCCCGAAACGCATCCACGCCCTGACTAGTTGTGGCCAACCGGATAGGTGAGGATGAGGTTGGCGATCGCGTCTGCGGCGTCGACGACCAGCCCGATATCAACCTGCGACGGCGTGTCATCCGCCGAATGGA
Organism: uncultured Acidimicrobiaceae bacterium; assembly: GCA_964465915.1. Lineage (GTDB taxonomy): Bacteria > Actinomycetota > Acidimicrobiia > Spongiisociales > UBA5794 > CAVPHV01. Next base: position 39,728 of record CAYXMJ010000003.1, read on the forward strand.
ACAGCGTCTCGAGCATCTCGTCGACCAGTTCCGTCGTGATCGCCACCGCAGGACGCCCCCGCATCGCAAAGATGGCGTGGTCGCTCTGATAGAACTCGGGTCCCGGAATCAGGGTCGCCGTTGCTCCGAAGGAGCGATCGACGTGGCGAGCGAGGTCGGCATCCAGGTTGTAGGTCGAATAGGCGGAGCGGCCGCCCCGATAGCCGGCTCCGTCGATGTTGATGACGAGCGGAATGTCGTCGAGATGCGCCTCGTGGTCAGCCAGCCAGGCCAGCTCTCCGGGGGCGGCGTAGTGGTCCTCACCGTTGACCGCCAGCAATTCGACACCGATGGGGAGATCAGGCGCTTGTTGCGGCCCCAACAACTCGGCGAGCATGAGCAACACGACGACTCCGGCAGCATTGTCGACGGCTCCGGGGGTGCCCGGCTTGGAATCGATGTGGGCGATCACCGTGATCCGTGGCGCGGGCAATCCCCGTGTGGCGTTGACGTTGACGGCAGTGGAACGCCACCGCTCGGATCGAATCTCGAGGCTCGCCACGGCTCCGTCGCTGTCAAACAGCGGCGCGGCGTCCGCCGGTCGCAGATTGCCGGTGGGGACCGTGAAGTCGCCGTCTTCGATCAGCGGAAACGGATCCAGCGCCCCACAGAGGGCGGGATACTTGCCGGTGACGGCCAGCACCGCGGCGGGAGCCGCCGCCTCGAGCGCCGCCACGATCGCGGTGTGTTCGTCCGACCCGTAGAACGGGAATGCCTTTGGGGTCAGCGGCTCGGCGGCGATGGCGCCGGCAAGCACCACGATCGAGCCACCGAGGTCGAGCCGATCCAGGTCGGCGACCTCGCGCAGGATGCGGACGGGCCCGCTGGCAGCAACGCCGAGGCCGTAGGGGCTCGGCGTCACGTCGATCGACCTACCGTCGACCTGCAGCTCGCCACCGTTGGTACGCCAGTCCACAACCTCGAATTCCGGAGTCGATACGTCCCACCCGGATCGAGCCAACTCCTCGGCGACATACGCGGTCGCTTGTCGATTCCCGTCGCTGCCGGGACGGCGATCCGGAAGGAACGAACACAGGGCGTCGAGGTGCTCGTTCACGCCGCGGTGAACACCATCCCGAAGAAGTCGTCGTACGTCTCGTGACGGACCACGCTCACCCGTCCGTTGACCTCCATCCCCATCACAGGTTCGACGATATCGAGCTGGCCCAGCAAGCGGATCCCGTTGTCGAGTTCGACGACACCGAGCCCGAGACGGGCGACGTCGTACTCGGCGGGCAGGTTGTGGACGAAGGTGAACGTCAGGAGCCTGCCGTGGGTCGGCAACGCGACGGGATCGAACTCGAAGAAGTCGTTCTGACCGCACCCCTTGCACCGCATGCGGAAGGGGTAGTGCACGGTGTCGCACGATCGGCACTGGTAGGCGTAGATGTTGCGTTCCATGTCAGCCCTCCCTCACAAACGTCAGCGCCAGCACGTTGTTGCCGAAGCCGCCGAAGTTACAGGTGAATCCGACACGGGCGTCGGCCACCTGACGATCCCCGGCTTCGCCGCGCAGTTGATGAACGATCTCGTAGGCCTGGGCGATGCCGGTCGCACCAACGGGATGGCCGCGACCCTTGAGGCCACCGGAGACGTTGATCGGCATCGCTCCCCCGAGTTCGGTCTCACCCTTCTCGAGGGCGAAATGGCCCTCGCCCTTAGCGAAGAACCCAACCTCTTCGGACTCGGCGATCTCCAGAATCGTGAACGCATCGTGCAACTCGGCCACGTCGACGTCCGAGGGACCGAGCTTGGCCATCTCGAAGGACTGGTCTGCCGCCAGACGCACTGCGGGCAGCTCCGTCGGATCCTCCCGTTCGGCGACGGTGTGACTGTCGGTCGCCTGGCCGACACCGGCAAGGCGAACCGCGGGCCGGTCCAGCCCCTCCATCACTTCGGCCGACACCAGCATGATGCAGGCGCCACCGTCAGACACCGGACAGCAGTCGAAGAACCGCAGCGGCTCGGCAACAAACGGATTGTTGGTGAAAGCCTCCGGTGAGTCGAGCACCCCGTCGATCGTGATGGGCTGCTGGAGGTGAGCAAACTCGTTGCGCATGGCGTTGTTCTGGTTCTTGACGCCGACCATCGCCAGATGCCGGTCCGTCACTCCGTACTTGTCCATGTACAGCCGGGTGAACATCGCGGCGTGCGCCGGGAGCGTCACCCCGTAGATGTATTCGGCGATCGGATGGGTCAGCGTGGCAACGAAGTCCGTGGCGTCGAGCGCGTTGACCTCACGCATCCGCTCGGCGCCGGTGACCAGCACCACGTCGTGCATGCCCGAGGCCACCGCAAGGAACCCTTCCTTGATCGCCGCCGCACCAGAGGCGGGCCCGTTCTCGATGGTCGCCGCCCCTGCCGGCGTCAACGACAGGGTGTCGACGACGGCCGAGGCCAGCGCGGTCTGATGGTTGAGGCGGGCGCCGCCCATATTGGCGACGTACACCTGGTCGACGGTTGAAATCCCCGCGTCCTGCATCGCCATCATCGCGGGATAGGCCGCGATCTCCGCCAGCGGGTACTCGAGGCGGCCAAAGGTCGTGACACCGATCCCGGCGGCATAGACGTCACGCATGATCCACCCCCCGCTCCTGGCGGCGTCGCTGCTGGATGAGTGCCGTCCCGGTGGCGTCGTAGGCAGCCCTGGTTGCGGCCAAGGCGTCCATCGGCGGCGTCGGCGGATCAGACGGCGGCAGAATAGCCGCCTCAGCCTTCGCCAGCAGGTCGGCGGGCACCGGGCGACGGCCGACAATGAGCTTGGACCGGGCCCGCTCGAACAGCTCCCGGGTCAACGCATACGACGGCACCCCGCCCAGTTCGTGCGGAGTCTCGAATCGCTCGGCGAGTTGGTACTCGATCATCCAGCGGCGGAACCCGATCGGCGACTCGGCCACCACCAGTACCTCATCGTGTCCGAGGATGTCGATGTGGTACTCCATCTTGGCGGCAAAGGCGTGTGCCCCGACCCGCAGACCACGGCGCAGCGCCAGCGTGTGCAGCGACATGCCGAGCTTCGGCGTGACCTGCCTGCCGTTGACGATGGCCGCCAACTCGCCATCGATCTGGGCCACAAGCACGTACTCGTCCTGCACCCGGTACCGGTACCAGCCGAGCAACTCGGAGTACACCCGTGACGCCACGCAGTCGTAGTAGTCGCGTTCCACATGCATGAGCGGCTCAACATGCTCGAGCAGCGTGGGGATCTCGTCGCGGGTCGCCTGACGGATCACCATCGTCTCCCCGCTCGCCAGCATCATGTACTTGGCGGGGTACGGCACCATCGGCGACTCCACCGGTCGCAAAGTCTTCTCGAGATCGACGGACATGAAGGAAACGCCTCCTAGGTACCGGGCTGGATCGTCGCCAGCACCACCTTCTCGGCGGTGATGGGCATGGATGTGATGCGGAGACCGAGGGCTGCCTCCACGGCGTTGGCAACCATCGGGGCCGCCGGAATCATGGTGTGCTCCCCCACCCCGCGGGCTCCAAAGGGGCCGTCCGGCTGGGCTACCTCAACGATGATCGGAATCATCTCGTCCGGAGTATCGAGCGAGGTCGGGATCTTGTAGTCGGTGAAGTTCGGGTTGAGTAGGCGCCCGTGATCGTCGAACCGCATGTCCTCGTAGAGGACGGTGGCGAGGCCCTGGAGCATCCCACCGGTGATCTGTCCCTCGATCAGCGCCGGGTTGATCGCCCGGCCAACGTCCACCGCAAGAGCCACCTTCTTGACGTGCATCCTGCCGGTCTCGATGTCGATCTCGAGCACGATGCCCGCAGCACCGGTGGTGTAGTGGACGTTGGGATGCCCACCCTGGCTGGTTTCGGGATCACTCAGCGCCGAGGTGAACTCCGGCATGAACTTGCCCGAACCGACGATGGGGCCGCCGCGATAGGTGCCGTCCTCCATCGGAATGCCGTCGATGACGAAGTCCGCCAGCGGCAATTCGAAGTCGGGATCGGTCTCGCACTTGACCGCCTCGTTCTCGAGGTAGAGCGTGCCCTCCTCGTAGCCGCGGGCGTCATGGACCGTGTCGAGGATCTTCTGGCGAGCCTCGACTGCGGCGGCGTGAACCGCGTTTCCACAACTCCAGGTCACATGGGAAGCGACCGTCTGCCACTCGTAAGGATTGCGGTCGGTGTCGGGTGTCTCGACTCTGATCTTGTGGGGTGGGACCGCCAGCACCTCGGCGGCGACCTGGGCCATCACGGTCAGATAGCCCTGGCCGAGTTCCATCCCGGACACGGTGATGTTGAGACTGCCGTCCTCGTTGAACTTGAGGAAAGACGCCGACGAGGCGTTGGGCGGCATCGCCGGCGCCTTCCAGAACAGGGCAAAGCCCTTGCCGATCCGCTTGGTTGGATCGGGCGAGGTCTCGGCGACACCCCAGTCGATGGCCGCCGCGGTGCGGTCGATCGCCTCCTGGAGCCCGGACGCATTCATCGTGGCGCCGTAGGGAAGGGTGTCGCCCCCGCTGATGGCATTGCGCTTGCGGAACTCGACCGGGTCCATCCCAATGGCATTCGCCAGCCTGGTGATGTGGGACTCGAGACCGAAGTGGAACTCGGAGTATCCAAAGCCGCGATACGGCCCGCCGGGCGGCAGGTTGGTGTAGATGCACAGCGAGTCGATGGTCACGTTGTCGATCCGGTAGGG
>CAYXMJ010000004.1:0-43854 GCA_964465915.1 uncultured Acidimicrobiaceae bacterium
AGCGTTCGCGATCAGGTCACCAACCGACCGTCACCGATCGTCGACGTGTCCGCGCTGGCCACAACTACGACGACCGCAGCGGTCGAGGCCACGACGACCACGCCTCCGTCGACCACAACGACATCGACGACCCGTCCGCCCGAAACGACCACCACCACATCGACCACGGTGGTCGAGGCCACGACGACAACAGCGACCGCTGCTCCGGAGCCGACTACGACAACCACGACGACCAGCGCACCGCCGCCGACCACAACGACCGCTGCCCCGCCCGAGATGACCATCAAGACGTACGAGATGGTGGGTGGCTGGGTCCGAATTCGGTCTGGTTCAGGGAAGGTCTTCCTCGGCGGTGCCGGCGCCAACGCCGGGTTCACGATGGAGGTCGAGGACAACGGTCCCGACGAAGTCGAGGTCGAGTTCCGCAGCGAGAGCCATAAGTCGAAGTTCTCCGCCGAGTTCGAAGGCGGCGAGTTGCGAGTCGAGATCAAAGAAGAGGGGGACGACGAGGACGGAGCGGACGCCTAGTCCATTCCTTCGTCCATGTCGTGAAGGGGGGCCCGATTCGGGCCCCCCTTCGATGTGCGTGGTCGGCTCAGCCGGCGACGGGTTCCAATGCCCGGTCGAGGACGTCGCCGATGTCGGCCAGGATGGCGAACTCCATGTCGTCTTTGACCTGGTCGGGGACATCATCGAGGTCGTCGGCGTTGCGTTGCGGGATGACAATGTGGGTCAGGCCGGCGCGATGGGCCGCCAGGACTTTCTGTTTCACTCCGCCGATGGGGAGGACTCGGCCTTGCAGAGTGACCTCGCCCGTCATACCGACGTTCTCTTTGACGTTGCGCCCCGTGAGCAGGCTGACCAGGGCCGTCGTCATCGTGATGCCCGCTGACGGACCGTCCTTGGGGATAGCTCCGGCAGGAACATGCAGATGGAAACGGCGGTTGAGCTGCTCCGGTTCGATCCCAAGCTCGTCGGCGTGTGATCTGACGTAGGAGAGCGCGATCTGGGCCGATTCCTTCATCACGTCGCCGAGTTGACCGGTGATCGTGAGACCCGGTTCGCCGTCCATCACCGTCGCCTCGATGAAAAGGACATCTCCGCCTGCGCCGGTAACAGCGAGGCCGGTGGCCACCCCGGGCACACTGGTGCGGTCCGCCGCTTCGTCGCGGTGGATGGGAGGCTTGCCGAGCAGGTCCTTGAGGTCGTCGACATCAACCCCGACGGGAACCGTTCCGGGATCAGAGGCGACCTTGGTCACGACCTTCCGGATCAACTTGCCGAGCTGGCGCTCCAGACCACGTACCCCGGCCTCGCGGGTGTAGCCGTCGACGATGCTTGCCAGCGTGTCGTCGGTCACGTCGATCTCGTCCGGCTGCAAACCGGACTGCTCGATCTGGCGGGGAAGGAGGTGTTCCTTGGCGATGGTCACCTTTTCGCGGTCGGTGTACCCATCGAGCCGAATCACCTCGGTGCGGTCGAGCAGCGGCGCCGGGATGGTGTCGAGCACGTTGGCCGTCGCGATGAACATCACGTCCGAGAGGTCGAGGTCGTTCTCGAGGTAGTGATCGCGAAACGTGTGGTTCTGTGCCGGATCGAGCACCTCGAGCAGGGCAGACGACGGGTCGCCGCGCCAGTCGGCGCCGACCTTGTCCATCTCGTCGAGCAGGAAGACTGGGTTCATCGACTCGGCATCGATCAAGGCGCGGACGATGCGGCCCGGGCGAGCCCCGACGTAGGTGCGGCGATGACCGCGGATCTCGGCTTCATCGCGGATACCGCCGAGGGCGACGCGAACGAACTTGCGTCCGAGGGCAGAGGCGACCGATTCGCCCAGCGATGTCTTGCCGACCCCCGGGGGTCCGATGAGCAAGAGGATGGCTCCGCTGCCACGTTCCCCGGTGGTGGCGTCGAGCCCGCGCTCAGTGCGGAGTTTGCGCACCGCGAGGTGCTCAATGATGCGGTCCTTCACGTCATCGAGTCCGGTGTGGTCGGCGTCGAGGACCTCTCGAGCCGATTCGAGTTCGAGGTTGTCCTCGGTCCGCGTGTTCCACGGCAGGTCGAACATGGTGTCGAGCCACGACCGGATCCAGCTGTGTTCTGGGCTCTGCTCGCTCATGCGCTCGAGCCGGTCGATCTCACGCTCGACGTCCTCGGCGATCTTTGCGGGCAGCTCGGCCTCGGCGAGCTTGGCGCGGTACTCACCGGCGACATCACCGCTGTCTTCGCCGAGTTCCTTCTTGATGGCCTCGAGTTGTTGACGCAGGACGTACTCGCGTTGGCTCTTGTCGATGCGCTCGCCGGCCTCCTCGCGGATCTGTTGACGGATCGTGAGTTCACCGAGGGTCCCGTTCATCCATCCGAGCACCTTCTCGAGGCGTTCCCGAACGCCGATGGTTTCGAGCACGTCGATCTTCTGGGCGAGGGAGAGGTCGGGGGAGTAGACCGCCAGGTCGGCCAGCTGACCGGGATCATCGACGTCGAGCACGCGCGAGATGGCACCGATGCCGCGATGCTGGAGGATCTCGCGCACCACAGCCCGAAACTCGGTAGCAAGGGCGGTCACCTCCTTGGAATGCTCTTCGCTGTCGGCGACTGGTTCGGCTTCGACCATCAGCACATCGTTGCTGGTCGGTTGACCGCTGCCGATACGGGCGCGGGACACCCCGGCGATCAACGCCGTCGCGGGCGCGGCCGGATCATCGGCTGAGACTTCCTGAATGTCGGCAATCGTGCCGATGTTGGCGTAATCGCCGTCTAGTTGGGGGACGAGCAGCAGCTTGCCCCCGGTCGACTCGGCGGCAGCAATGGCACGGCGGGCCTCGTCCGACTCGATGGTGACGGTCACCACCATGTGGGGAAAGACGACGCCGTTGCGCAGGGGGAGCACCGGGAGCGTGACGGTAGAGAGATCAGCCACGGATGGTCCTTTCGTTCAGAGTGGTAGTTGTAATGCTGTAATCGTCAGTTTCATTCCGAGAATATCGGAATCTGTCAGCTATGCGCTCAGGTTTGTTTCGCGTATAGGGAATACGCAGCCAACTGGTAGCCTGGATGCCCCCATCGATCAAGAAGCAACTCCGTGCCGCGCCACTTCTCGCTCACGTACGACTATCTGTGCCCGTTCGCCCGCATTGCGAACGAAACGGTGGTCGCGGCTCTGCGCTCCGGGGCGGCTTGGGATGTCACCTTTGTGCCGTTCTCGCTGTCCGAGGCCCACGTCGAGGAGGGGGACCCGTCGGTATGGGAGCGGTCGCCGGACGCCGACGGCATCCGTGGGGTTCGTGCTCTGGTATGGAGCCTCGCAGTTCGTGACGAATTCCCCGATGCGTTTCTGGACTTCCACGTCGGCCTCTTTTCGGCGCGGCACGATCGAGCCGCCGATGTCGATGCTGCAGAGACCCTGTCCGCGGTCGCGGTCGCGACGGGTCTCGATCCGGAAGCGGTGGCTGCGGTCGTCGCCGGGGGCGAACCGTTGGCGACGCTGGCAAAGGAACACGTCGAGGCGGTCGATCGCTGGTCCGTGTTCGGGGTGCCGACCTTCATTGCCGGCGACGAGGCCGTGTTTGTCCGGTTCATGGAGCGGCACCAGATGGAAGATGTCGAGCGAGTCCTCGACATGCTGATCTGGGTCAACCTCAACGAGTTCAAGCGGACCACAATCCCCCGGTAGCAGGCCGGCCGGGGTCGCTCACTCGGTACGCTGGAGCAACGCCATGCCATCCGATCCTGTTGTTGCTCGCTACGAAATGCGTCGGCTGCTCACCCGGCGGACGTCGCGCGATCCCGAGTGGTTCACGTTCGGTGACCGCATCCTGTCTCCGTCGGAAGTCACCGCGCTGCTCGAGCCCTACGCCACGAAGGAGCGCTTGGCCACGATCGACGAGGTGCTCGATCGGCGCACGTCATCGCTGACCGTGGTGGTCGAGGGCATGGTCGATACCGGCAACGTCGCGGCAGTGCTGCGCACCGCCGACGGCTTTGGCGTGCAGGACTTCCACGCTATCGACACGGCGCGCAGCTACAAGCACTCGAAGCGCACCAGCCAGGGTGCCGAGAAATGGATCGACCGCTACCGCTGGCGCAGCCCCGCCGAATGTGTTGCCTACCTGCACGAGTCCGGCTTCGAGGTCGTCGCCGCCCACCTCGATCCCGAATCCAGCCCGGTCGACCAGGTCGACCTCACCGGCAGGACGGCGCTCGTCTTCGGAAACGAGCTCGAGGGCCTGAGCGACGAGCTGCTGGCGCTGGCGGATGAGCGGGTCTACATCCCAATCACCGGCTTCGTCCAGAGCTTCAATATCTCAGTCGCAGCCGCCCTCTGCCTCTACGAGGCCCGTCGCCAACGGATGGCCACCACCGGCGGCCACGGCGACCTCGACCCCACCGACCGCGAGCGACTCCGCGCCGTCCACGTCATGAAGAGCGTCCGCCACCACCGCCAAATCATCGAACGCCTTTTGGCCGACGAGGAGTAGGGCAGCAGGGTTGGAGCCTCCCTCGCCGGAGGCGGCATCGGAGGGGGCGGCTCCAGCGAGCCTCGTCGGCTCAGGATCTACCGGAGACAAGATTGACCGCGGGGTTGGAGCCCTCCGAGATCGTGTAGAGACCCAGGCCGCTGGGGTCAAAGGTGATCGCCTCCCCCTGGACTTCCTCGGGAGAGGCCGCCCTACAGGGTGTTGCGGCCAAAGAGACGCCGAGGTCGGGATCAAAGCGCGGCCACACCCAGATCTCCCGGTAGCCACGCAGGGTGATCATGTCTCCGGTTGCGGAGATGTCGGCTGCGCTCACCTCGGCGTCCAAGTCGAGCGCGGCGATTTGGCGGAGCGCGGTGAGACCGCCGGCGGTGAGTTCCTCTGCAGGTGCCCGATACACCACAGCGACACCGGTGGGGTCCTTGCTGACGATCATGATGTCCCCGGTGATCGGGTCGACGGCGAGTGCCTCAGCGTTGATCCCGGGAGTTGGGTACACGAGGCCAAAACGTTCGACCACGCCGATGGTTCCCCCCCCGGTTGTCGGGTCCGGCTCGGCGACGCGCAAGAGGATGACCTCGGGCCGGAACGAGAGGTTGTCACCGATGTCGCCGATGTAGAGGTAGTCAGTTCCGGCTTCAGGCCCGGGCCCCATGGCCATGTCTTCCCAGTCGAGGCCAATGACGCCGTCGAGGCTGAACTTGCCGAGAGCAGTTCCGTCCGTGCCGACGGCGTAGACCGCGGCTTCGTTGCCCGAGTCATTGTGGGCCCAGATGACGCCATCGTGACGGCGGCTCGCTGCGATGCCGGAGGTCTCGGTGAGTTGCGGTTCGGTCACGGCACCGAGCGCCTCGGTTTGGCCGAAGAAGGCACACGTGGTTGTGCCCGGAGGAAGCGAGGCGACCGGTGGCAGAGTTGCCGACGTTGTCGTCTCCGCCGGGACGGTTGCTGCTGGTGCTTCCGTCGATTCGTTACCGGACGCGGTACCGCAGGCCGCAATGAAGATGGCGGCTCCGAAGGCGAATACGGCTAGACGGGAGAACACGCCCGGATGGTATTCGACTCATGGACCTACGCGGGTCTCACCCCGCCAGCAGCTGCAGGGCAATCGCCTCGGCGATGATGCCGTTCTTGAGGTCGTCGAGGTCGAGGCTCTCGTCGGGGCCGTGGGCCCGGCTGAGGTGATCGGCGACCCCGGTGAGCAGGATCGTGGCGTCGGGATATCGCTCCGAAAACGCGGCAACAAACGGAATCGAACCGCCGACTCCCATCTCGTTTGGTTCGGTGCCCCACGCCTCCCGGAACGCTGTCCTGAAGGCGTCGTAGGCAGGCCCGGTGGTGTCGAGGGCGAACGCCTCGCCGGCGGCGCCCGGGGTCACCGTCACTTGGGCGCCCCAGGGAGCGTTACTCTCGAGGTGCGAGACGAGTGCTGCCATGGCGCGCTGCGGGTCGTCGCCGGGGGCCAGGCGCATGCTGATTTTGGCTGCGGCCACCGGAACGAGTTGGTTGATGGCCTCGCTCACGGGCGGGGCATCGACGGCCAGCACCGAAACGGCGGGCTGCATCCACATCCGGGCGGTGAGACCGCCCTTGCCAATGAGTTCGACCCCATCGACGGCACCGGACCAGTCGCGAACGTCCGCTTCGGTCAGGTCGAGCGGATCGACCTCGCCGCGAACGAGACCGGGGATGGCGACAGTGCCGTCGTCGTTGTGGAGCGTGGCGATGAGGCGGGCCAGCGAAATGATGGCGTCGGGCAGGGTGCCGCCGAACATGCCGCTGTGGACTGCGTTGTCAAGCGTGCGGACCTCGACGGTGCAGTCGACCAGACCCCGCAGTGATGTCGTGAGCGACGGTTGGCCGGTCTTCCAGTTGCCGGAGTCGGCGATCACTATGACGTCGGCGGCGAGCATGTCGGCGTGCTCGGCGAGGAAGTCCTCGAGGTGGAGCGAGCCGATCTCCTCTTCGCCTTCGATGAAGACCTTTACCCCAACGGGGGGTTTGCCGTCGAAGGCGCCCACGGCCCCGAGATGGACGATGATGCCACCGGCGTCGTCGGAACTGCCACGGCCGTAGATGCGGCCGTCTCGCACGATGGGCTCGAAGGGTGCGGTGTGCCACTCCACGTCGGGCCCCGGAGGCTGGACATCGTGGTGGGCATAGAGCAGCACCGTCGGTGCGCCCTGCGGGCCGGCGATCTCGCCGTAGACGGCGGGGTGAGCGCCTTCGTGTTCGAGCAACTGGACCTCGTCGAACCCGGTGGCGCGCAGCAGATCGGCGGTGAACTCGGCGGAGCGGCGCACCTCGCCGGCGTCATAGCCGGGAGCGCTGACCGAGGGCATTCTGATGAGTTCCTCCAGCGTCTCCTGGAGCGCGGGGAACTGATTCTCAATAGCGAAGGCGATGTCGTCGTACATGGCCCTGAGGCTAGGTCGACGCCGAGGAATGGCGAAAGTGGGCGTTCCACAAGGACCGGCGACTAGCGTCGTTGCGCATGGATGGTTTCTCCAGCTTCGGGTGGGGCATGATCATCAGCGTTGTCAGCGGGCTCGTGCTGCTGATGGCGCTGAAGGTGCTTCCAAAGGCGAAAGGGGACCGCGTGCGTCAGCCGCCCAAGACGCAGAAGCCGCCGGCCCCTCATGAGGATCTCGGTCCGCTCCCGGTCCAGCGTCCCGCAGCCGAACAGCAGATCCTCAACGCCAAGCAAGCCCACGACGATCTGCTGGCGGAAGCGATGGCGTTTTGGCGTCAAGCCCGCGGTCACCACCACGAGAGCGTGTTCTTCATGGAACGTGCGCTGGCCAAGGCCAACGACGCCATGGACGTTCGACCTGAGAGCTTTGATGCCACCAAGTTCATCGCCGACCTGCAACTCGATCTCGCGCAGGAGGTCCCATCCGGTGAGAGCCAGCCCCACCTCGAGGCTGCGGTCGCCGCCTACAACGAGGCGATCGGGATGCGCTTTGGCAATGTCGACTGTCACGTCGGCCTCAGTTGGAGCCGAATGTTGCTGGCGCAGCAAACCGAGGATCCTGGCGATGCCGCCGGCGCGGTCGCCGCCTTCGAGCGTGCCGCCGAGGTGTCACCCCGCAATCTCTTCATCCTGCGGGGATGGGCCGCGGCCCTCGACGGTCTCATCCGGATCGTTCCCGACGGCGGAGACGAGGCCGTCGGCCGCTATCGGAAGGTGATTGCCGACCACCCCGTCGCCGGCCGTGACCTCGACGAGAAGTTCTACGCCCGCCGCCGGGCGGTCGACTGGGTCATCCCGCCGGTTCCTCCGCTGCGCGACGCGTAGCCACGTCAGCGGCGCCACCCCGGCTCACCACCAATAACAGCAGCACTGCGGCGGCGATGCCGACGACGATGGCGGCTGCGGTCACCGCTCGGTCGAGCGGCAACGGGGCGTCGGTGGGAATGATTGCCCGGACGATGCCGTCGCGCTTGACGAAACCCCACATGGCAAGAGGAACGGCGGCCACAAAACCGAGAGTTGCCGTTCGTCCCCGCCACACCAACAGACCGGCTCCCGACAGGACCAGCGCTGCGGCGGGGAGCAGATAGAGCAGCGCACTCGGTCCGGTCTCATTCGGGACGGACGTGACCTGCCACCACCCCATGCCGAGGGCGACGAGGGCCGTCGCCGCCACGGCCACGGTGGAGCCCCGGCCCCGGCCCAGCCACGCCACCAACCCAAGCAGCAGCGTCAGCCCGACGACGCCTCCGGCAATCCCGGCCAGCGGCGACGGCGCCTCCTGCCACACCGAGACCACTGTGAGCGACACGTCGGTTCCGTCCACGATCAGCGGCACGACCGACTCGAGGATCTGGTCTCCAGGTTCGCTTCCCAAGGGTCGGGCCGGGTTCATCCAATGGGTGCGGTGGTCGTGCCATGCCCAGCGGCCGTTGGTGGCGACCACCTCCCACTGCGGCTCGGCGTCGTACGAGGCCTCGGCAGGGATCTCCGTCTCCGCATAGCGATCCTCGTTGAGGTAGGTGCTCGGCGAGACCTGGTTCTCTTCGACGGTGCCGTCGGGGAGGAACTGCACATAGGGTTCGCCGCGGTATCCGAGCACCACGACATGTATGCCGGGGTCGACCCGGATCTGGAGAAAGGCGTCGCCGCCGATCATGGTGGCCTCAACTCCGGCGGCCGGGGGTACCGCGGCGGCAATGGAGCTCTGGTAGTCGGTCGGCCCCGGCGGATCAGCCGCAGCAGGAGCAGCGGACCCAAGCACGATGAGGCTGCCGACCAGCACGGCCATGACCCAGCGGCGGCTGGTCACTCGGTGACCTCGAGTATCAGCTGACCGCTCGGATGCACGTAGCACGCCCCGATGAAGCTGCCGGGGGAGGCAAAACGCTGCGTTACCGTCTCGTGGGCGCCGACGAAGAACGGTCCGACCAGCTGACCGCGATCGTCCTCGTTGATGATCCTGATCACCTCGCCGACCTTGGTGTCGAGGCGTGCGGGGAGGATCTCCACCTCCTCTCCGGCGTCGATCCGCTCGCCCGTGCCGGCCGGTATCACGTACTCGTAGTCGGCCGGCACGGCGGCGTTGCCACTCTCGAGTTTCGGCGCGGGATCATCAGATCCACACGCCGCAACCAGCAGCATCAAGCTGCCAAGCAGCAAAGCCACAAAGAGAGCGGGCCATTTCCTCACTCCTGTTCGCGCACCTCCACCGGCACGGTGACGTCACCGGCCGTCTCGAAGGTGAGCACGACGTCGAACTTCTGGCCGGATTCGAGCGGCGCCGCCAGCTTCATCAACATGATGTGATAGCCGCCCGGCTCGAGCAGCACGGTGCCACCGGCCGGCACTTCGATCGCCGGGACCTGACCCATCATCATCGTGCCCTCGTCGTTCATGGTGGTCTCGTGGATCTCGGTCATTGCGGCGACCCCGGTGGGGGCCTGTGCCTTCACCAAGCGGTCTGCGGTATCCCCGCCGGTGATGGTGACGTATACCGCCCCGGCATCCTGCATCATCGCCGAAGTCCTCGCCCAGGCATCTTCGGCCTTGGGGGTGGCATCGTCACCACCACACGCGGCCATTGTCATCGCCATGAGGACCATGCCAAGTCCAACGACGGCGAGTTTGCGAATCATCCTCGATTCTCCTTTGCTCGGTTGACTAGGAGCGTGAAGTCGCCCCGAAGATCCTCGGGTTCGGTGCCGAACGCCCACTGCAGTTGGAGCAACCCGGCGTCGTCGATTCCGTAGAGGAACGCGGTGTGACCCACCTCGACGGTGCCGTCGTCGGCGGTCCCTACTTCGTAGAAAGCGCCGAATGGCTCGGCGACGGCCCACAGTTCGTCGGGGTCATCGGTGCGCAGCGCGTGCGAATCTGCGACGAAGCTCTGCACATAGGCGGTGAGCCGTTCTCCGTCGTCACGATCGGGATCGACGGTGATCATGGCGAGGTCGACGTACTGGGCGTCGTCACCCATGTCTTCGAGGGCGCTGCGCACGTCGGCCAGGGTGGTCGGGCAGACGTCGGGGCACGAGGTGTAGCCGAAGTAGACCACCAGTAGTTGGCCGGGGTCGGCCTTGAATGCGAACTCGGCGTTGGCATTGGCGGCGTCGGGCAGACTCAGGGCAGCCATCTCGGGAGCAGGGTCACGCACGATGCCGGCGGGTTCAGCCTCCTCACCACCACAGGCCGCCAACACCAGCACGAAGATGGCGGTAGCGCAGAGTGCGGCGCGGAGCCTCATTTCAACTCCTCGAGGTAGTTCAACATGGCCTCCATCTCGATCGAACTTGGGCGGTAGGCAGGCATCTGCAGTGCATAGCCGGCGGCCCTATGGGCCTCTGGGTCGACGATCGCCAAGCGCAAATACTCACGATCGGCGGTTACGAAACTGCCGTCCTCGAGTTCGACCTCGCTCATGAAAAGGCCCTGCCATGAGGGAGCGACGACCCCCTCGCCTTGCTCACCGTGGCACGAAGTGCAACCGGTACGCACCGCCACTGCCCGGCCCTCTTCGCCGGCGGGGGAGAGTCCGGGCGCGGCGTCGGTCTGTCCGCCGCAACCGGCGATGGAAAGTCCGATGAGGAGGGAGGCGCCGAGCAAGCCCCGAAAGCGCGTCATGCGCCGCGCATCGTAGACAAACCCCAGCGTAAGGGGGAAAACGAGTCGGGAGGCCGACAGGGCGCATTGTCTATCGTGGGGCGGTGACGGAGCCGGACCGGTGTCGCTACGAGACGAGCAGCGTCACGGTGCGGCGCGGGCCTTCGACCCTTGCGAAGTCGGCGGCGTGCCACGTGCCCCCGGGGAGTTCTGAGGCCTCCCGCCATTCGAATCGGCCCTCCGCCGCTGACTCTGGAGGGCTCGACGCAACCAAGGACGTCGTTGCGTAGGCTGGGGAGAGCCAAGACGCGCAGCGACCTGAGGGGGTGTGGCATGGACAAGCAGCGAGTCGACATCAATGGGCTGGCGATGGCCTACCTCGAAGTGGGCGAGGGCGATCCCATCGTCTTGTTGCACGGAAACCCGACCTCTTCGTACCTGTGGCGCAACATCATCCCCCATCTCAGCGGGTTGGGTCGTTGCATCGCCCCGGACCTGATCGGGATGGGGGATTCCGACCGGCTGCCGACCAGCGGCCCCGCGAGCTACCGATTTGTTGAACACCGTGACTACCTCGATGGCCTGCTCGAAGCTCTCGGGGTGACCAACAGTGTGACCTTGGTGGTCCACGACTGGGGTTCAGGCCTCGGATTCGATTGGGCCAACCGCCATCGGGATGCCGTCAAGGGCATCGCCTACATGGAAGCGATCGTCACCCCCGTGTCGTGGGACGATTGGCCCGAGGCAGCGCGGTCGATCTTTCAAGGGATGCGATCAGACGCGGGTGAGACCCTCGTGTTGGAGAAGAACATCTTCGTCGAACGCATCCTGCCGGCTTCGACGCTCAACGGTATCTCGGATGAGGACATGGCGGTCTACCGGCGGCCCTATCTGGAGGCGGGGGAGCCACGACGGCCGACGCTGACCTGGCCACGCCAGATCCCCATTGAAGGCGAACCAGCCGACGTCTATGAGATTGTGACGTCCTATGGGGAATGGCTGGCCACGGGCACCGTCCCCAAACTCTTCATCAACGCCGAACCCGGGTCGATCCTCATCGGGCGCCAGCGAGAGGTTTGCCGGACATGGCCCAACCAAACAGAAGTGACCGTTCCCGGTATCCACTTTGTGCAAGAAGACTCGCCGGACGCCATCGGTGCCGCGATTGCAGACTGGTACGTGACATTGTGAATGCGCAAAATCCCACGCTCCGTAGTCAACGTGCCCTAACGTGTAGTCGCTGGCGCCGAGGGAATCCGGACGGATGGATCCGAGGAGGAGCGACGTGTCAAAAACCAGACCCCGACGGAGTAGAAGCCGCCGGATTACCCGATACTCCGTGGAGGGCATCGTGATCGAAGACCGATTGGCGACACCGATAGATCGGCCGGCACCGGCAGGCCCGTCGCCGCGTGCTCCGTACACGCTCGAGGCCGGCGTTTCTCGCTACCAGCGGAAGTCCGCGAATCTGCGGGCCCGGGTGCTGGCGGCCGCCGGCGAGAACGCCGACGAACCACAAATCATCGTCGACCTCACCGCATTGCGAGCCGCGTCGCGTTCATAGCCTTCGAGCGGGGCGATCCCGTTACCGCATCGTCCATTCGTCGTTCCACAGCGCTAGGGCCTCGTTGGTCACCGCGGGACCCCAGGTTCCCGCTTCGTAGGGGTGCAGAACCGCGGGCGCCTCGAGTAGCGGAGTCCACAGACGCCAACTGGCTTCGACTTCGTCGGCGCGGACGAACAGCGTCTGGTCACCCTGCATGACGTCGAAGATGAGGGTCTGGTAGGCGGCCGGGATCTCCGAGAACTCGGCCTCGTAGTCGAAGCTCAGCGGCTTGGAGACGACATTGTTGGCGCCTGGGGTGCGCACCTCGAAGCGAACCTCGAAGCTCTCGTTGGGCTGCAATGTGAGGAGGATGACGTTGGGCTGGATCGGGCAGTCGTCCTCGTCGCCGTGGAAGATGCAAACCGGCGGCTGTTTGAACGTGACGGCGATTTGGGTCGTTCGCCGTGGCAGCCGCTTGCCGGTCCGCAGGTAGAAGGGCACCCCTTGCCACCGCCATGTGGGGATGTTGAGCTTCACCCCGACGAAGCTCGGCGTGGTTGACTCGGGGTCAACCCCCGCCTCCTCCAGGTAACCCGGGACAGGCTCTCCGTCGATCTCTCCCGCCGTGTACCGCCCGAAGACCACGTAGTCGGGGTCGATTTCACGAATCGCGTCGAGCACCTGCACCTTCTCGGTGCGCACGGTATCGGCGGTGAAGCCCGACGGCGCCTCCATTGCGATGAGGGTCAGGAGCTGGGTGAGGTGGTTCTGGACCATGTCGCGCAGCACGCCGGCCTGCTCGTAGTAGCCGGCGCGGCTGCCGATTCCGAGATCCTCGGCGACGGTGATCTCGACAGCCTCGACTCGGTCCCGATTCCAGCTCGACTCGAAGATGGGATTGGCGAAGCGGAAGGTCAACAGATTCTGCACGGTCGCCTTGCCGAGGTAGTGGTCGATGCGGTAGATCTGGGACTCGTCGAAGTAGCTATGGGTCAGTTGGTTGAGGGCATGCGCCGACTCGAGGTCCTCGCCGAACGGCTTCTCGATGACGAGGCGGGTCCAACCCTCCGCCCGGTTCAGCCCTGCAATGCCGAGCCGTTCGATGGTCGATGCGAACGCCACCGGCGGCAATGCCAGGTAGAAGGCACGGTTGCCCGGCAGGTCCATCTCCGCCTCGAGTGTGGTGATGCGCGCGGCGAGACCGTCGAGTGCGGCACCGCGAGGCACCTGCTGGTAGAAGATGCGGCTGCGACACCACATTGCACAGTCGTGGTCGACGAACCCGGCGTCTGCCAGCGCATCGTGGGCGAGGTCGCGGTAGGCATCCTCGGCCATCTCCTTGGAGGCGACGCCCAGAATCACGGCGCGGTCGGCGACGCCATTCTCCGTGATCACTCGATAGAGCGCCGGCAGCAGTTTGCGGGTCGTCAGGTCTCCGGTGGCGCCGAAGATGACGAAGAGGTGTCTGTCGCAGTCGGCGTTCATCTCAGCCCGCCCGCTTGATGGCGTGGCCACCAAACTGATTGCGCATGGCCGCCAGCAATCGATCGGAGTACTCGACTTCGTCCCGCGAACCGATGCGGCGCATCAGGGAGAGTCCGATGACGGGTGCGGCGACGTTGAGGTCGATCGACTCGAAGACCGTCCAGCGGCCTTCTCCTGAGTCGGGGACGTAGGGAGCGATTTCGGTCATCCCGGGATTCTCGCGCAAGGCTTCAGTCGCAAGGTCCAACAGCCAGGAGCGCACGACTGAGCCGTGCTCCCAGATGTCGCCGATTTGGGCAAGGTCGAGCCCGAACTCCTCTTTGGCTCGTAGCAGGGCGAAACCTTCCGCATAGGCCTGCATCAAGCCGTACTCGATGCCGTTGTGGATCATCTTGACGTAGTGCCCCGAGCCGGAGGGCCCGACCCGACCCCAGCCTTGGTCTGACGCCGGAGCCAGCGCCTCGAAGATCGGGCGGAGGCGGGCAACGACGTCGTCGTCGCCTCCGACCATCATGGAATAGCCCGCGGTGAGCCCCCAGATACCGCCGCTGGTCCCGACGTCCACGAAGTGGGTACGGCCGGCGCGGCAGGCTTCCGCACGGCGCAGAGTGTCCCGGTAGTAGGAGTTCCCTCCGTCGATGAATATGTCGCCCGGCTGGGCCGCGGGGAGGAGTGCGGCCAAGGTGGCGTCGACCGGTTCGCCGTGAGGGACCATGATCCACACCGCCCGGGGTGCGTCGAGTTGCGCCATCAGATCCTCGAGGGAGTCGGCGCCGCGAGCGCCGCGGGCGACGACGCCGGCGACCGCATCGCGGTTGAGGTCGAAGCCGACCACGTCGTGGCCTGCGGTGACCAACCGCTCGGCCATGTTGGCCCCCATCTTGCCGAGACCGACCATTCCTAGCTGCATGCTGCGTCCCTTCGAGTCCGGCGATCCGCAACCCGGATCGGCCCTCAATACTTGCGATGTCGTGCCGAGGTTTACCGTGAGGTTCAGAATCCCCGGAGGCAACGTGCCTAACCGCTGTAGAGCTTGCGCCATTCCTTTGCTCCTGCTGGCCGTCGTCGTGTTGGCGGCGGCGTGCTCGGCTACGCCGGCGGCAACCACAACCACGACGGCGCCAACTACCTCCACGACCGCGGCGGCAACGACGACAACGACGGAGGGCCCGACCGACCCACTCGCCGGTGCCTGGCGCGGTGATCTGGCCGGGCTCGATGTGCAGTTCACCTTCGTCGTGGCCGACGGCGGTGGTTACACCGGCGTTTTCGACAGCCTCACCGAAGGGATGGTCGGCTTCGAGGTAGACGAGATCGTGCTGGCCGGGAGCGAGATCTCGTTCGTGATACCGGACATCGGTGCCAAATTCGATGGATCACTCGACGATGACGTCATCGAAGGCTTCTGGGGCCAGTCGGGAATCGCCGGCCTTCGACTCGACCGCACTGATGACCCGGTGGTGTTCGACCGCCCCCAGGATCCGCAGCCGCCGTTTCCCTACGTTGTCGAGGAAGTGGCATTTCGCAACCCCGAGGATGGCTTCACGCTGGCCGGCACGCTGACCAAACCGGAAGGCACCGGACCCTTCCCGGCCGCGGTCCTGGTCACCGGGTCGGGGGCGCAGGACCGCGACTCGGAGATCCTCGGCCACAAGCCGTTTGCCGTCATCGCTGATCACCTGGCCCGCAACGGGATCGCGGTGTTGCGTTACGATGATCGTGGGGTGGGCCACTCGGCCGGATCCATCTACGGAGCGACGACCGAGGACCTTGCCGTAGACGCCAAGGCGGCGTTCGATGCGCTGGCAGTCCGGCCCGACATCGACTCGGCCAGGATTGGCTTCATCGGCCATTCCGAGGGAGGTTTGATTGCGCCGCTCGCCTACACCGATGGAGCCGCGGCCGCCTTCATAGTGATGCTGGCCGGTCCGGGTGAGCCGGGCGCAACCCTGCTTCCCGCCCAGAGCCGCCTTATCGGTGCAGCCAATGACCTCCCGCCGGCCCTCATCGAGTGGCAGGCGGAGCTCCAAGAGGCGGCGATCGCGGTGCTGGCCGACGAACCGGATGACGACGCTGCCGCCGACCAACTCTGGGACGTCGCCATGGCTGCAGCCGAGTCATACCCCGGCGGCCTTCCGGCCCAGGCGGGTGAGTCGGTGGCGGCCTCGTTGGTCACGATGGTCGATCCGTGGTGGCGTTTCTTTCTCTTCCATGACCCCGCGGCGGAGCTTGCCAACCTCGAGGCGCCGGTCTTGGCCCTCAACGGGACCCTCGACACCCAGGTCCCGGTGTACAACCTCGACCTGATCGCTGAAGCCCTGGCGGCGGGCGGCAACACGGCATACGAGACGCACGCTCTCGAGGAGCTCAACCACCTGTTCCAACCGGCGACGACGGGCTCACCGAACGAATATGCCCTGATCGCGACAACGATCGACCCTGCCGTCCTCGACCTAATCACCACCTGGCTGAATACCCTGTTCTCCTAACCCGTTCTTGCGTGGCTGGGGTACCGGAAAGCGCGCCCGTGCCACGCCGGAACAGGGGATTCACTAGCGTGGTCGTCTGGAGAGAGGTATGGACCAAGACCCCTCCCGGTCGCGGCCGGGCTGGAAGAAGTGGCTCCCCGGAGTCGAAACGGCGCTCGGCTACGAGCGGTCCTGGCTGTGGCCGGACCTAATTGCCGGGCTCGTTCTCACCGCGCTCCTAGTGCCGCAGGGGATGGCCTACGCCGAACTGGCCGGACTGCCTGCCGTCACAGGGCTCTACACCACGGTGGCGGCGCTTCTTGCCTACGCGGTCTTTGGGCCGTCGCGGATCCTGGTCCTCGGTCCGGACTCATCGCTTGCCCCATTGATTGCCGCGGCGATCATCCCTCTGGCCGCCGGCGACGACGCCTATGCGGTTGCCCTCGCCTCGATGCTGTCGCTGCTCGTCGGCGTGGTGTGCATCGTCACCGGGCTCGTCAGGCTGGGAACCATCACCGAGCTTCTCTCCAAGCCGGTCCGGATCGGCTACATCAACGGGATCGCCCTCATCGTCCTCGTCAGCCAGCTCCCCAAGCTCTTCGGCTTCTCGACCGACTCAGACGGATGGCTCGATGCGATCCGCGACTTCGTGGTCGGGGTCTTCGACGGCGAGACCAACTGGGTGGCATTCACCCTCGGCGCCGGATCGCTGGCGGTCATCTTCGGAGCAAAACGGATCAACCCCAAGATCCCCGGCGTCCTGATCGCGACCATTCTGTCGATCGCCGCAGTTGCGATCCTCGACCTCACCAACGAGGGGATCTCGGTGGTCGGGTCACTCCCCGAAGGGTTCCCGTCGCTCCGATTTCCCACGGTGGCATGGGACGACATGATGCCTTTGACCCTCGCCGCGGTAGGCATCGCTCTGGTGGCGTTCGCCGACACCGCGGCGTTGTCGACCACCTTCGCCGCCAAGCTCGGCGACGAGGTGGATGCCGATCAGGAGATCATCGCCCTCGGCACGGCCAACCTCGCCGCCGGCTTCGTGCGCGGCTTTCCGATGAGTGCATCGTCCTCACGCACGTCGGTTGCCGACTCGATGGGCACCAAGAGCCAACTCACCGGCGTTGTCGGCGCGGTCGGCATCGTGTTGCTCTTGGTATTTGCCAACGACCTGTTGTCCAACCTTCCCTCGGCCACGCTGGCCGCCATTGTGATCACCGCCTCATTTGCCCTGTTCGACATCGACGAGATGGTCTGGCTGTGGCGGGTGCGGCGCTCGGAATTCGTCCTTTCGCTGGGTGCGCTGCTCGGGGTGACCCTGGTCGGCGTTCTCGAGGGCATCGTTATCGCCATTGTGCTGTCACTGATGAACTTCATCCGGAGGGCATGGCGGCCCTACGACGCCACCCTGGGGCGGATCGAAGGCGTCAAGGGCTACCACGACGTTGATCGCCACCCAGAAGCGGAGCGGATTCCCGGTCTGATCGTGTTCCGCTTCGACTCGCCCTTGTTCTTCGCCAACTCAGAGCACTTCCAGCGCCGGCTGGCGAGGGCTATCCGCAAGGCGCCGTGGCCGGTGACCTGGGTGGTCATCTCCGCCGAGCCGATTACCGACATCGATACGACCGCAGCTGAGACCCTGATCGAAGTCTTCGACGAGTTGGACGCGCGCGGGATTCGCCTTGCGTTCGCAGAACTGAAGGGTCCGCCAAAGGATCGGCTCGAGAGGTACGGCCTGTACGACCGGGTCGGCGACGACTACTTCTTTCCGACCCTCGGTCGTGCGATCAACGCCTACGTCGATGACTCCGGGAGCGATTGGGTCGACTGGAGCGACCGCTGACCCCCGTTCTGGCGTGGCTGCAGTACCAGAAACCGCGCTCGAGCCACGCAAGAACGAAAGGGCGAGGCCAACGGGTTCGACCTGCGCGAGATCGTTGCCGGCGGCGCCATGCTCGACGGCCGCCCCGCCCACGAATGCATCTACGACTTTCCTCTGCCGAGCTGACGGGGCGGCCATTCGGGGAAGTCGCTCAGGTACCGTTCGAGCCGCTTGGTGACTCGGGCGGTGTAGGCCGCGGGAGAGTACTCGCCGTCCGCCTCGTCGCCGGTGCGGATCACATAGTTGACGAAGTTGATGGATCGAGCCGCCATCAGCAGCTCCAACTGGCCGTCGTACTCGACCGGCCAGGGAAGAACCTGTTCGTAGCCGTCTTGGAATGCCTGCCGTAGGTCCCAGTAGTCGGACCGGTCCCGGCCGTAGAGCAGGGCGGTCGCCACGTCCTGCACCGGCGGTCCGAGGGTCACGTCCTCGAAGTCGAACACGGTGACCCTGGCTCGGTTGACCATGGCATTCCAGGGGTTGAGGTCACCGTGGAGCCAACCTCGCGGCTGCGTGTCGCGGAGGCGAGCGAGTTCAGCCTCAGCTCGATCCATCACCTTGCGGAACACTCGAAGGCGCGCCGGTGTCATCACGTTCCGATTGTCCGGATCGAACATGACGACGGCCTCGGTGGGGTAGTGGAAGATGCGGTCCCACACCAGGGGCTGGAGCCCGGTCGGCGGCTTCCACCCCTGGCCGTGCCGCGCCAGCCCAGCCGCGATTTCACCCAACCTCGCGTAGGTGCTCGGAGCGGCCCGATCGTCGAGAACCCGGCCGAACAACCAGCCGAACATGACGCAGCGGCGCTCCTCGGGGACGTCGTCATCGCCGGCGAACGTGATGAACTCGCCATCCCGATTCGGGAAGGCGTGCACCACCGGCAGCTCGGTATCTCGGTTGAGGGCGGCAACCCAGGCCAGTTCGGTGGCCACGTCGACGTCGGTGTCCTGGCGGAGCGCTCCGACGCGGAGGGCAAACGATCGTCCGTCGGCGGCGTCGACCCGAAAGATCGTATTGGTCTCCGTAGCGACGCACCGCAGCCGAGTCACGGCGAGGTTGTAGGACTGCACAGCTCGTTCGGCTACACGGCGCATCCGGCGAGCCCGACCAAGCTCGGTCAGATCGGAGAACGGTTTCATGCCGCCACGATACGACCCAGTTGGGGAGCGGGGCCAGACCCGGACGCCGGGACGGCCTCCCCCACTCCTGCGGAGGAGGCCGTCGGCACGGGACCCTCCTAGAGGCCGGAGGTCAGTTCCAGGGCTTGACGAAAGTCGGCCTTGATGTCGTCGATGTGCTCTATCCCAACGGCGACGCGCACCAGATCGGGAAGCACGCCTGAGGCGACTTGCTCTTCCTCGGTGAGTTGCTGGTGAGTGGTCGACGCCGGGTGGATCACCAGCGTCTTGGCGTCGCCAACGTTGGCGAGATGGCTGGCGAGTTGCACCGTGTCGATGAACTTGCGCCCCGAGTCGTAGCCGCCCCGCACCCCGAAGCTGAGCACGGCGCCGTACCCGTTGGTCAGGTACCGCTTGGCAGCGTCGTGGGAGGGATGGGACTCGAGCCCGGGATAGTTGACCCACGCCACCTGGGGCTGAGCCTCGAGCCACCGGGCCAGTTCGAGCGCATTGTCGGCGTGCCGTTGCACCCGCAGCGACAGCGTTTCGAGACCCTGGAGCAACAGGAAGCTGTTGAACGGCGACGGTGCAGCACCGAAGTCGCGCAATCCCTCGACGCGAGCCCGAATCGCAAATGCGATGTTGCCGAACGGCCCATCGGGCCCGAACACTTCTGAGAAGTTGATCCCGTGATAGCCGGGAGCCGGCTCGGTGAAGAGCGGGAACTTGCCGTTGCGCCAGTCGAAGTTGCCGGAGTCGACGATCACTCCGCCGATTGACGTTCCATGCCCGCCGATCCACTTGGTGGCTGAGGCCACCACGATGTCGGCGCCGTGCTCAATGGGTCGAACCAGGTACCCGGCAGCGCCGAAGGTGTTGTCGACGACCAGCGGAATGCCGGCGTCGTGGGCCACCTTGGCCAGCGCGGTGAAGTCGGGAACGTTGTAGCGCGGATTGCCGATCGACTCGACGTACAGCGCTTTGGTGTTCTCGTCGATGGCGGCGGCTAGGTCGGCGGGGTCGTCACCATCGACGATCGTGACGTCAATGCCGAGCCGGGGGAGCGCAACCTTGAACTGGTTGTAGGTCCCGCCGTACAGATAGCTGGTGGAGACGATGTTGTCCCCCGCTTGGGCCAATGTGATGATCGCCAGCAACTGAGCTGCTTGCCCAGATGCGGTCGCCACCGCGGCGACACCACCTTCGAGGGCGGCGATCCGCTTCTCGAAGACGTCGGTGGTGGGGTTCATGATGCGGGTGTAGATGTTGCCGAACTCTTCGAGCCCAAACAGACGGGCCGCATGGTCGGAGTCGTCGAACACATACGAGGTGGTTTGGTAGATCGGTACCGCCCTTGATTTGGTGGTTCCCTCGACCTCTTGGCCGGCGTGAAGTTGAAGGGTCTCGAAGTGGTAGTTGGTATCGGTCATGTGGAGTAATCCTCTCGTCCTGGGGTGGAGCCACCGCGTTGGGGCGGTGGGTAGTCAGAAACGCCGCGGTGCCTCTCGGGTGGTGGCGTTCTTCAGGAGCGCATGTCTGATGCGCTCGGGCGGAACACCCGAGAGCTGGGCATCAGACAACACATGACGGAACCCGGCGCCGGACGCGCCGCGCCGGGTTGGGGTGGGTGGTACAACTCCATGGCCGGTCGGTCCTCTCGTCTCGCTTGTACGCGCTCTCGGGAGCGCCGCGAGCGGGATACCCCGCCGGTCGGCTGCTCATCGATCAGGCATTGGCACCGATCAAGTCGGTTGCCGCGGCTTCGAAGGGCCTGTCCCTCCACCGCTCTGGATGAACGCGCTATGTCTGTCGTGGGCAGCGAGTGAAGCAGCGCCGCCCCTCGCTGTCAAGGGTTCGTTGGGGCGGACACAACCGGGGCGCTGTCTCGCTTAGGCCCTTCGTTACCTGCATGGAGGGACCCGGGTCTTGGGTCCCTCCACGTGTGGTCGGTCTCGGTGTTGATCAGTACCGGACGCCTGCGTTCTTCACCTTGAAGACCAACGTCGAGTAGCTGAGGTCCTCTGCGGGAATAATCGCCACCTCGCCGCTGATGTGACGGAACTCCCCGGTGCCGCCGGTAACGGCCATGACCGTTTCACCCTCGGACCACTCGGCCAAGCTGATGGCACCGTTGACGGTGATGTCGCCATCGGGAAACGCCATGCCAAAGTCGCAGACGAAGTTCTCAAAGACCTCGGGATCACCGCTCAGATTGAAGCACGGCCCACCGCTCCATCCGAGGTGCTCCCCATCGGTCGTCGTGAGCTCCTCGAACAGGGTCCAGCCCCAGTCGTAGTAGACCTCGGTGTCAAGATCCGGGATGACCAGGACTTCGAACCGGTGCCCGCCATTGTCTCCGCGAGCGGCGCTGGTGGCCGCCATCACGCCCGCCAATAGGCACACCACGGCCACCAAGACCGTTAGGACACGTCGCATCCGCATGATTTCCCCTCCTTTGAGTCGTTCCGGCCCGCCCACGTCGATCGCGAGTCGGGCCCGCTCCCTTTCCCTCCCCCCTTTCCTCTCCCAACTGACGTTCACTACACCTTGCAGGTAGCGGAGACGCCAGAGTCGAAGGCCCCGAATAGTTCGCGCCTTCGAGGGTCCAGAGGCGGGTCGCTCGAGTGCGACTTCGACAGTGCGGCAAGGGTGCCGCCTTGCCTACGTGTTGATGGTGGCCGGAGCCGCCGACGCGATCGACACGGTTGCCTACGCCCTGGCGCGAACTACGCGATTGGGAGTTGTGGCTGGGGCTCTGGCTGCTGCTGCGAGCCGGCAAGGGTCAGGAAGCCTGACCGACTGCTGACGAGGGGGTCGAGCAGTTCGTCTACCGTTCCGACAACAACCACGCGGGAGCCAAGGTCAGGAGTAGAACGTGGCACTCAACGCAAATCAAAGGGCAAAGCTCGAAGAACACCTCGCCACCACGGCCAACGGGGCGTGTCAGCTCTGTGGGGCGACGGACTGGGAAATCGACGACCGGTCGCTGTACGTGTCGGACAGCCCGACGGAGATGGGCATGTTCGCCATGCGGGTGGCTCCCGTTGCCTGCAAGAACTGCAGCCAAGTGGTGTTCTTCGCGTCCCATCTCCTCGGCATCTAGTTCAACCGAGCCATCAGCCGGCTCGCCATCCCAGGATCGTCGCCGGCTTGACCACGATTCCGGACCAGATCGATCCGGGCTCGGCGTACTGCGGGTAGCGGTCGGCCAGGAGCGGCAGGTAGTGGTCGACGGTTACTGAGTCCGCCTCGGCTCCGGTCCCTGCGATCCGCACCCACCACAATCGAGACCAGTCATCGTCGTAGCGTTCGACCAACAGCGTGCATCGGGAGTCATACCTGAGGTTCTCGAGCCGTTGCAGTCGGGTGGTGGTCTTCGCCTTGACCGCGTCGATCGGCATGAAGATCCTGCGGTCCAGATCCGTGGCGTAGACAACCGGGACCAGATCGACACCACGCTCTTCGTGGCGTGTGCCCAGGACTCCATGGCGAGCCGCGCCGACTCTTGACCAGGCATCGCTGTCGCTCATCCGCATGGGTCCGATACTGGCACCCGAAAGCTGCCTGTACCCGTCCAGGCGACCCGGCGGGGGCACCACGATGGAGCGTTCAGCCCACGATGACGGGCTCGCAGGTCGATTCTTCCAAGAACTGGCGCATTCGCGTTCTTAGGCGATTCTTAGGTGCTGCTCAGATAGCCCTCACTGCCCATCCGCACGATATGGGCATGGCTGAATCAACACTTACCGGGCGCCGCCTCACCGGCAAGCGCCGCGCCCCGAAGGCCGTCGCAGGCCGACGGGTGTGCTCAAGTCCGAAATGCGACACCGTGATTTCCCGCTACAACAAGAAGACTACCTGCTACACCCACAGCCCAGTGAAGTTCCCTCGGGTCCGCGGACGCGAGGTACCGACACCAAGTTGAACGTAGCACCACGATCCTCCCGCACCAGGCCGCCGCAAGGCGGCCTCGGCGCGTCCGGGGCCACTCCTGGCCTTCTCATCCCAATCTCAGACAAGGCTCAGACAGGCTTCAAGTCGGGCTGAGAACCTGTTCTGGACGTTGACACCCCACCAAGAGGTCCATCCATGAAACGCTTGCTGCCGCTGCTTGCGGTGATCGCTCTTGTCGCTGCTGCCTGTGGCGGCAACGACGCCGACTCTGGGGTTGCTTCCCTGGAAGCCGCCGCCAACGATGTGGTATCCGTATCTGAGGGCGATCCCGCCGCCGCGGTCGATCAAGAGGCAGCCGTTCTCGAGTTTGCCGCGTGCATGCGCGACAACGGGGTCGACATGGAAGACCCGACGGTGGACGCCGACGGCAACATCCGCCTCAACTTCCGCGGCAACACCGCACCCGGCGAAGAGGGCTTCGACCGCGAGACCGTGGAAGCGGCGCGTGAGGCCTGCGCCGAGTACCGCGAGGCCCTGAGCTTTGGATTCGAGGATCGCGACAACGCGGAGTTCGAAGACCAGATTCTCGAGTTTGCCGCCTGCATGCGCGACAACGGCTACGACATGGCCGATCCGGACTTCTCCAGCAATGGCCCCGGCGGCGAGGGTGGGGAAGGCGAAGGTCCCCGCGGCCCCTTTGGCGCCATCGACCCTGAGGATCCGGCGTTCCAGGCAGGCCTCGAGGCATGTCGCGAGATCCTCTCCGGGTTTGGTCCCGACGGCGCTGGTCCCCGGTTTGGCGGTCGCGGCGGAGGCGAGGGATGACGCAGTCCACCACACGTAGCGAGGAGCCGGACGTGAGCACCACCATCGAGTCGGATGCGCCGGCGGCGGATCGCGTCAAGAATGATGGCATGACAACCAATACCCATAGCCCCGCACCGTCCAAGACCGACCGTTCTGGGTTGTGGTGGTGGCTCGCCGGAGCGATCGCTGTCGTTGCGGTCGCCGGTGTCGCCTGGGCCCTGGCTTCCGGCAACGGGGGCACCGACGAGGCGGCCGATGTGACCCAGCGTAACTTCGCCGCCGTGGTGTCAACCGACCTCAACCAAGAGGAGAGCTACGACGGAACCTTGGGAACCGTCGAAGCCGACCCGATCACGACTCAGTCTGCCGGCACCGTGACGTCCATCGCTGCAGCGGGGACCACCGTCGAGCAAGGTGGTGTCCTGTTCGCGGTCGACGGCGAGCCGGTCGCCCTGCTCTACGGATCGACGCCTGCCTATCGCGATCTCATCCCGACGGAGGACACCGACACCGTGGTCAGTCGTGGCAACGGCACAGTCACCTCCGTCGCAGCCCAGGGCACCGTCATCGAACAGGGCGACATCCTGTACTACATCGACGGCGAACCCGTCGTCGCTCTCTACGGCGACGTGCCGGCCTACCGCACCATGGCGGACCTCAGTACCAACATGACGGGCGAAGATGTTCGGCAACTCGAGACGGCGTTGGCGGCACTGGGTCTTGATGGTCTCACCGTTGATGACGAGTTCACCGACGCCACCGAAAGCATGGTCGAGGACTGGCAGGAGTCGATCGGCGCCGACGACGACGGAGTGGTCGATCTCGGTGAGGTTGTGTTCATTCCTAGTCCGGTGACCGTGATCGAAACGCTGGTCGAGGCCGGAGACGTAGCGAACGACGGGCGCGAGATCCTGGTCGTCACCGGCACCGATCCGGCGACCGGCGACGACATCATGCAACTCGAAGAGGCAATGGCAGCCCTCGGCTACGACGCCGACGGGGCACTCATCGTCGACGGAGAGTACGACGAGGCGACCCGGGCTGCGGTTGAGGCCTGGCAACTCTCGACTGGCGCCGAAGTTGACGGCATCGTCCACCTCGGTGAGGTGGTGTTCCTCCCGTCAGCGGTGCGGATCAGCGACGACCTCGCCCCCGCCGGCAGCGCGGTAAACCCTGGCACCGGCGTCCTCGCCGTATCTTCCGCCGACAAGGTGGTCACCTTCGACCTGCCCGCCGAAGACCAGGCATTGCTGGTCGAAGGTGATGCCGTCATCGTCGTGCTGCCCGACAACACCAAGACCCCCGCCACCGTGACCGAGGTGTCGGCCGTGGCCACCGTTGCCCAGAACGGCAGTTCCGTGTTCGAGTTCACCGTTGCGCTCGACGACCCGGTCGTCGCGGCCGGACTCGACGAAGCTCCGGTCGACGTCGAGGTGGTGAGTGACTCCGTACGCGGGGTCGTCGCGGTGCCGGTTACCGCCCTCGTCGCATTGCAGGAGGGCGGCTACGCCGTTGAGGTTGATGCCGGCAACGGCACCGTGCGTCTCGTCGGCGTCGAGGTTGGGTTCTACGCCGATGGCATGGTCGAGATCACCTCAGCGAGCCTCGAGGTCGGCGACCAGGTTGTCGTCCCGTGACCGCAACGCTGACGGAGCCACCGGCAGCAGGCGAGGCTGGGTCGGACATCGTTCTGTCGCTCCACGACGTGGTCAAGGAGTACCCACTGACGCCACCGGTACGGGCCCTGGCCGGCGTGACGTTTGAGGTTGAGCGGGGTGAACTGGTTGCCGTCGTTGGACCGTCCGGAAGTGGCAAGTCCACGCTACTCCACATCATGGGAACCCTCGACCGCCCCACTTCGGGAGAGGTGATGGTCGCCGGCCATGCCATCTCACAACTCTCCGACAGGAACATGTCGGCCTTGCGTTCGCGACACATCGGTTTTGTTTTTCAGCAGTTCTTCCTGCTCAGCGGGTACACCGCCCTCGACAACGTTGCCGACGGGTTGCTCTACACCGGGATGCCACTCGCCGAGCGACGCGACCTCGCCGCGGTGGCCCTGCGTCAAGTCGGGCTCAGCAACCGGATGGACCATGACGCCACCAAGCTGTCTGGAGGCGAGCGCCAACGAGTGGCCATTGCCCGGGCGCTCGTGGGTGGCCCGTCGATCGTGCTCGCCGACGAACCCACCGGCAACCTCGACTCAAAGACCAGCGATGCCATCGTCGAACTCATCGAGAACCTGAACGCCGGTGGCACCACCATCGTCGTCATCACCCACAACCACGAGATAGCGTCCCATTTCCCGCGTTCGGTTGGGCTGCGTGACGGGCTGATCGAGTACGACCGACTCAACGGGGCTCACTGAGATGGCCACCACCCTGACCCCATCGAAGTTGCACGCCGCCGATGTCGCCCGTACCGCCAGTGTCGGGATCAGGACCCGCAAGCTGCGTGCTGCACTCTCTGCGCTCGGCATCATGATCGGGATCGCCGCGATGGTCGGCGTCCTCGGACTCTCTGAGTCGTCGAAATCCGATCTGCTTGCCCAACTCGACAAGCTCGGCACCAACCTGCTCACCGTTCAAGCTGGGACCGGAATCGGCATCGGCAGTGGCGAACTGCCCGAAGAAGCCGGTGTGATGATCGCCCGCATCGGCCCGGTGGAGACAACGAGCACGGTCAGCGAAGTCGATGCCAACGTCTACAAGAACGACCTCGTGCCGAGCGGACAAACCGGTGGGATAAGCGTGCAAGCCGTCGACGTCAACCTGCTCGACACGCTGGCGGGAACGGTTGCAGACGGTCAGTTCATCACCACCGCCAACGCGGCCTACCCGACCACCGTGCTCGGATCGGTCGCGGCGGCGCGGCTCGGCATCGCCGAGGTCACCGGCACCCAGCAGATTTGGCTCGGCGAGCAGTGGTTCACAGTCGTCGGCCTTCTCGACGAATTCGAGCTAAGCCCCGATCTCGACCGGGCAGCCATCATCGGCATCGAGGCCGCCGAGACTTTCCTCGATCACGATCCGGTGCCGACGTCGATCTTGGTTCGCAGCGATCCGGCCTACGTCGACGACGTCATGGGCGTGCTCGCCGCCACCGCCAACCCGGAGAATCCCGAGGAGGTCGAGGTGGCCAGACCCACCGATGCCCTCGAGGCCAAAGAGGCTGCCGACGATGCGTTTACCGCGTTGTTCCTAGGTCTTGGTGCGGTTGCGCTGCTCGTCGGCGGGGTCGGCATCGCCAACGTCATGGTGATCTCGGTGCTCGAGCGCCGCTCTGAAATCGGGCTGCGGCGCGCGCTGGGAGCGACCAAGCGTCATGTCGCGGTGCAGTTCCTCGGCGAAGCGCTGCTGCTGGCCGGCATCGGTGGGATCGGCGGCGTGCTGCTCGGAGTAGGCGTCACCACCCTCTATGCCAACCTGCGCGGTTGGGATGCGTTGATACCCCCGATTGCGATGGCCGGTGGTGTTGCCGCCGCCCTCATCATTGGTGCGATCGCCGGCCTGTATCCGGCGGTGCGAGCCGCCCGGATGTCGCCGACGGAGGCGTTGAGATATGAGTAGCTGCAGTACCGTCGCCGCAAACGCGACTTAGGAGATCCGATGACCGAGCCAGGCACACTCGAACATGTTCTCGTTGTCGAAGACGACCGCGCAGTGCGCGAAGCCGTTGAGCGCGCCCTCACCTACGAAGGCTACGCGGTGAGCACCGCACGAGACGGCGCCGAAGCGCTGTCGGCGGTGCTGAACGACCCACCAGAGGCCATCGTGCTCGACGTCATGATGCCCCATGTCAATGGTCTCGAAGCGTGCCGCCGGATCAGGGCGTCCGGTGACACGACTCCGATTCTGATCCTGACGGCGCGCCACGAGGTCAGCGATCGGGTCGAGGGCCTCGACGCCGGCGCCGATGACTACATGGTCAAGCCGTTTGCCCTCGAGGAGCTCCTGGCCCGGCTGCGGGCCCTGTTGCGGCGATCGAGCGGCTCGACCACCGAGGTGCTCACGGTTGGCGACCTGACCATGAACATTGGTACTCGAGAGGTGCACCGTGGCGACCTGCCGATCGACCTCACCAAGACGGAGTTCGACCTCCTCGAGCTTCTGATGCGCAATGCCGGCATCGTCATCTCGCGCGACACCATCTACGAGAAGATCTGGGGCTACGACTTCGAAACGAGCTCCAATTCCCTCGACGTCTACGTCGGGTACCTCAGGCGCAAGACTGAGGTCGACGACCTGTCCCGAGTGATCCACACCGTGCGGGGCGTGGGCTACGTGGCGAGGGAGTCGTGACCACGACGTGAAGCTCCGTACCCGCCTCGCAATCATCGCCGCCTTCGCCGTTGCCATCGGCGTTGTCGGAGCGTCGGTTGGCGCCTACTTCCTGGCGCGCAACGAGATGCGGAACCAGGTGGATGAGAGCTTGATCGAGATTGCAGGCGAGACCCGCAACCTGCGCGACGTCGTCAGTGCCTTCACCGGGTCGTTTCGACCTCGCCGCCCCGGGGTGACAGATCGCGCCTTCGATGTGGTGCTGTATCAAGTGCTCTTTCCCGATGGTCGGGCCTTCATTCCCCGGGAGCAGGAGACGGTGCTTCCGGTGTCAGACGCAACGGTTGCCATTGCCGAGGGTGAGTCTCAGGTGACGGTGCTTGCCGACGTCACCACCGAAGACGGGCAGCATTTGCGTGTGGTGAGTTCGCCGCTGACGGATGTCGACGGTGCGCTTCAGGTAGCCCGTTCGCTCGACGAGGTTGATGAGGCGCTGCAAGGACTCACCGCGGTGCTGGTCATCGTTAGCATCGGCGGTGCAGTGTTGGCGGGTGTCCTCGGCCTCGTCGTGGCCCGCAGTGCGCTGCGGCCCCTGGCTCGCCTCACCAAGGCCGCAGAACACGTGGCCGAAACCCAGGAGCTCGAGGCCCATATCGAAGTTGATCGAGATGATGAGGTGGGTCGATTGGCGGAGGCGTTGAACGCCATGCTCGCCGCCCTCGAGCACTCCCGTGCCCAGCAGCAGCGCCTGGTGCGAGACGCCGGCCACGAACTGCGAACGCCCCTCACTGCGTTGCGGACCAACATCGAGGTGTTGGCCCGCGCCGATGGGATGCCGGCCGAAGACCGCCGTAGGCTGCTCGATGATGTGACCCTCGAGTTGGGTGAGCTCAGCCACTTGGCGGCCGAACTGGTCGACCTCGCCATCGATCCCGGGAATGCCGAGGAACCCGTGGTGAACGTCCGGCTCGACGAGATCGTTGAGGGCGTCGTCGAGCGCTATCGCCGTCGCGGCGACACGGACATCGTCGTGGCGGCCGAGGTGTGTTGCGTGACCGGCCGCCCCGCAATGCTCGAGCGCGCGGTTTCCAATCTCGTGGATAACGCCACCAAGTGGAATACGAACGGTGAGCCCATTGAGGTCGGGGTTGCCGGGGGGAGAGTCTCGGTCCGGGACCATGGTCCCGGTATCTCCGATGAGGACAAGCAGCGAGTCTTTGACCGTTTCTACCGGGCCGACACCGCTCGCACCACGCCAGGCTCAGGTCTTGGCCTCTCCATCGTGAAGCAGGCCGCCGGAGAGCACGAGGGCTCGGTGTTCATCGAAGATGCCGAAGGCGGCGGTGTAGTCGTCGGCTTCACGATCCCGTCCGGCACGGAGTAGCAGGGCAAGGACCTGTACTCGGTAGCGGTAGCGTGCCCATCATGGACAGGACCGAACTCTCGCTCCGTGAGGCCGGGCCGCAAGACTGGCCTGGCGTGTGGCCGATCTTCCGCGCTGTCGTTGCTGCAGGTACCACCTATGCCTACCGACCGGACACGACAGAGTCGGAGGCCGAGAAGCTGTGGATGCAACCCGGGTCCGACCGCCGGCTCACCTACGTCGGCGAACTCGATGGCGTTATCGTTGCGACTGCCTACCTGAAGCCCAACGCGATAGGGCTTGGCGACCACATCTGCAATGCGGGCTGGATGGTCGACCCAGACTTCAGCGGGCAAGGAATCGGTCGCCGCTTCGCCGAATTCGTCATCGATCAAGCCCGGGGCCTCGGGTTCTCGGGAATGCAGTTCAACGCGGTGGTCGCCTCCAACACGTCGGCGGTCGGCCTCTGGGAGTCGATGGGCTTCGAGATCGTCGGGACGGTGCCGGATGCCTTTCGACACGCCGTAGACGGCCCGACGGCGATCCACATCATGTACCGAAGCCTGTGAGACTTGGCGTGGTAGCGCGGGAAAGGCACCCGAAGGGTCTCGGGTGCCTTTCCGATGTCTGCGGTGGATTTGTCTAGAACTTCAGCCAGGCCTGTTCTTCGAGCGTGTCGAGGTCGCTCTTCATCAGGCCCCGGTTCGAAACGGTGTATACGCTGTCGCCGATGACGATGGAGCGCCGGATCCCAGCCTCCCAGTCCCACCAACCTTCTTCAGTGGCGCCACCGGGGTGGATCACAGTTGCGATCTCCTCGATGCCCTCTTCTGAGACCTCGAACCCAAGGGCCCCGGAGAAACCGCTCTCGCCGCCCTCCTCGCTCCAATTCCAGCTCTGGACCGGCAACATGGTCAGGCCGGTCTCCGCCCAGTGGAGGAAGGCATGGTGGTCGTACTCGACCTCGGAGTTGGAGCCCTCACCCAGGGCCAGTTGATGGAGTCGAACCGGATCGCTCAGGTTGGAGACATCGAACACGGAGATCTGAGTGCCCTTGATCTGGCCTTGCTCGTTGGCGTCCTGGCCGATGCCGATCAGAAGCCCGTCGTCGATGGGATGGAGGTACGCCGAGTATCCGAGGATCTTGAGTTCGCCCTTCACCTCTGGGTCGGTCGGGTCGGAGAGGTCCAGGGTGTACAGCGGGTCGGTTTGGCGGAAGGTGACGACGTAGCCGACATCTCCCATGAAGCGAACCGAGTAGATCCGTTCGCCTTCTCCGAGACCGCCGACCTTGCCAACCTCGACCAATTCGTTGCCACTGGTTTTCAGGACCGTCACCATTGACTCCTGGTCGGGGAACGCGCCCCGACCCCAGTTCGGCTCGGTGGTGGTGGCCACCCGGAGTAGTCCCTCGTACTCGGACATCGCGAACTGGTTCAGCAGGTAACCCTGCACCTGGCCGGAGGCAACGTAGTCGCTGCGCTCTATCGACGAGATATCGAACTTGTGGATCTGGCTGCCGGCGTTCTCCGCCGCCTCGACGAAGTCTTCCTCGGCTTCGAACGTCCACCAGGGAACCCACTGGGCGGTGGCGACATAGAGGCTTTCGGTCGAGGCATACACGGTGCTGCCGGTGGCGAGCACGCCGGTGGCGTCGACTGGGAAGAGGCCCTCTTCGAGGTCGATCGTCAGCACGGACAGCATGTCGAGACCAGAGAAGTCGGCCGGGTGGTGGGCCCGTTCGCACTCCACCAAGCTGCCCTCGTCGATCACGTCGCCGTCGTCATCGGAAACGACGTAGTAGGGGACCCAGTTGGAGATGTCCGACTCTTCGATGAGCTTCTGGTTGGCCTTCAGCGCCTCACGCTCTGACTTGATGCCCGACGACTTGGGGTACTCCCACTCGAATCCCGTCGGGCTCGAGTTGACCACGATCCGAATGGTGCCGTCGACCATGCGGGCGCTCACGTAGCGGCCATCGAGGTCCATGGTGCGCATCAGGTCGGGGTCACCGCCGGTCAGGTCGACCTCGATGAGGCGGACGACGGGTGTTTGATACTCGGGAGCGAACTCGACATCGCCCTCGGCGATTGGCCCCGGGTAGGCGTTCCAGGCGCCGCCGAGGAGCAGCACCCGGTCGCCGGAAAGGAACATGTCCTGGACCGCATAGTTGTTGAGGGTCAGGGTGCCGGTGATACGCGGCTTCTCCTTGGTGACGTCGATCACATAGAGGACACCGTTGGAGAGGGCGATGATGCGCTTGCCGTCGGTCTTGACGATGTCGGGTTCGTCGACACCGAGTTCCTGCACGTTGGTCCCGGAGAAGTCGCCATCGCCGCCTGCCTGAGGTGCCGTCTCGGCAGCGGCTACGGTCGTCGTCACCGGAGCGCCTGCATCGTCGACGGCGGACTCGCCTCGTTCGAGCAGGATCGCATCAACCGGTACTCCGTAGGCGGGATTGAG
Organism: uncultured Acidimicrobiaceae bacterium; assembly: GCA_964465915.1. Lineage (GTDB taxonomy): Bacteria > Actinomycetota > Acidimicrobiia > Spongiisociales > UBA5794 > CAVPHV01. Next base: position 31,861 of record CAYXMJ010000004.1, read on the forward strand.
GCCGTAGGGCCCAACCAGTTCCGTGCCGTGCTCGATGACGTAGTCGAGGAACGCATCACAGGCATCAAACTGCACCAAGCTGTAGGAGGCGAGTTGGGCGTTGACGGTTCCCTCGCTGCTGCTGCTTGGTCCCCTCGTAGTGGTTGTCGACACGTCCTGGCTCGAGGCGCATGCTGCGAGCAACAGAGCCATTGCGATGACTGTGGTAGTGATCCGTCCCATGATCGATCTCCCTGTCGGTTCATCCTGTCTTGGTTCTGATGCCGCGGGGCCACGGCCAGGTTCCCGGTTTCTCATGCAATCTTCAGACAGTCTTCATCCGAAGTTGGGAGTGGCTCCGTTTATCTAGTGAAAGCAGATTTCTGCAGACCTACCTCTGAAGGGACTCCGCCATGAGCGACATCAACGCCGACCGTGACGATTCGTCGGCTTCGTACGACTCCATCTTCTTCGGCCCTTCGGACCCACAGCCTGACCCAAACGACGCCGGCGCCGCACCGCGCGCACCGCACCCCACCAGTGCGCCGCGGTGGCAGGCCAGTTCATCGCAGCGGCCCGCACCACCGACACCCCCGATTTCCTATCCGGGGGAGGAGTCAACCGTCACGATGCCGACCGCAACGCACCGGCCTCCTCCGGCTCCGGCGGCTCCTGCACCGGTTCCCCCCGTCTCCCCGCAGCACGCTGCGCCGCGAGCATCGTGGTGGGTCCCGGCCGCCGCCGGTCTTCTTGGTGCGGTGCTGGCAGTCGGGGGCATGCAGTTGATTGACGCCGCCGGGTCCAACGACGATCCGGTGCCGGTCGAGACTGCGGCCGCCACCGTCGTCGAGACCCCTGAGTCGGCGGCGCCGAGTATTGAGATCCCGCTGATGACTGAAGGCACCATCGTGGATCCGGCCGCGGTCGGGGCCAGCGTGATCCCCTCGGTCGTGACCGTCGAGGTCGGCTCCGCCGTACCCGATGGGTTCCTTGCCCAGGGGTCGGGTTCCGGCGTGATCCTCGACACCGCCGGCCACATCGCCACCAACGATCACGTCGCCGCGATCGCCAACGACCATCAGGTCATCCTCTCCGACGGCAGGGTCTACAACGCCGAGTTGATCGGAACCGATCCGCTGACCGACCTTGCCGTGCTCAAGATCACCGCTACAGATCTTGTCCCGATTGAGTTCGGGGCCGCCGACGAATTGACCGTCGGTGAACCCGCCGTTGCGGTGGGAAGCCCACTCGGGCTCGAAGGTGGGCCGTCGCTCACCGTCGGGGTGGTGTCGGCGTTCGGCCGGCAAGTACAGACCGGCGCCGATTCTGTCCTCTTTGGCATGCTCCAGACCGACGCCCCGATCACTTCCGGGTCGTCGGGAGGTGCCTTGGTCGACGCAACCGGTCGCCTGATCGGTATCACCACAGCCGTGGGCGTGAGCGAGGTTGGGATCGAAGGTATCGGGTTCGCCACGCCGGTTGAACTTGTTGCGCGAGTGACCGATGAACTCATCGCGGATGGCATCATCCAACACGCTTTCCTCGGCATCACCGGGGAGACCGAGTTCGACGCCATCGGGACCGAAGGCAAGTCACCCATCGGGGTCGTGGTGCTGACGGTCGAGCCTGGTTCGGCGGCCGCCAACGCCGGCCTCGAGGCCGGCGACGTCATAACCTCGGTGGATGGGGACACCATCAGCACGATGGACGAGTTGATCTCCATGCTCCGCAGATACTCCGCGGGGCAGGAAACCACCTTGGCGATCGATCGGGCGGGAGCCGCGGACACGCTCATTGTGACCCTCGGCGTTCGCCCCAGCTAGTCGACTCCGTCCTAGGCCAATTCCTAGACAGACCTCAGGAACGTGCCCGCGGAACGATGAGATCATGTTGAGGTGTTTCGCCAGGTGGATCGATCTGCAGGAGAGCATGGATGAACAAGAGAATCCTCATCGTCTTCGTGACGGTCTTTGGATTGGTGGTGGCCGGGGCAGGTATCTTCGCCTTTGCATCCGAAACTGATGGAGCGCCTGCGGTCGCGGCTGATGAACGCATTGCCGTGCTCGCGCAGGGCGAGGCGGACGAACCGGCGGACGAACCGGCGGACGAACCGGCGGACGAACCGGCGGACAACAAAGACGCATGGGGCCACTTCAAGGGTCCCCACGACAGACTTCTCGACGAGGTTCTCGACGAGATGGTGGCCGAGGGAACACTGAGCCAGGAGCTCGCCGATGAGATCCGCGCCGCCTACGAGGCCAAGATCAAAGACAAGATCGCCGAGCTCCCCGAGGACTTCAAGCGGTTTGGTCCCAAGTTCGGTCCACACTTCGATGGAGGCTGGGAGTTCGACTTCGAGATCCCGCCGCGGTGGCTCGAAGGACTCGACCTCGACGAGGACCTGCTCGGGTTGTTCGAGGACGGGTTGACGCCTGACGAGCTCGAGGAATTACGAGAGCAACTCCCGGAAGGCTTTGAGTTCAAGTTCGGCCGCCGCTTCGGCCCCAAGGGTCAGGGCAGCGATGACGCCGAGGCCTCCTTCGGCATCCGGATCGGCAGCTTCGGCGCCTAGACCCCCCGCAAGGCTCCGCGTGCCCGCCCTCAGGGGCGGGCACCTCCGCGTCCAGGGTGTTTCGGCCAAGTCCGATTCCTAGCCGTTTCTCACTTCCGGCTCAGTCGGCCTTCAGAGTCATCCCGCATCGTGGTTTTCACAGGGCGCAAGAGAGAAGAAGGAGAACCTTATGCCTATGAACACCAAGAGGATGATCGCTGCAGTAGCGGTCGCAGCGGCTGCTGTGGGGGGTGTGGCCGGGACCGTGCTGTCGAGTCCGGCGACCGCCGTGGCTCAGGAAGCGGAGGTCACCGATGAAGAGACCCGGCCCGGCAGGTCCGAGGCCATCCAAGAGGCGCTGTCGCAACTCGTGACCGACCAGGTCATCACCCAGGCGCAAGCCGACGCAGTGACCGAAGCGTTGGTAGAGAACCTGCCTGCTCGCGGGGCACACCGCGGCTTCCGTGCCGGTGTCCACATGGAGACCGTGGCGACGATCATCGGGATCGACGTCGGGGACCTCGTTGACGCACTGCGCGACGGGTCGACCATCGCTGAGGTCGCCGCAGCCAACGGCTCGTCGGCGACGGCGGTTGTCAACGCGCTGGTTGCCGAGGCCAATGAGCACATCGATGAGGCCGTAGCCGAGGGGAGGATCCCCGCGGAAGACGCCGCCGAGATCAAGGCGAACGCGGCTGAGCGGATCACGGACATGGTCAATGGCGAGTTCGAGCCGCGGGGGCGCGGCTTCGGCCGCGGTCCGGGCGGCATCGGCGGTGGAGCGGACGCCGGAACTGCAAGCGACGCCCTGTTTGGCGTCTAGGACGTCTGCCGCCTGGTTGGTCGGCGACATGTCGATTCACCGAACAGGCAGACTGTCACTTCACCACCAAGAAAGCCGGCGCCGCAGATGCGGCGCCGGCTTCCCACATTTGGTTGCAGTATGCAACATAGGCCTGAGATCAGCGTACGATCTGGTCCTTGCCGCCACCACATCCTGGGAGGGGACGACCAGTGACCAAGAAGACCGTTCTGATTGCCGTGGTTGTTGTTGTCGCGCTCGCCGCGGTCGGCATCTGGTACTTCGTATTGCGCAGCGACGCACCGCCGCCGGTGTCGCTCGACAGCGCCGTGGAGTCCGTCACGGACAGCACCACAACCACTGCGGGCTCCCCCGAAGGCGGATCAACCACGACGGCGGCTGCGCCGACCACGGCTGCGTCCGCTGGTCTCGACGGTGACTGGGCCATCGACACGACGGCGTCGTTTGCGGGCTACCGAGTGAAGGAAGAGTTGGCATCGATTGGATTCACCGAGGCCGTTGGCCGGACCTCCGACCTCACCGGCGGGTTGACCATCGCCGGCACCACTCTCACCGCGGTCGTGGTCGAGGTCGATATGACCACGCTGCAGAGCGAATCGAGCCGACGGGATGGCGCTCTCGACAGCCGTGGGCTGGAGACCGGCACCTTCCCCACCGCGACCTTTGTGTTGACCGAGCCAATCGATTTGGGCAGCGTGCCGGCGGTTGGCGAGCCTGTTGCTGCCGACGCGGTCGGCGATCTGACGCTGCATGGCGTCACCAAGACGGTCGCGATTCCGCTCGAGGCGCAGTTGGTCGACGACGGCACAATCGTTGTGGTCGGGTCGCTCGAGGTTGCCTTCGCCGATTACGGAATCGAGGCGCCCACCGGGTTCTCAGTACTCGACATCGAGGACCCCGGTACCCTTGAACTGCAGATCGCGTTTGTTCGCGGGTAGCGGCATTCCGCCGCCGGCTACTTGCCCAGCCTGTCGAGGAACCGGTAATAGGGTGCCGCTGCCGGCAGGAACCAGGCCTTCTGCCGGTAGTACGGGCGAGTGGGGTGATCGATCTCGGAAAAGGGGCTGCGGTCGATCTGGCCCGAGATGAGTTTGCCCACCTCGGCGCCGACGTAGCTTCCGAGACCGACGCCGTGGCCGCCGTAGCCGAGGGCGTACCACATGTCCTCGATCTGCCCGATGTGTGGCATGAGGTCGAAGGTGATCCCGAGCTTGCCCGTCCACGTGTGGGTGAACTCGACATCCTCCAGTTCCGGGAAGATCCCGATCGTCGTAGCTCGCAGAATCTCGGCACTCTCTTGGAGGTCGAGGTCGGTCGAGAGGTTGTTGCGTCCGCCGAGGAGGATGCGATTGTCTGGCGTTCGGCGGAAGTAGTTGAGGAAGCGCCGTGAGGTCCACAACATCCGGTTGCGGGGGATGAGTCGCTCGACCGTTTCGGCCGGCAGCGGCTCGGTCACGACGATGTACGAGCCGATGGGCACAACACGGCGCCGCAATTCGGGCAACGGCCGGGCCCCGGTGTAGCCGTTTGTCGCCAGGAGTACCTGGCCCGCCGAGACCTTTCCCTTCGGAGTCAGGACTTGGTATCCGGCGGTGTGCTTGGCGATGTTGAGTGCCTCGGCATGCTCAACGATGTACGCCCCGGCTTCACCGACGCGTCGCGCCAGGCCGTAGACGTAGCGGGCGGGGTGTAGGCCGGCGCCAGCCTGGTCCACCAGTGCACAATGGAACTCATCCGAGTCGACGACGGTGGTGATGTCCTCATTGGGGACGACCTCGGTCCCGAACCCGAACTCGGCTCGCATCCACTCCGCTTCCTCCCGGAACTCCTCGAGGTTCTGGGTTCGGTAGCCGAGTTCGGCGGCACCGTTGCGTTCAAGAAAACAGTCGATCTTCTCGGCCGCGACAAGTTCTTCGACGTAGTCGATGGACGCCAGCGCGGCGTCCCAGAACTCCCGGCCGAGGGTCGGGCCGTAGCGCTTGAACACCTTGGCCGTTGAGGCCTTGAGACCGTAGTTCAACATACCACCGTTGACGGTGCTCGCCCCGGCTCCAACCTCTCCAGAATCGAGCACGGCAACGCTCAGGCCGGAGCGCACGATCTCGCGGGCCGCGTTCAGTCCGGTGACACCGGTTCCGACCACGGCAACGTCGACTGCGGTGGGTAGATCGGAGACGGGGAGGTCGTTGGGTCGAGGGAAGTCGTCACGCCAGAAGGGGGTGGTACTCAACATCCGGTGGAGGATAGGTCTCTTCGCGGATCCCTACGGCGCATCCAGGGCGGCGCGGAGACCCGCAGCCAACTCCTGCACTTGATCCTGAGTGATGGTCAATGGCGGTGACTCCTGGAGCCCTCCGCCGGCAGGCGCCCGCGTGATGGCACCGCCCTCGCAAGCGGCCACCGCGGCGCGGGGGCAAGCGTGGCATCCAGGCCATCATGGCTTGGCCCGGCGCCGTCTCGCTCCACCGATCAAGTCGTCCGCCACAGCGACCGACATTGACGAGGTGGCGGTCGACCGTCACCTTCGCGGATAGGCTCGTGGAGACAACGCGAGAGAGGGTCTCCCCGGCGTGACGGCTGCAGGACAACCAACCGAGTTGCGTCATGTCGCCCTTGGCGTGCTGGTGTTCCTACTGCCGTTCGAGTTCACTCGGGTGCTCACCGATTACCCCGGCGACGCCGGTGGGTTCAGCCGCCTCGTGACTGTGGGCCTGTTCGATATCGCTCTCGTCGCATTTGTCGCCCTGGCGCTGGTTTCGCTCGGTTCGCGATGGAATCGGAGGATCGGGTGGGGAGCATGGCTGGCGATTGGGCTGCTGGTCGTCGCCGTCGCCTCCCTGCCGTTCCACGGCTCGTCACGAGGGGTGGTCCTTGCGCTGCGCCTGGTGGGGGCGGCTTTGGTTGCGTTCGAGATCGGGACGTTGCGCCGTCGCGAGTTGATGCACGTTGTGATTGTTCCGCTCTTGGCGGCTGCGGCCACGCAGGGAGCGCTGGCGTTTGGACAGGCGATCACCGGCGGAGCGCTCGGCATCCCCGGTGAACCCGCGGAATTTGGACCGGTTGCCGGCACCGTGCGGCCTGCGGGCACGGCCTCGCATCCCTACATGTTGGCGACCTATTGCCTGGTCGCGGTGTCGGCCGGGCTGCTGGTCTGGAGACAATCCCTCTCGCGGTGGTGGCTGGTTCCGCTGGCGCTGGCGGCAATCCCCATCGGTCTCAGTTTCTCGCGGGCTGCGGTGGTGAGTGTGCTCTTCGCCGGCGTCGGCTGGGTCGTTGCCGTCGCCCGGAATCCCCGTATCTATGCCCCGCCGCTGGCCGCAGTGTTGCTCGGCATCGCCATCCCGGCATTGCTCTTTGCCCCGGCATGGCTGGAGCGGCTGGAGGATTCGACCACGGGCAGCCTCAACGATGCCAGCGCCAACCGGGTTGAGCTCACTAATCAGGCGATGGACATGATCGCCGACTATCCGCTGGTTGGAGTGGGACCGTGGCGGTACACGATCGTTGCCGAAGCCGACTACCCGCTCGCCTCCGGCGACGATTCGCCGGTGCACAACCTCCCCTTGCTGGTGACGGCCGAATATGGTGTGATCGTCGGACTGTTGTTTCTCGCGGCGCTGGTGCTGCTGGGCGTCAGAGCTGCCCGTACGGGTCCACTGACCTTCGCTCTATTTGGGGCCGTGATGGGGTTCACGCTCTTCGACGTGGTCCTCTATTGGTATCCGGCTGGTCTCGTGCTCTTTGGCATCTGGCTCGGTCTTCTTGATCGCTCCGCCCTGCCACCCGACCCGGCGCCGGCGGAGGCTACGACCGGTGCCGGCGAGTCAACCGGACCTTGATCTCCTCGAGCGAGCCGAAGTCCGAGTAGGGGAACACGTTCGGGGCGGCATGGCGGAAGTCACCGTCGAGTTCCTCGACACAAGCGTCGTAGCTGATGGTCCCAACTCGGAGGCTGGTGATCGTGGTGCGTCCCACCGATGCAACTGTCGGCTCTCGGAATCGTGTCGTCATGGGTCCTGTCCTCCCGCTCACTCCAGCGCGAATGCTGCGGCCGGTCACGAGAGATAGAGCCACCCGAAACCGTTGAGATACACCGAATGGGGCGATCGTGCGTCTAGGTGTGGATCTCGATGATGTCGCCATCCTCGACGACGTGGTCTCGGCCGACCTGCTGGCCCCCGAAGGCCCCGCCTCCCCACAAGCGGGCGTACTTGAAGCTTGCCGCGATATCGCGATGCACCAGCATGGCGACATCGAGCACCGTATCGCCCTGCCTCACGGTGAAGGGTTGGCCCATGTCGGCATCCTTGCCGGGGACTTTGGTGTAGACCCGGACGATGCCGAGCATGCGGAACAGCCATGCTCCCAATTCGTCGAGCCCCGCGCCGGTTGCGGCCGAAACGGCCAAGAAGGGAAAGCGGAGGCCGGTGAGTTCCTCGAACACCTCGAGTTCCTCGGTGATGTCGGGGATCTGGTCCGACTTGTTGGCGACGAGCAGTGTGGGGAGGTACGTGGCGAACGGATCGTCGCCCTCGATTCGAGCATGGCCGATGGTGACAGCCGGCCACGCTTCGCGCAGGATGACCCTGCGCTCTTCCAAGATCTCCATCGCCGCCAAGGCGCGTTCCATGCAGCCCGCAGTTCCGAGGTCGACGATGAACAAGGCGGCGTCGGCGGGTTGCAGTGTGTTGCCGATCCAGCTGATCGGGTGTTCTGGAGAAAGCGAGGGCTGATCGACGAGTTGAAACGCAACGTCTTCGTACAGATACATGCCGGGCTGCGGGTATTGGGTGGCGAACGGATATGGCTCTGAGGCGACGTGGGAACCGGTGAGTCGAGCGTGCAGCGCAGATTTTCCACCGTTGGGTGGTCCGATCAGGGCGATTTGGGCGGCTCCCTCGGGCCGGATGACCGTGGGCGGCCCGCCTCGGGCCCCCGTTCGCTGGGACGTGGTCAGGTCCTCGGTGAGCTCCTTGATCCGGGTCTTGATTCCGGCGCGGAGGTGCTCGGTGCCCTTGTGTTTGGGGATCGTACGGTGCATCTCACGCAGGCAGTCGAGTTTCTCCTGCGGGTCGCGGGCGCGCCGATATGCGGCCTCGGCAGATTTGTACTCGGGTGAGGTGTTGGTAGGCATAGGTTGCGCTGGTAGTCCAGTGGCCACATGGTGGTCGAACCTGCCGCCGGTTGCGAGGGCCTTTTGGACCAAACCGTCCGTTCCGGGTCACCTGGGCGCGGTCAGCACCTCCCGATACCACGCTTCCACCGCCGCGGCCGGCCACGTGAACCGTTCCCGCACGGCGGCTGCGTTTGCCTGGGCCGCCTTGCGGAGCGCGGTGTCGTCCAATGCAGCGCACAGAGCGGTCTCCCAGGCCGAGGCGTCGCCGGCCGGTACGAGCCTGACCCCCGGGAGGTCCCCAATCTCGTCGCGGGTTCCGGGAAGGTCGGAGGCAACCACGGGCACGCCGCTGCCGAGATACTCGATGACCTTGGTGGGAAGCGAGTATCGGTAGTTCGGTGTGTCGAACAGCGGTGCCACCCCGATGGCCGCAGTTGCCATCGCCGCCATGGCCTCAGCGTGGGGGAGGGGACCGACGACCTCGACGCCGTGATTGGCTCTGGTGAGTTCGGCAGCCATCTGATCGGAACATGGACCGATGATCCTCAGTGGGGCCGTGGGTGCCGCAGCCGCGAGTGCGGCCGCAACGAAGGGAACCCCGCGCGCCGTGGTGACGTCGCCGACATAGACCGCAGCACCGTCGGAGGGCTGGGGCAAAGGGAGGTCATCAGGGTAGTTGGCGAAGACGGGATGCCGTCGTGCGAGCAGCAGTGCATAGCCGGGTTCTGCGAGGGTGATCGAGCAGGTCCGTTCGGCCACGCGCAGGAGAGAGCGAGAAGCCCACGACAGCGGGCGACGCATCAGTTTTGGGAGCCACTCCTTCGTGAGCAGCTGGCCGGGGACGTTCTCGTGGAGATCGAAGACGACGCGGCGTCCTAAGAGGCCGGCTGTAATGCTCGCCGGCAGCAACTCGGGGTCGTGGGTGATGGCGACGTCATAGCTTCGGCCGGCAAGGAGGCGTAGGGCGGCGAGGTTGCGCCACAGTCGGCCGCCGGCGAGTTCGATCCATCGTTCGATCCCGGTCCGAGAGGATGGTTCCGGGGCACGTGTGGCGTAGGTGATCGTCCCGAGCGGTGCGAGGGTTGGGATCAGCTTCTCGCGGATCCGGGTGTCGTCGGCGCGGTGCACCGTGCTCACCACGAGGATGCGGGCGGAACCCATCGGTCAGAGGGCGACGACGTTCGGCCGCTCGATGCCCCGCCTGCGGTAGGCGCCACGGGCATCGAACACAGTCGGTACTTGGTCGGCGAGGGCGGCGATGTCAATGTCGTCGTGGTCGGTCAGTAGGACTGCGATTGCGTGGTCGCCGAGATCATCGGCGGTCACGGCTTCAAAACCCCAGTGAGCGATGCGGGTGGTGCCAACAACCGGGTCGAGCACTGTGATGCGGGCACCACGTCGTTCCAGCTTCTTGAGCACCTCGATCGAGGCCGACTCGCGGTCATCGGCGATGTTGGGCTTGTACGAGATGCCCACGCCAAGGATGGACGTGCCCGACACCGCCAATCCGAGACCGTTGAGGACGTCGGTGATCCGATCCGCGGTATACGTGGGCATGGCGGTATTGACCTGTTCGGCGGTGTCGATGAAACGGGTGGCGATCTTGGCCTCGCGGGCTCGCCAGGCGAGAAACTGCGGGTCGAGTGGGATGCAGTGCCCACCTACGCCGGGGCCCGGGTAGAAGGCTTGGAACCCGAACGGCTTGGTTGCGGCCGCGTCGATGACCTCCCAGATGTCGATCTCCAACTCGTGAGCGAGTTGCGCCATCTCGTTGACCAGAGCGATGTTGACGGCGCGATACGTGTTCTCCAACAGCTTCGCCATCTCGGCCGCCCGGGCGCTCGAGACGACGTGGACCGCCCCGAAAAGTCTCCCATAGGCCGCGGCCGCGACCCGTCCGCTCGCCGGAGTGACGCCGCCGACGACCTTGGGGATGTCCTCGGGGGCCAAGTCGCCGCCGGGGTTCACTCGTTCGGGGGAGAATGCGACGAAGGCGTCTTGATCGAGATGGAGGCCGGCCGCCTCGATCGCAGGCACGACCAGGTCCTCGGTAGTCCCCGGATATGTGGTCGACTCCAGCGAAATCAGGACACCGGGTTGTGCGGCGGCAGCCACCGTTGCGGCCGCCGTTTCGATAAACGAGAGGTCAGGTTGACGGTTCCGTCCCAAGGGGCTGGGAACGCAGATGAAGACGGCGTCACACTGTGCCAGGAGGGAGGGGTCTGCGGTGACGACGAGGCCCGCGGCCAACGCTCGTGCCAAAGCCGCGTCGGAAATGTCGTCGACATGAGATGAGCCGTCGGAGAGTCTCGCCACCCGCTCGGGTGAGATGTCGAACCCGACCACGGAGAGTTCGCGTTCGGCCGCTGCCACAGCGAGTGGCAAGCCGACGTAGCCGAGACCGATGATGCCTGCGGTCCAGGGGTAGTCGGCGAAGCGCTTTGCGGCGGCGTCGGCCGAGGATGGTGCGGTCATGCGAACTCCCGAGGTTGGGGAACGTGCAAAGTCTAGGAGGCGATAGTCGGATGCCTTTGGAGCGGGCAGGCCGACTGGTCCGAAGTCCTACGGTACCCAGGTGAGGGCTTCACACTCGGTGGCGGTATCGAGACCCTTGCCGCCGTTGCACGTGTCATCCGCAGCGCCGCCGTCGAGTGCGTCGTCGCCGGCGTGGCCGAAGAGAGTGTCGCCGTGGGCGCCTCCGAAGAGACTGTCGTTGTCCGGGCCACCTCTGAGCTCATCGCGGCCCGCATCGCCGTGGAGGACGTTGTCGCCGGCGCCACCCGTCAACCGGTCGTGTCCATTACTCCCGTGGATGATGTCAAATGAGGGGCCGCCGTTCAGAGTGTCGTTGCCGGTGCCGCCGTCGATGAAGTCCTGCCCCTTGCCGCCGGAGATGACATCGTGGCTCTTGTCGCCGTAGAGGGTGTCGTTTCCGGCTCCGCCGAGGATGGTGTCGGCGCCAGATCCGCCTTTGACCTTGTCGTCACCGGGGCCGGCGCAGATCACATCGTTGCCGCCGCGGCCGTCGATGGTGTCGTCTCCGCCGTAGCCCAAGATGACATCCTTGCCGGACGTACCGACGATGTGCTCGGAGCGCCTCGAGCCGACGATGGTTGCGAAGTGGCCGGCGCACACCACACCCGCCAGCCCGATGTCGAACACCTGGGGCGATCGTAAGCCGAATGCCTGGCGGATTCGCCAGCCGGGCACGTCCTCGGTGACGAAGACGCCCTGGTCGATACCCTCAAAATGGACTAACCCACCGGGCGGACCGTCGACGACCTGCGCGGTGATCAGACTCTCCCACGCTGGGCCGCTCCCGTCGATGGTGCCAATCATCTCGAGCACGGTGGCGACGTCAACCTCCTTCTCCCAGGTCGCGAGTGGGTTGTTGACCTCTTCGATGATCGAGTAAGGATCTTCCACCGGCACCAGATAGGGGTAGAGCGTTGAGCTTCCGAACCCGGTCGTGTTCGATTCGGAGACGCCGCCGTTCGATGAGCTGTAGGTGGCCACGATCACATT
>CAYXMJ010000005.1:0-1911 GCA_964465915.1 uncultured Acidimicrobiaceae bacterium
GCTGGGCACCGCCGGCTCGGTCGACGTGACGGCGAGTGACCCCGACGAGACCGTCGTGGACATCGCCGACGTGGTCAACGGCGATCCCTCTCCGGGCACGATCGAGGTCGGACCAACCACACCGGCTAGTGGCCCGGGTGAGACGGCCACAGCGACTGTCGCCGTCAGCGATACCGTCGCCGCCGGTTCCTATGCGGTCGACATCACGGCAACCAACGACGCCGATCCACTCGGACCCGGCGACACCGATACGTGCACGCTGGACATCTCAGTCATTGATCTGGCCGACATCACCCCGATTTATGACATCCAGGGTTCGGGTGACGTTTCGCCGATCGTCGGCGAGGTCGTCACGACTATCGGCATCGTGGTTGGCGACTATCAGGGCAACGCCGGGCTCAACGGGTTCAACATTCAGGCCCCGCTTGGTGATGGCGACCCCCAGACGTCGGACGGGATCTTCGTCTTCGACTTCTTCGACGTGCCGGCGGTTGACGTCAACATCGGCGACCTCGTGGTCGTGGAAGGTACGGTCGCCGAGTCCTTCGGACAGACGCAGCTGACGTTTGTTTCCGTGGGGAAGCTCAGCACGGGCAATGCCCTGCCGCCGCCGGGGATAGTCAGCCTTCCGGTTGCTGCTATCGGTGACTTCGAGTCATTCGAGGGCATGGGCATCACGGTGCCGGGTCCGCTGTACGTCACCGACAACTTCAACTGGCATCGCAACGGCGAGGTCCAGCTTTCGGTGGGCGGTGTGCTCGACAACCCGACCAATGTCGTTGCGCCGGGCGCTCCGGCCAACGCGTTGCAGGATCTGAACAACCGAAGCCAGATCCAGTTGGACGACGGCAGCAGCACTCGGAGCCCCGCTCTGGTGCCCCCGCCATACATGGAAGCGGACAACACGCTGCGACGCGGTGGATCCGTAGCTTCGGTCGCTGGTGTGATGAGCTACAGCTTCAACGCCTACGAGATCCATCCGACCGGTCCAATCTCGTTCACGCGAGAGAACGACCGCGTCGGGCCGCCGGATGTAGGCGGATCGATCCAGGTTGGTGCCTACAACGTCCTCAATTACTTCACCACGATCGACAACAGTGGATCCATCTGCGGGCCCGACGGTAACCAGGGGTGCCGTGGAGCGGACACTGCGAGTGAGTTCACCCGCCAGCGGGACAAGATCGTTGACGCCATCGTCGCGATCGACGCCGACGTCCTTGGACTGATGGAGATCGAGAACTATCCGGGTGATGTGCCGGTTGCCGACCTGGTTGCCGGGCTCAACGCAGCAGCCGGTGCCGGGACCTATGACTACATCGCGACCGGGGCCGTCGGCGAAGACGCCATTCGCCAGGCGATTGTTTACCAGCCCGATACCGTGACTCCGGTGGGCAGCTTTGCGCTGCTCGACGAGTCTGTGGATTCGCGGTTCCTGGATGAGAAGAACCGGCCGGCGATCGCCCAAACGTTCGAGGAGAACGCTACGGGTGAGCGATTGACCGTTGCCGTCAATCACTTGAAGTCGAAGGGCTCACCGTGTGACGACGTCGGCGATCCCGACGCGGGAGACGGTCAGGGCAGATGCAATGGCGTCCGAACCGCGGCCGCGGAGGCAATGGTCGACTGGCTGGCGGGGGACCCGACGGGGAGCGGCGATCCTGACTTCCTCATCACGGGCGACCTCAATGCCTACGCAATGGAGGACCCGATCGCCGTTCTGACGGATGCCGGTTATGTCGACATGGTTGCCGAACAGGCGGCAGACGACTACTCGTTCGTCTTCTTCGGCCAATCGGGGTATCTCGACCACGCTCTGGCTTCGCCGAGTTTGGCAGCGAAGACCCTTGGTACGGGCTTCTGGCATACCAATGCCGACGAGCCGAGGGGTCTCGACTACAACCAAGAGAACAA
>CAYXMJ010000005.1:2011-3234 GCA_964465915.1 uncultured Acidimicrobiaceae bacterium
GTGACGATCATCGGCAGCGACTCAGTCCTGCCAACGGCAGTGGTCATGCCGGTGACGGATCAGAGTGACTTCGAGATCTTCGAAGGCATGCTGGTGGTGTTCCCGCAGGCGATGGCCGCCACGGACCACTTCAACCTCCACCGCTTCGGTGAGGTTGAGCTGGCCTTTGGAGGTCGGCAGTTCCAGCCGACCAACTTCGTGTCGCCGGTCTTCCCGTTCGACGACAACGGGATTCCGACGGTGGCCGACGTGCTCGAGCCGGATCGGGTTCTGCTCGATGACGGCAACCGGAACCAGTTCCCGGATGAGGTGCCGTACCTCAATGCCGACGGGACCTTGCGACTGGGTGACACCGTGACCGGTCTGACCGGGAATATGGCCTACTCGTTCAGCCGATACAAGATCGAGCCGACCGAGGATGTGGCGTTTGCCCCCGTCAATGTTCGGCCGGGTGAGGAAGCACCGGATGTCGGTGGCGACCTGCGGGTGGCCAGCTACAACCTGCTCAACTACTGGACGACGATCGACGACGGATCGATCCCGTTCCCGGACAGCCCGCGCGGCGCCGACTCAGACGCTGAGTTCGAGCGGCAGCGGGCCAAGACGGTGAAGGCGATCCTGGCGATGGACGCCCAGATCATTGGGCTCCAGGAATTGGAGAACAACGGTCCGGACGCCATCGGCGACCTAGTGAGTGCGCTGAACGACGCCACTGCGCCGGGGACGTGGGCGGCGGTTCCGGATGCGGCCTACCCGGGTGGCATCGAGAGCACCAACGCCATCAAGGTCGGGATCATCTACCAACCCGCCGTCGTGGCACCGCTCGGACCGCCGGTGGCGGATCCTGCTCCGGTGTTCGCCGAGGACCGTCCCCCGGTGGCGCAGACCTTCGTGGCCGACGGCGAGGTGTTCACCGTGATGGTGAACCACTTCAAGTCGAAGGGTTGCACCGGTGCAGCCGGCGGCGACCTCGACCAGAACGATGGCCAGGCCTGCTACAACGAGCGACGGACCAACCAGGCCGCCGCGGTGCTCGACTTCGTTGAGGCGCTGCAAGCGGCGACGGGTGACGATGACGTGCTCGTCATCGGCGACCTGAACTCGTACCTGGCTGAAGACCCGATTACGGAGCTCGAGACGGGGCTGGACAACCTGGTTGATGCCTACATCGATACGACGGACCAGTACTCATTTGTGTTCTTCGGGATGGCCGGCATGCTCGA
>CAYXMJ010000005.1:3334-42962 GCA_964465915.1 uncultured Acidimicrobiaceae bacterium
TCGATACGACGGACCAGTACTCATTTGTGTTCTTCGGGATGGCCGGCATGCTCGATTACGCGTTCTCCACCGAGGCGTTGACATCAAAGGTGACGGGAACTGCGGTGTGGCACATCAATGCCGACGAGCCGCGGGTGCTCGACTACAACGATGACATCGTTGATCCGGGCGAGCGCAGCTCCGAGTTCATGCAGGAACTGTTCGATCCGAACATCGTCTACCGGTCTTCGGACCACGATCCCGTGATCGTCGGGCTCGAATTAGGCAGCACAACGGCCCGGGATTTGAAGGACGAGGCGTACGACGAGGTTGTCGACCTGCTCCCGACTGGGGACAACAAGGTCGACGAGGACCTGCGATTCGCCAAGTCCCGCATCTGGCAGAGCCTGCGTGGCGTGTACTGGCAGACGGCCAACACCCTGCGCAACAACGGCGCGGCGGTGTTCACCCACGAGTACAACGCAGCTCGCAAGCTCGACCCGATCGCAGCCGGTGAGGGCTCGACCGCCATCGGCGCCGGAGCAGCCGAATCCAAGCTGGTTGCGGCCGACTACCTGTTGGCTCGCTACGAGTTGGAGCGGGCGATTGCCGGCTTCGGCAGTCCGGTGAAGATCGCCGAAGCCGAAGACGCCTTCGCCAGAGGAGAGGCTGCAATGGCTGCAGGTGACTATCTCGCAGCCATCAGCTACTACCGGTGGGCCTGGATTCGGGCTCGCCAAGCGACGTAGCGCGGCCAATCGTAACGAGGAGAGGGGCGGGCACCGTGCCCGCCCCTTTTCTGTTCTGGTCGGTGGTCGCCTCAGCGGACGGCGAAGGCGAGTTTCACCGTGGCGCGGTACTGGGAGACCCGGCCGTCGACGACTCGGGCATTGAGGCGCTTGACTTCCACGCCGGTGATTCCGCGGATGCTCTCGGCGGCTTTGGCAACGGCCTGCTGCACGGCGTCCTCGAACCCAACTTCAGAGATGCCGATCACCTCGATGACTTTGACCGCTCCGGCCTCGATGAACTCGCCCACGATTCCTCCTGAAGTGTCTGCCGTTTCTGGCGATGCTATCAAGACATGCATTCCTCCATCGCAGTTAGCCTGAGACCGTGGCGCAGGATCTGAGCTATTCCCAGCGGGGAGGACTACGACGGCCGGCCGGCGGTATCGCCGCATTGGTGCTGCCAACCGTGTTGGTGGTTGCCGCGCTCGGGGTCGGGTTCGGCCAGGGCGGCGACATGTCGGACGTCGCTTCGTCGATTCTCGCTTCGCTGGTCTTTGTGCTGGCCGCCCCCACGGCCTGGGTCTTCGCCATCGACTTCATCGAGGCCGAGCGCTTCACCGTGGTCTTCGTTTCCATTCTCACCAGCTTCCCGGTGTGGTACCTCCTCGGGTCGGCCATGGCCGGCCTGTCGGACACATGGTCGGAGTGGCTGCGCCGCTATCTGACCTTTACCACCATCTGGATCACGGCGAACGTGATCCTGATCGTGTTGATCGCCCAACTCCTGGGCTGAGAGTATCTCGGCTGAGTACGCTCTGGTCATGGAACTCAACGAAGCTCTCTACACAACTCGGGCGATGCGCCGAGTCAAGCCGGATCCGGTCCCCGGCGAGGTGGTCGCCGCGATGATGGACGCCGCCGTGCGGGCTCCATCGGGCGGCAACTCCCAGAATTGGCGATGGCTCACGGTTACCGATCGGGACACGATGCAGCGGCTGGGTGATTTGTACCGCTCGGCATGGGAGGAACTGACCTCCACGTACTACGCCGGACGGCTCGAGCAGGCCGAAGCTCGCGGCGACGAGAAGACCATCAGGGTGATGAAGTCATCACAATGGCTCGCCGACAACTTCGAGCAGGTGCCTCTGGTGGTACTGCCGTTCCACCGCAACGACCCGACCGGGGCGTCGATCTACCCGGCAGTGTGGAGCCTCATGCTCGAGGCTCGCGGCCACGGGGTGGGCACAACACTCACGACCGTGCTCGGCATGTTCCAAGGGCCGGCTCTCTTCGAACTGTTGGGGGTTCCGACGGACAAGGGTTGGTCGAACGCGGCAGCCATCACGTGCGGATATCCGCTCGGCCGCTGGGGGGTTGCGGCCCGGGCCCCCGTGCACCAGGTGGTCTACAGCGAGACGTGGGGCACCGGACCCAACTGGGTGATTGCCCAGCCACTCTGGCCCACCGACTCTGCGTAGACCGGCGACGGGCTCCTCGGTCAGAAGAGCCGGGGCCGGAACAGCTCGTCGTGGGTGCGGATGGCGAACCGATCAGTCATGCCGGCTACGTAGTCGATGACTTGGGTGAGTGTGTCGGCGTCGTCGTGGCGGTAGCTCTCGGGGATCTCGTCCGGGTGGGCTACGAAGTAGTCGACCAGATCGTGGACGATCCCGATGACCTTGCGTCGCTGATCCTCGGTCTCAGGGCGCAGATAGACACGTTCAAACATGAAGCTGCGGAGGTCGGTCATGACGCTGAGCATTTCCGGCTCCATGGTGACTGCTCCGGCTCGCAATGACTCATCGACAACTGCGGAGATCATCGATGCGATCCACTGGCTGCCTGGTTCGCCGAACGTCGCAAGCGATTGCGCCGGGAGATCGCTGTAGCCGATGACGTCCGCCCGCATGGCATCCTCGACGTCGGCGGCGAGGTAGGCGATGCGGTCTGCGAACCGGCAGATCCAACCCTCGGGGGTGGCCGGCAACTCGGGAATCTTCCACGAGTGGGCTCGGATTCCGTCGAGTACCTCCCAGGTGAGGTTGACCGGCTCGAGCACCTCGAAGATACGTACCCCCTGGGCCGAGTGGAGCCATTCCCCCTCGACATAGTCACTCAGGGCATCCTCACCGGTGTGACCAAACGGTGAGTGGCCGACGTCGTGGGCGAGGCAGATGGCCTCTGTCAGGTCCTCATTGAGGCCGAGGGCACGGGCAATCGTTCGGCCAATCTGATTCACTTGCAGGGTGTGGGTCAGCCGGGTGACGAAGTGGTCACCTTCGGGATTCATGAAGACCTGTGTCTTGTGCTTCAGGCGCCGAAAGGCCTTGGTGTGCAGCACCCGGTCGCGATCGCGGGCGAAGGCGGTGCGGAAGGGATCCGGAGCCTCGGGCACGGCGCGCCCCACCGTATCGACCGCCAAGGTCGCGGCCGGCGCCAGCATTTCAGCCTCGATCCGCTCGACGTCCCCGCGGGTGCGGCGGCCGAAGTCACTCATCCGATCGTTCGCCTCTCGTTTGCGTTACACCATCCGCTCACGCAGACGTGAACTGATGTAGTCCATGGTTGCGACGACGATCGCAATGGCGAGCATCTGTGCCGCGGCCGCCCGGTACTGCAGCAACTGGATGTTCTGCTGCAAGAGGAAGCCGATGCCGCCACCACCGGCAAAGCCGATGATGGTGGACATGCGCACGTTGATGTCCCACCGGTACATCGTGAACGAGATGTAGGGCGGCACGATCTGAGGCACGACCGCATAGATGACCGTCTGCAGCCGGGTGGCCCCGGTGGCCCTGACGGCCTCGAGTGGGCCCACTTGTATGCTCTCGACCTGTTCCGAGTAGAGCTTGGCCAGCGCCGCTGCCGTGTGCAGCGACAGGGCGAGCATTCCGGCGAACGGGCCAAACCCGACCCACACCACGAACACGATGACCATGACGAGCGGCTCAATCGACCGCAGCGTGTTGAAGATCGTGCGGGCGATGTAGTAGATGATCAGCCCGATCTTGACCGTGTCCGAGGTCCGTTTGCGGATGGCCAGATAGACGCCGGTGAGCGCCCCGATGATGAAGCCGGCGATAGCGAACGTCCCCGCGGATATGCCGGGAATGATGTCGAACAGCGTGACCTCGTAGAGCCAGTCGATCAGCCGACCGATCATCATCCCAATGATGCCGGCGGCCAATGCCGCCAGCGGCAAGTTCACGATGAGGATCGTCGACCGAGAGAGGTGCGACCGCAGGAAGTACCCAATTCGCGACCCCAGGGCCATGAAGATCCCGATCCCGAAGAGTGCCGCGATCGCGGGAAGCGTCAACTCCAGGATCTCGCCCATGATGGCGACGAAGTTCCCGAGGAAGGCGAAGACTCCGAGGTGGGGTGCAATCGCCCGACCGACGTGGATCGACAAGACGGCAAAGACGTTCAGCCAAATCAGGAAGGCGAAGAGCGACGCGACGATGACGAGATTGCGCTGGATCTTCAGACTTCTCGGTGGTGGTTCCTCCTCGCTCACAGGAAGGGCCCAGCGCAATGCGAAGAACATTCCGATTGGGATGAGGACCATCAGGACGAGACGCGCCCAGTCATTCGTACTGAGGGTTTCGGAGACACTCCGCATCCACTGCGATGCCATGATGCCGACTGCGGCACCGATCGGGATCGCCAGCAGATTCAACGAAAGGTTGGTCACGGTGGTCGATACGTCTCGCATCAGGTTGCGCGACGCCAGGAAGGAGAGGGGAAGGGCGATCGCAGTACCGATGGTCGTGGCGAGGAACGCCATCAGCACGGTCTCCATGATCTTCTCAAGCGTCAGGGTCAGGTTCTCCGAAGGACGGGGTGACCACGTCTTTTCGCCCTCGTCCTCGACTCCGTTGTTGTTGGCGTCGGTCCACACTCGCACCGGCGCCAGGTATGAGCCGACGTTGACGCGGGTCAAGGCCTCGATCTGCTGCGGATTCTCCGATTCTCGTTCCGGTAGTTCAACGTCGACCGAGAACGTGCCGTCTTGGCCGACTTCGAACGGTTCCATCAGCGGCAGGCTCACTGCAAACTCGGAGTCGGGAATGAACAGGAGGCCGGTTCGCGAGCGGGGCTCGAAGCCCACCCCCTCAACGGTGACGGTGTCGTCAGGCGA
The DNA here is from genome assembly GCA_964465915.1 of uncultured Acidimicrobiaceae bacterium. GTDB lineage: Bacteria > Actinomycetota > Acidimicrobiia > Spongiisociales > UBA5794 > CAVPHV01. Next base: position 8,186 of record CAYXMJ010000005.1, read on the forward strand.
AGCGCACGATGGGGTCACGATCAGATAGGGCGTCTCGCTGGTATCAGTCTCCGGCCCGTTGCCGCCGGGGGGACAGGGGACCAGAACGTCGGCAACGACGGTGATTTCCTCTTTGTCGAAGGTCACGAGGTCGGGCCTGACCAGCGCCCGCAGAATGCGCACGAGTTGTTCCCGTCGGACCGGGCTGCGCACTTCGCCGAGGTCGACCTCGGTTTCCTGAACGGCAAACGAGTAGAGGAGGATCGCGACGATCCCGGCCACGAAGAACCAAATCGTGCGCTTGAAGCGCCGCTTCTCGCGTGCCTTGCGCTCATCGTGCTCTTCAACCGTCTCTTGGTGGCTCGGCGAATCGTTGCGGTCAGCCAACGCGCTCAGCCTCCTGCCCGTAGATCTCTTCGAAGCGGGCGTCGTCGATCTCTGCCGCAGTGCCCGAGAAAACGAGTTTGCCTTCGTTGAGGGCAATCACCCGCTCTGAATAGCGCTGGACGAGGTCGAGGAAGTGCAAGCTGCACAACACCGTGACCCCGTCCTCCTGATTGATCTGCTCGAGGTACTGCATGATCGAATGCGCCAGCACCGGGTCGAGGCTGGCGACCGGTTCGTCGGCGAGGATCATCTCCGGCTCCTGGATCATGGCGCGGGCAATTCCGACTCGCTGCTGCTGACCGCCCGAGAGGGCATCGGCTCGATAGTAGGTCCGCTCCTCGAGGCCGAACCGGTCGAGTTGATGGTGGGCTGAAGCCATGTCCTGTTTCGAGAAGCGGTTGATGAGTGAGAGGGCGGGGTTGGTGTAACCGAGGCGACCCGACAACACGTTGGTCATCACTTTGGAGCGATGGACCAGATTGAAGTGCTGGAAGACCATCCCGATGCGGCGCCGAATCCGCCGCAGATCCTCTTGGGAGGCGGCGGTGATGTCGATGTCGTTCCAGAGGATCCGGCCCTCGGTCGGCTCGATCAAGCGGTTGATGCAGCGCAGCAGGGTCGACTTGCCCGAACCGCTGAGACCGATGACGGCCAGAAACTCACCTTTGGGGACTTCGAAGCTGACGTCCTCCAGGGCCACGGTCCCGCCCTCGTAGACCATGGTCAGATGCTCGACTTTCAGCACGTATTCAGCTCCTCACTCCCAGGTCGAGTGCCGTCGGCGGCACATCATCTCAGAAACGCGACGTGGGCGGGGATGTGCTCCCCGCCCACGTGTCAATCGTCACACTCGATGTGGACCTATCCGAAGTCCTCGAGCGTGTAGCCGAGTGCCTGCAACAGGGCGCGAATCGAGTCGAACTCGGCGTCGTTGGTGATTTCGACTCCGCTCCAGCTGTAGGCATCGAATGCCGTTTCAAAGCCCTCAGGCTCGTTGGCGGCGAAGTCCGTCATGGCCGCGACGATTGCGTCGGCGGTTGCCGGCGGGAACTCTGGAGAGAACGCCATGCCGTCGTTCGGAATCGGGTCAGAAACGGCCAGAATGCGGACGTTCTGGATCACGTCCGGAGCCTCTTCCCGGATGTCGCGGCGAGCATCGCGCGGGTAGAAGTCCTCGCCACAGAGAATCTGCCCGTCGGCGTCGAGGCCACACGTGGGGATCAGCTCGGCGGGCACGTCGGGATCGCTGGTCGGGGCGCCGTCCCACAGGCTGTTGCGCTCGGAGTCGACCGGCGGGCTGTAGAACGTCGTGCCGAAGTCGGCTTCCTTGTTGTACACGGCGCGGGCGACGGCGGAGTGGCCGCCGGCCTCGAACACGTCAGTGACCTCGATACCCAAACTGGTGAAGAGTCCCGATGGCACGAGGAAGCCGGAGGTCGAAGCAGCGTCGGGGTAGGCCCACTTCTTGCCGGCGAGTTCCTCGATGCTCGTGATCTCGGAGTCTCTCGGAACGATGAACTGGGTCCAGTAGACGTCGTAGCCGAAGCGGATGGACTTCAGTGCGATCTCAACACCGCACAGGTCGTTGGCGAGCACGTAGCCTTGCGCCGGGATGAAGCCCATGCTGGTCTCCGGTGCGGCACACATCGCCTCGATCGTCGCTGCGTACGACGTACCGACGCTGACCTCGAATTCGAGGCCGGTCGCCTCGGTCAGCGTGTCGTCGAGCAGCTCGCCGCCCGCGATGATCTCCTCTGCGCTCACTGACGGTACAAAGAACACCTGGATGGGTAGCTCAGCCGAGCCGACCTCTGGGGCGGCAGCTGCGGTGGTCGTAGTCTCCGGCGCGGCAGTCGTGGTGGTTTCCGGCGCCGCAGTGGTCGTAGTCTCCGCGGCAGCCGTGGTCGTTGTTTCGCTGCCGCTGTCATCGTCATCGCCACAGGCGGCAACGATGAGAGCAAAGGCAGCAAGAACGACAAGCAACTTACGAATTGTCATGCTGATTTGCACTCCCTTGATCGGCGCGCGTGGTGCGCACACCTTCGTCCACTGGGAAGGCTAGAGCCTCTAGGGGCTAGCGACCAGCCACAGAGGACTCACCTATGGGGCCGAATGGCCCGATACTGACAAAATGCCTGGTCAGGCAGACAGGGAGGTACCGATTGACTGGTCGGTGAGGTTGCCGATGAATCGCGTGAAGGCCGGCCAACCGTCGACGTCGCGCACGCCGGGGATCGGCGTGTTCCAGGGACGGATGAACCGGCACACTTCGGCTTCTGGTCGGAATCGAGCCAATTCGGCGAGTTGCTCGGGGGAGTCATCGAGATAGATGTCGCAGGGCACGACCCACTTGTTGTCGGTGACGTGAACCTCACGGGTGGGGAGGCGCCGCTCGGCGATCCAGGCGTAGGTGTCGTGGATCGCCCAGTCGGGCTTGCCGGTGAGGATGACGAGGTCGTGGACCTTGCTGAGGTCTTCGAGCGCATCGGCGGCACCTTCGAACAGATCCAGATGCCGGAAGAACGAAGGGGCGCCGCGCTGCTCGGCCCACTCCCAGAACGAATTCATGTCGGCAAAGTGGGTGAGATCGGGAATGCCATCCCACACTCGGGCAGCTTCCGGTGTCAGGGCAACCCCGAAGTCGGCGCCGTAGTGACGCATCCATCCTGAATTGAAGTCGGCGACGACGCCATCGAGGTCGATGCCAAGCCGCATGATGTGCCCCTGTCGTAGTTTGCTCGTAAGGGATACATCGGTCGATATCGGCACCAATCTTGAGCGTCGTGTGGTGCCAGTCGGCGCGGCGTTTCAGTCGCTGATGACTTCGCCGCCGAGCAGGTCGGCGATGAGGTCTTCGGGGTCCTCGCCGACGGCCGCCTCGTCACCCTCGAGCAGCTCATCCTTCGTTGGGGCTCGTGTCTCGGGCTCGATCTCAGGTGTTGCGCCGACGGCTGGTGCGGTGCCGTCGGCGGAGCGGTACTCCAGTGTGATGGTGCCGCCGAGGACCTCGGTGGCCAGGGAAGCGACGACGGCGTTGAGTTCGGCGTCGGCCCGCAGTTGCTCGAGGTGGAACGGCAGGTGGCCGGGAACTTCGCAGATCACACGGCCGGACTCGACGGCGACGGGTTCGGCTTCCTTGAGGAGAGCGTGGCGCCGGGGCCCGGCACGGTCGCGGACCTGGGCGACGATGGCCGGCCAGGCTGCTTCGAAGGTGGCGAGGTCGAGGTCGACCAGCGGAGCAACAGGAGCGGCCGGCGTCCCCTCTGTCAACGGGAGTGACGGTGGTTCCTCGGCACCGCTCTCGAAGGGCGCCTCCGGATCAGGCTGGTCCGGTGTTGAGGTCGGCGCCGCTGAAGACGCAGCGGTGCCGGACTCGGCCGCCGCCGGCGGTGCGGTAGGTGCAGCCGCAGCAGGTGCAGCCGCCCTGGAGGCCGACCCGCCCAGAGTGCGGACTTGATTCTCGAGGCGCCCAATCCGGGCGTCGAGCGATGCAGCGTCGAGCGCCGTCTCGGGCCTGGTCAGGCGCAGCAGCGCCAACTCGACTACAAGCCGTTCCTCGCGGCCCTGACGGAGATGGAGCAATGCCTCGCCGAGAAGGTCGATGGCGCGTAGGACATCGCCGGTAGCCAGGACCGGTGCGTACCGTCGCCACTCGTCCATGACATCGAGGGACTCGTCGGCGACCTCTTCGAGGTTTGGGGCGTATTGGGCGAGGAAGATCCCCCGGAAGAACCCCAGTGCGTCGGCGACAAATCGGCGCAGGTCGGCACCGCCGGCCGAGAGGCGGGAGACCAGGCCGAGCGCGGCCGGCGCGTCCTGGTCGGCAATGGCCGCGGCAAGCTGGCCGAAGGCGTCCCTGTCGGCCAAACCCAGAGCTCGGGCCACCGACTCGGCCTCGACCCGGCCGCCGCCGAGGGCGGCAACCTGTTCGAGCAGGCTCATGGCATCCCGAACGGAACCGTTTGCGTGGGTGGCGACCATGGCGAGACCGCCCGGTTCGGGTTCGAAGTCCTCCCGCTGCGAGATGTCGGCGAGATGGTCGAGCAAGACCTCGACGGGCACCGGGTGGAAGTCGAAGCGCTGGCTGCGGCTGCGGATGGTGTCGAGCAGCTTGTATGGCTCGGTGGTGGCGAGCACGAAGATGACGTGTTCTGGTGGTTCTTCGAGAGTCTTGAGCAGGGCATTGCCGGCCGCTCGCGACAGCATGTGGGCCTCGTCCAGGATGTAGATGCGGTGCGCGCCACCCGCGGCGGCCACGGTGCCGACGTTCACCCGGATCTCGCGGATGTCCTCCACCTTGTTGTGCGATGCGGCGTCGAGTTCGATCACATCGAGCGAAGTGCCCTCGGTGATCCCGATGCACGAGGCACACTCGTTGCACGGTTCGTCGTCGTCACCCCGGTTGGTGCAGTTCAAGGCCTTGGCGAGAAGTCGGGCGCTGGTGGTCTTGCCCGTGCCGCGCGGACCGGCGAACAGGTAGGCGTGAGCCACCTTGTTCTCGACGATTTCGTGCGCCAGGGTGCGCACCACGTGGTCCTGGCCGACGACCTCGTCGAACCGTTGCGGTCGATATTTGTTGTAGAGGGCCCGGTACTCCATCGACGGCGATGGTACTCGCCGCCTGCGACGTGGCACACGGAGTATGGCGGGTGCGCCGCCGATCCGCCCGGTGACTGGTACGCTCCGGCCATGTCACGAATGCCAAAAGATATGCGTCAGCTCATGCAGCAGGCGCAGCAAATGCAGGCCGAGATGGCCAAAGCCCAGGAGGCACTCGCCTCCAAGACCTATGTCGGCAGCGCCGGTGGTGGTGTGGTCAAGGCAACGGTGAGAGGTTCGGGAGAGCTCGTTGCGGTTGAGTTCGATCCGTCGGTACTCGACCCGGACGACCCCGAGATGGCCGGCGACCTGGTCGTTGCCGCGGTCAACCAAGCCATGCAACAGGCGAATGACGATGCGGGGAATGCCATGGGCGGTCTCACCGGCGGCATGGACCTGGGTGGTCTCCTCGGCTGATGTTTGAAGCGCCGGTCCAGCGGCTCATCGACGAGCTGGCCCGGCTGCCCGGGATCGGTCGTAAGAGCGCGCAACGGCTTGCCTTTCATCTCCTCCACATCGAAGAGGCGGATGCGGTCCGGCTCGGGACCACGATCATCGAACTTCGCCAACAGGTGCGGCTGTGTTCGCGTTGCTTCAACGTCACCGCCGACGAAGAGTGTTCGATCTGTCGCGATGTGCGCCGGGACCCGACCATCATCTGCGTGGTCGAGCGGGCCCAGGACATCTCGGTGTTGGAGAAGACCCAGGAGTTCACCGGTCGCTATCACGTCCTTGGCGGCGCCATCTCGCCGATCGAGGGGATCGGGCCCGAGCAGCTCAACATTCGGGAGCTTGTCGCCAGGGTGGATGCCGAGAACGTGTCTGAGGTTATTGCGGCCACCAATCCGACGATCGAAGGCGACACAACGGCTCTGTATCTGGCCCGGCTACTCAAGCCGGTCGGGGTCACCGTGACCCGCCTGGCTTCGGGCCTCCCCGTGGGTGGCGACCTCGACTACGCCGACGAAATCACCCTGGGTCGAGCCCTCTCCGGCCGCAGGGAGCTGTGAGATTGGGTTTTGGCGGACATGAGCGCAGCATGATGCGCCAAGGTCCGCCAAAACGGTTGAGGGTCGCCCTCGTGGAGCCCTACTTCGATGGCTCGCATCGCGCCTGGGCAGCGGGCTTGGCCGCCGCCTCGGGGCACAAGATCGAGATCCTGTCGCTTCCGGCCGCGTTCTGGAAATGGCGGATGCAGGGTGGCTATCTGGTGCTCGCCGAGGCCTATCGAGCGGCCGTGGCCAAGACCGGGCCGTTCGATCTCATTCTCGCCACGAGCATGTTGCATCTCGCCGGATTCCTCGGTGCCGTTCGACGGGAGGCCCCGGAAGTCCCGGCGGTGCTCTACATGCACGAGAACCAACTCACCTACCCCGTGTCACCCCGGGATCGGGAGGATCTGACCTACCCGTTCATCAACTGGACGTCGATGGCGGTTGCCGATGAGGTCTGGTTCAACTCGGCGTTCCACTACGAACAGTGGTTCGACCGGGTCCCGGCCTTGTTGCGGCGCTTCCCCGACACCAGGCACGATCACCTTCTCGCCGGCGTGCAGAGTCGCTCCCGGGTGATGCCGCTTGGTGTTGACCTCCACAGACTGGACGCCGAATCGATCCAGCGCGACGCCCCACCTCTCATCCTGTGGAACCAACGCTGGGACCACGACAAGGGGCCGGACGAACTGGCAGCTGCCATAGAGGCCTTGGACGATGCCGGTGCGTCGTTTCGGTTGGCGATTTGTGGCGAGACGTTTGCCACGCTGCCGCCACCGTTCGAGGGTCTCAAGGCCAGGCTTGGGCAGCGGTTGGTGCACTATGGGTTCGCCCCTGAGCCAGAATACCGAAGACTGCTGCGATCGGCCGACGTCGTGCTGTCGACTTCGCGCCAGGAGTTCTTTGGGATCGCGATCACAGAAGCCGTCTACGCCGGTGCGTTCCCAGTCCTGCCCCGCATGTTGGTGTACCCCGAGCGAATCCCGCCAGAGTTCCACGACGACTGCCTCTACCGAGACGATGTCGAGTTACTCGAACGGCTCACCTGGGCGGTTCGTCGCCCTCAGGAGGCGGCGGCGATTGCCGCTCAGCTCGGCCCGACGATGGCCGCTCACGACTGGGCGGTGCTCGCCCCGACATACGACGAGGAGTTGTCCCGAGTCGCCGCCGGCGGGTCTGGGTTGGTGTCGTCTCAGTAGTCGACGGAGCTGATCTTGCCGAGTTCGTCCATGCGGTGGGCGGCTTCGACAAACCGCACGGTGCCGGTCTTGGAGCGCATCACCAGCGAGTGCGTTTCGACGCGGTTACCACCACGGAACTCAACGCCTTTGAGGAGATCTCCCGTGGTGACCCCGGTCGCGGCGAAGAACGTGTTGTCGCTGTTGACGAGGTCCCGAGTGGTGATCACCTGGTCGAGGTCGAGGCCCTCGTCGATGGCGAAGCGCCGTTCGCTGTCGTCGCGCGGCCACAGCTTGCATTGGATCTCGCCGCGTACCGCGGCCATGGCGCAAGCGGCGGTGACGGCCTCGGGGGAGCCGCCGATGCCGAACAGGACGTCGACGCCACTGTCGAGCTTTGCCGTCGACAGGGCCCCGGAAATGTCGCCGTCGCCGATCAGCGTGATCCTGGCACCGGCCTGGCGCACCTTGGCGATGTAGTCCTCGTTGCGGGGCCGGTCGAGGATGACGGCCGTCACGTCCGAAACCGACTTGCCGAGAGCCTTGGCGACCTGCTTGAGGTTGTGGGCAACGGGCGCCTCGATGTCGACCATCCCCGCCGCGGCTTCGCCGACCGCGATCTTGTCCATGTAGACCAACTTGCCCGGGGCATACATCGACCCACGCTCGGCGAAGGCGATGACCGCCAGGGCGCCCGGCATGCCGAGCGCAGTGAGACGGGTGCCGTCGACCGGGTCGACGGCGACGTCGACGAGCGGCGCGTTGCCATTCCCGACCTTCTCGCCGTTGAACAGCATCGGGGCTTCGTCCTTCTCTCCCTCGCCGATGACGACGATCCCGTCCATGTCGACGGTCGACAGCACATTGCGCATCGCGTCGACTGCGGCCTGATCGACCTCGTTCTTGTCGCCACGCCCCTGCCACCGGGCGGCAGCCATGGCGGCGGCCTCGGTGACGCGGACCAACTCGAGGGCGAGGTTTCTGTCCGGCTGCTCACTCATGTTCTGTCTCACTCCTGACATGTCGGATGATCTGGCTGTGGTTCAGAAGACCTTGACGATGAGGGCGTCGCCCTGACCCCCGCCCCCACAAAGAGCCGCCCCGCCGATGCCGCCCCCGCGGCGGTGGAGTTCGCTGATGAGGGTGACGGTGATGCGGGCGCCGGTTGCGCCGAGCGGGTGTCCGAGGGCAACGGCACCGCCGTTGACGTTCACCTTGGCGCGGTCGATGTCGAGCATGCGAGCCGACCACAGCGCCACCGAAGCGAAGGCTTCGTTGATCTCGACGAGGTCGAGGTCAACGACATCCAAGTTGGCCCGCTTGAGAGCGATCATCAGGGCCTCAGCCGGCCGTTCGTGAAGCGTGGCGTCGGGACCCGCCGTTTGTCCATAGGCAAGAACCTCGGCCAGGATCGGTAGCCCGGCTGCCTCGGCTGCAGCGCGGTCGGCGACCAGCACGGCAGCCGCTCCATCCGAGATCTGCGATGCGTTCCCAGCCGTCACCGTGCCGTCGGCGCTGAAGGCGGGACGGAGTCTTGCCAGGCCTGCGGTATCGGTGCCGGGTCGAATCCCCTCGTCCTTGGTGACAATGAGCGGATCGGCGCGGCGTTGCGGCACCGTTACCGGGACGATCTCGTCGTCGAACGCACCGGCGGTGGCGGCCGCCAACGCCCTGGCCTGACTGGCTGCCGCCCACTCGTCTTGTTCCTCACGATCGATGCCGAGCAGCGTGTTCTTGTTGTCGGACGACTCACCCATGGTGCAATGATCGAAGGCGCACCACAGGCCATCGTTGTTGAGCGAATCGACCATGACGCCGTCGCCCATGCGCAGCCCAAGGCGGGCCTTGGGTACCAGATAGGGAGCGTTGGTCATCGACTCCATCCCACCCGCGATGACGAAGGTGGCCTCGCCGAGACGGATGTGACGCGCAGCCTCTGCAATCGCCGTCATGCCGGAAAGGCATACCTTGTTGATCACCGTTGCCGGCACCGTCATCGGAACCCCCGCGTTGCGGGCGGCCTGGCGAGCCGTAATCTGGCCCTGCCCGGCTTGGATGACGTGGCCGAAGAGCACCTCGTCGAGTTGCTGCGGCTGTAGGCCGGCGCGTTCGAGCGCTGCTGCAATTGCCACGCCGCCGAGGTCCATCGCGGTCAATGGGGTGAAGGCCCCGGAGAATCGACCGATCGGCGTGCGGGCGATGGAGCAGATCACAGGGTTCATTGGTGTCCTTTCGGAGCCGTCGTCACGATCCTAACGACGTGGACCCACTCTCGATCGGGGCTTCTGACCCTTCTCAGTGACGCGGGTGGCCCGGTCCCGTTCGTCAGCCGGCCAGCCCGCCGATGGCGGAGGGGTCGACCAGATTGTGCAACCGCACCGTGCCCCGAGCGAGCAGATCCCCATCGGCGTCGCGAGTCACATCGACCTGCCACACCTGCTGGGTGCGGCCGCGGTGGATGGGGGTTGCGGTGGCGCGGATCGGTCCCTCCCGGTGAGAGCGGCAGAAGTCGGTTGAGTTTGAGAGACCGACCGCGCCCGGGACGCCTCGCTCCATTGCGTAGAGCGCAGCTCCGGTGGACGCCGCCGTCTCGGCCAGAGCGCAGTAAACCCCACCGTGGACGAGGCCGTACGGCTGGCGATGGCGGTCGTCGACCTCGAGGGTGACCACACATCGATCGGGCCCCGCCGCTTCGTATTCGAAACCAAGATGCCTGTTGAGGCCGCCGTGCGGATCAAAGTCCATTTCCATGGGAACGTCACTCCAAGCTCGCCTGCGGACCACACGCTACCGGTGCGCCACCCCCCGGCTGCCACAGCACAAGTGGGCGGACTACCGTTCTGTCATGTTCCCCTACAACCTCGATCACGTCGCCATCGCTGTGACCGACCTCGACGATGCCCTTGGGGAGTACTACCGGCTCTACGGGGCCGAACCTCTGTATCGCGAGGTCGTAGCCGAACAGGGTGTCGACGAGGCGATGATCGCGGTGGGTGGGTCGTTCATTCAGCTCCTGCAGCCACTGAGCGCCGAGTCGCCCGTCGGGGTCTTCTTGGCCAGACGGGGTGAGGGTCTCCACCACATTGCGCTGGCAGTCGACGACATCGATTCGGCTCTCGGCCATCTGAAGTCTGAAGGGGCGCGTCTCGTCGACGAGGAGCCTCGGGTCGGGGGGAGAGGGGCAAGGATCGCCTTTGTCCACCCGAAGGAGTTTGCCGGCACGCTCGTCGAACTGGTCGAGGTGGCGCAATGAACCCGGCGTTCGAGATCCAAGGGGGAGCGGAGCCCGAAACCGCGGCGGCCATCATGGCTGCGGTATCTCACCTCATTGCTCGCGAGGAGGACTTGAGGGCCCATCCGCCCAAGCCTCCTCGCCAGCCGGCGTGGGTGCTGGCGTGGCGGCCGAGAGATATCCCCGCGCTGCTCCCGTCGCACAACTACGACACGGCCGAGTGGGGTGTCGTGGTCCCCAACGGTGCCGATGGAGATTCGACGGCGTAGACAACGCTACGGCGATCTCACCATCAACACGGTGGAGGTGGAGCGGGTGACTTCAGTCCATCTCGGGTCGGCCTGCAGCGCTGCCGCGATCGGTCGATCGACGTCGGCGAGCACGCAGTCGACCCCAGGCGGATCGAGGACGGAGGCGTCGTTCGATAGCGTCCACGCCTCCTGGAGTTCGATGCGGGCCCGGCCGTACATGTCGTTGCGGCCATCCTGAGACACCAGCACGTCAGGCCACCGCTCGTCGATGACAAACCCACCGAGGTCGTACTCGTTGAACAGCCGGCACCCGGCCGGCACTGCGGCAACGAGCTCAGTTGAGAAGCGAGGGCCGAGGCTTCCGGCGGCGCTCAGGTTGCCCAGTTGCTGGCCGGCCATCAATAGGCCGGCGACCACGAACCCGATGATGATCGGTTGGCGTCGCGGGGATGCCCAGGCCCGCAGCCGGGGAACCTCGAGGGCAGAGAGCGCGGCGGCCACCACCGGGGCGGAGGCGAGGACGAAGAAGCCTCCGGTCCGCACCACGCCGATCGTGCCGACTGCCAGGAACACGAGTGGAAGCGAGGTCGAATAGGTCCTCCAGGCGCTCAGCCTGGTGAGCGCCCACGCCGCGGCAGCCATGAACGCAACGAGGAAGAGCCCGCGGGCATCGGTGATGGACAGTGGCTGCCACTCATCGATGTTGACCGACGCGTCGCGGATCGTGAGCGCGTGGGTGTAGGCCGAAACGAAGTAGGGGTTTACAAGAGCCGCCCCTGCAACTGTGGCACCGAGGATGACGGGACGGCGCCAGGTGCGGTCCTCGAGCATCCACCCAAGGGCGTACAGGCCGACGACGGCGACACCGGTCAGGAAGCTTCCGTGCAGGTTGGCCCACAGCACCATGATCCCGGCGGCGCCCGCAAGCGCCCACCTCGAGCCCCTGCGGTAGTTCTGCGCGGCCGCGAGCAGAATCGGAAACAGCAAGAACCCGACCAGGAGAGGTCGTTCCGAGATGAACGGGTTGATGAGCAATGTGGCGACGACCCCGATCGATACCGATGCCCACGGTCCGGCCCCGCGGCGTCGGGCGCTCCAGAAGACGAGGAGGGCGATGCCGATTACGGCGGCACCTCTCAGCAGCGAGATGGCCCCAAGCCCGAAGGTGGCACGCAGCCCTGCCCAGATGACCTCGCTGAGCCAGGCATTTGGCTGCCAGGGCACCCCTTGAGCGGTCCACGAGAACGAGTCGGCCGTCGGAATGCCGGAATCGAGGATGAGGTCGCCGGTGCGCAGATGCCAGAAGACGTCGCCGGACTCGAGCGCGCCTGCCTGGCTGAGGGCTTGCCACAGGACCAGGATGATGAGAACAACGACGGGGGCGGCCGCGATGAGGCGCGATGGCGCGGGTCGGGTCATTCGGTCGGTCATCGTATTGGGTTGGTGTTGGCTCGCGGTGGATCCCGCCGGCGTCTTCACCACTCAGGCCGCGGGGCTTGATCCGACGTCGCCGATCGCGGCGGCGTCGCTCGGCGACGAGGCCTGCGCCAGTTGGATCGTGAAGCAGAACTGCGAGCCAATAGGGAACCGGGGCTCGTACCAGAGGTCACCGCCCATCGCCCTGGCCAGCGTGCGGGCGATTGGTAGGCCTAGGCCAACACCCTGGTCGGATCTGGCATCACCCTTGGTGACCTGCTCGAAGTGCTCGAAGACGCGATGCTGATCGGTCTCGGGGACTCCGGGACCGTTGTCGCTGACGACCACGCGGTAGAGGTCCCCTTGCACTTCTCCCTCGACGAGTACCTGGTCGCCTCCGTGTTTGCGAGCGTTCTCCAAGAGATTGCGCAACACCTGTTCGAGACGGACCTGATCGGCGTGGACGACCACTCCACCCGGGATGGCCACGGCAAACTCGCGATCGGTGTCCTGGAAGACCAACTGACCGGTGCGGAAGGCTTCCGACCGCAAGTCGAGGTCGGCGGCGTCGAGGCGGAGGTGGCCGGCCTCGAGGCGCGGGATCACGAGGATGTCCTCGACGAGATTGCTGAGGTGCGCGGCCTCGCGGCGCATGATCACCAAGAACTCGTCGATCTCCTCCGGACTCAGTTTCAGCCAGGACTCGCGGAGGGTGTCGGTGAACCCGGCGATGCTGGTCAGTGGAGTCCGCAGTTCGTGGCTCACCATGGAGACAAACTCGTCCTTGAGCTGGCTGGCGCGACGCTCCGACTCCAACGCAGCGCGTTGGCGTTCGATAGCAGCATGCAGGGATTGGCCGGCAGAGATGAGGAGTTCGGCGATGACACCGATGAAGATGAGCGTTGCCAGGACCTCGGTCACGACCATGGCGGTATCGCTACCGAGGTCATCACCCGCCAGCGGGCTGAACGCAGCCACCAGACCGGCCCAGACCATGGCGTAGACGATGACGACGAGGACGCGTTGCAGCGGCAGCAGGAGAAGCCCGGCCGTCACCAGGTAGATGAAGGCGCCGGCTGCGACCGCCGGAGTCGGGCCCCGGGCGAGCAGGGCAATGCCGATTGCGGTCGCGTCCAACAGCAGCAAGGGGAGGGCGGTTTCTCCATGGGTCCGGCGATAGAAGCCATCGACGGCGATGACGAGGCTGACGGCCAGAACCCAAGGTGCCGCGGTATGACCCGCGGCGATTCCAAAGACGGATCCGAACGCGACAATAGACGCACCGAGTGCCCGCGAGGTGTTGAAACCTCTGCGCACATCGCGGTAACGAATCGGGGCGTCGAACCGATCGGTCGGATCAACGCTGTCCGTCGGGCTCGCCGCTGTCACGTCGGTTCTATCGGCCGGCGCGCCGAGCGCCTTGATGAGCCTGTAACGACGGGCGATCGCGCTCGTCGATGAGACGTTCCACCGTTGCATCGGGCACCTCCAGGTCGCCGCGTCCGATCCCGACTGACAAGTCGGGCTTGTAGCGGCCGTGATAGTCCGAGCCCCCGGTGGCGACGATGCCGAGGTCGTCGCAGAGGGCGGCGAGATGGCTGCGCAACTCGGGGGTGTATTCGCCGTAGTAAGCCTCGATACCCCCCAGCCCGACGTCGACTAGTTCCCGGAAGGCCTCCCGATACCCTCCCTCGGGAATGCCCAGCGTGTGGGGGTGAGCGATCACCGGCACTGCTCCCGAGGCACGGGCCAGCGCGATGGCCTCGACCACCTCGAGTCGAAGTCGGGGGCGGTAGGCGGGTCGGCCCGTGGCGAGGAGACGATCGAACGCTGCGGGAATGTCCGCGACCACACCCTTCGAGACCAGGACGGCTGCGATGTGGGGTCGACCGATGCCCGAACCTGCAGCCTCCGCGGCCACCTCTTCGTAGCTGATGTCGATGCCGAGACCCTGGAGCGCGACGACGATCTCGTGGTTGCGGGCGGTTCGGCCATCGCGAACGGCTCTGAGGCGGTCTTGCAGCGGCCCTGGTTCGGGTTCGAGGAAGTAGACGAGCATGTGCATGGCGCCGCCCTCCCAGCCCACGGACAGTTCGGTGCCGGGTATAAACCCGAGGCCGGCTGATCCGGCCGCGGCGCGCGCTTCGGCGATGCCGTCCAGATTGTCGTGATCTGTCAGTGCAATGGCGCTGAGGCCTGCCGAGACGCCGGAACGCACCACCTCCTGCGGAGTGGTGGTGCCGTCTGACTTGGTGCTGTGGAGGTGAAGGTCGACTGCCACAGATCAGTGCCCGAGCACGATGCCAAGCGAGCCGACCGTTGTGGTCGTCGTACCGGTGTCGTCGCCGCCACCCCAGACGATCCACGCCGCCGCAAACATGGCGGCAATGATCAGCGCCCAGATCAAACCCCTGCGAGCCAAGTCCAACGTCCTACGGCGACGCTGTTCCTTTGTCTCTTGCTGCTGCTTGACGGACCGGTTCGCCCGTTGTCGCTCACGTTTGTCGGTTGCCATGGCGGCTCAATCTTAGAGCAGCCGAATGGCGCCGGTTCAGCCGGGGAGATCCACGGTCACCTTGGCGAGGTACACCGACTCGAGAGGTGAACTGGGCTCACCCCTGGAGGTGAAGCCGAGTGGCACCGCCGCAATCGCGTCGAGGACCTCGAACCCCTCAACCACTCGTCCGAAGACGGAGTAATCGGGGGGCAGACCGATGTCGTCGAGCATGATGAAGAACTGTGAGCCGCCGGTATCGGGCCCGCCGTTGGCCATGGCGAGGGTGCCTCTGGTGTAGGGGGTGTCGTCGGTCGGCAGTTCGTCGGGAAGGGAATAGCCGGGTCCGCCACGACCCGTGGCCGTCGGGTCGCCGGCTTGCATCAGGTAGCCGGGGGCGATGCGGTGCGAGGCTCCTCCATCGAAGAAGCCCTGCTCGGCGAGGAAGACAAAGGAGTTGACCGTCTCGGGGGCGATCGACGGGTCGAGTTCGACCACGATGTCACCACACGAGGTACTGATCGTGACGGTGATTGGGGTCGCCGGGTCGATGGCCATGTCTTCGGGCTCGTCGAAGGTCATGAGTTCGATAGGTTCGGGAGCGTCGGCTCCGCATGCCGTCGGCTGGGCCCGGAAGCCGTCGTAGTCGGCGGGTCCGAACTGGGGGGCTTCGGTGGCGAGCGTGGTGGTGAATTCGGACAGCGGCACCGCCGTTGTGGTGCTCGCCGGAGCGTCGGTGCTCGTCGAGTTCGCGCCGGAGGAATCGTCGTCGCCGCAGGCGGCGACCAGCAGCGCCAGCGCAAGGGCAAGCGGGATGAGGGGTTTGGTGAGGGACTTCGTATCGGCGCGGATACGCGGATAGTAGATGCCGGTGAGGCATAACCGTCTACCTGGTGGGTGGTCGGTACACTGCGCGGCTCCATGGCATTGATCGTTCAGAAGTTCGGCGGGACGTCCGTGGCAGATGCCGAGCGCATCCGCCGAGTGGCTGAACGCGTCGCAACCACTCACGACGCCGGCAACGACGTCGTCGTCGTCGTTTCCGCAATGGGCCAGTCGACCGATGAGTTGATCGACCTCGCCGACCAAGTGGCCGACGGGGGGTACCCCCGCGAGATGGACATGCTGCTCACTGCCGGCGAGCGGATTTCGATGGCGTTGTGCGCAATGGCGATTCAGGATCGCGGCTGCCCGGCGATGAGCCTCACCGGTTCCCAAGCGGGAATTCTGACCACGGACGTCCACGGTTCTGCCGAGATCGTCGACATCAGAGCGCACCGGGTGCGCGAGGGACTCGACGAAGGCAAGGTGGTCATCGTCGCCGGCTTCCAAGGGGTCGACCCGGTCGCCAAGGAGATCACCACCTTGGGGCGTGGTGGATCGGACGCGACGGCTGTGGCCCTTGCTGCCGCGCTCCAAGCCGACGCATGTGAGATCTACACCGATGTCGACGGCGTCTTCACGGCAGACCCGCGTCTCGTGCCGCATGCAACCAAACTTGCCGAGATTTCGTTTGAGGAGATGCTGGAGTTGGCGAGCTCGGGGGCTCGCGTCCTGATGGCCCGCTCCGTTGAATTTGGCCGCCGCTACAACATCCCGATCCACGTCCGCTCGTCCTTCCACGACGGACCGGGGACGTGGGTGAAGGAGGAGACGATGGAAGAGGCAATCATTCGGGGTGTCGCCCACGACGCCACCGAGGCGAAGGTCACGGTGCACGGCGTGCCGGACAAGCCCGGTGTGGCGGCCACCATGTTCGAACCGCTGGCCGTGGCCGGCGTAAATGTCGACATGATCGTGCAGAACATCTCGATCGAAGGTGTCACCGACATCTCTTTCACCGTCGCCAAGGACCACGTCGCGGTGGCCCGTCGGGTCGCCGACGAGATCATCGCTGAGATCGGAGCCGCGGGTATCCACGTCGACGACAACATTGCCAAGGTGTCCCTGGTCGGTGCCGGGATGAAGTCCGAGCTGGGTATTGCCGCACGGATGTTCCGGATTCTCTCGGGACACGGCATCAACATCGAAATGATCTCCACCTCACCCATTCGCATTTCCTGCGTGGTGAGGGGAGACGACGTGACCGCCGCCGTCGCCGCGCTCCATGACGGCTTTGGCTTGGGCGAAGAAGCTGAGGAGGTATCCGTATGATGGGCATCAAGAATCCGAGAGTGGCCGTGGTCGGCGCTACCGGCGCCGTCGGTACGACGATGGTTTCCACTCTCGAGGACCGCCACTTTCCGATCACTGAACTTCGCCTCATGGCGTCGTCGCGTTCTGCGGGAAGGACCGTTGCTACCAAGTGGGGCGATGTGGTCATCGAGGACCTCGAGACGGCCGACCCGGCCGGGATCGACATCGCCCTCTTCTCCGCTGGCGGCGCCCGGTCGCGGGAACATGCCCCGCGGTTCGCCGCGGCCGGTGGCACCGTGGTTGACAACTCGTCGGCGTTCCGGATGGATCATGCGGTCCCATTGGTGGTCGCCGAGGTCAACGACGCCGCCATCGCCACGAACCAAGGGATCGTGGCCAACCCCAACTGCACGACGATGGTGCTGATGATGGCGGCCGGTCCGCTCCACCAGGCCGCCACGATCGACCGGATGACGGCAACCTCGTACCAGTCCGTATCGGGTTCCGGCCAGACCGGGATGGATGTGCTCGCCCACGAAACCGACCTCTTCGGCAAGGATCGAGATGCTTTGGTCGACGGCGGATGGTCCGACCCCGGCAGCGACCTGTATGCCCGCCCGATCGGTTTCAACGTGCTCCCTCAGGCGGGATCCTTCACTGAGGAGGGTTACACCGACGAGGAGTGGAAGCTCGTCCATGAGACTCGCAAGATCCTCGAAGCGCCCGACATCCGCGTCGAACCGATGTGCGTCCGCGTCCCGGTCATGGTGGGCCACGGTATTGCGTCGACGATTTTCTTCGAGCGGCCGCTCAGCCTCGAAGAGGCCCAGCAGATCCTGGCTGCCGCGCCCGGGACGCAGCTGTGGGACGACGCCAAGGTGCCGACGCCGCTCGACTCGGCGGGAATCGACGACGTCCTGATCGGCCGGGTGCGGGCCACGGTCGGCGACACCGGCGGTATCAGCCTGTGGACGGTGGGCGACAATCTCCGCAAAGGTGCAGCCCTCAACGCCGTGCAGCTTGCCGAGTTGCTGCTCGCCTGAGTCGCCGCTTTCGTCGCCGAGAGCGAAAATCGATCAACCGCCGTGCGCCTTGTCCGAATCAAGAGGTACGGTATAGGGGCACGACGAAGGTGAGAGCCGGCGATGAATGTATCTGCATCAATCATCATCGATTGTCCACAGGCTGACGTTTTCGCGTTCGTTTCTGACGTCGCCAACATGCCGGTGTGGGTGTCCGGCGTGACCAGCGCCAAGATGCTGTCGGACGACATGCACGAGGGTGCCCTGTTCACCTGCGAGTACACCCGCAACTGGCGTCGCGCCGACATCGAACTGCGAGTCTTCACGTTTGACCCCCCGAACGTCTTTGGGATGGAGATGGCGCGTGGCCCCTTCAGCTTCGAGAGCCGCCTCGAACTCGAGTCCGTCGAGGGAGGTACACGGGTGACCAACTACACCGTCGCCGACCCCGATAGTCTCTCGACACGATTTGCCGCCGTCGTGGTTGGTCCCTTCACCCGCGGCAGCATGACAAAGCGGCTGACCCGCGAACTCGAGGCGCTCGCCGCCGCGGTGAAGGGCGAAGCCACCAAGGGCGCCGACGCCTGAGAGCGCGGCTCGTGGGGGCTGGGCATCTTGTTGAGACCTTGGATTTTCTGCGCCGTTCGCGGCTGCAGCCCCCCGACCGACCCCGTGCCTGCGGTACAGGGCCACCTTCCCCACCTCGTGCCGCTCGGCGGAGGAGGATATGAAGAACGCCGGCGGGTTTCCCCGCCGGCGTCCTACTTGTGGTCGGGACGGCCGGATTTGAACCGGCGACCTCATCGTCCCGAACGATGCGCGCTACCAAGCTGCGCTACGTCCCGATGGGGAGATTGTACCCCGCTACGAGACAGTCTCAACCCGAATTCGGTCGACCCGGTTGCGGTCCATCTGGAGGACGGTGAAGGTGAGGCCGTTGGCGCGGACGACGTCGCCCTCCTTGGGGATACGGCCGGCAAGGGTCATGAGCAGGCCACCGGCGGTGGCGTACGGCCCGCCGGGCAGGTCGCACTCGAGGCCGGCTTCGAGGTCTTCGATTGGAATCCGGCCGTCGGCCAGCCATTCCCCGGGGGCGACGCGGACGACGCTGGGCACCCCAGGGTCGTACTCGTCCTGGAGTTCACCGACGAGTTCGCTGACCAGGTCCTTGATGGTGACGAGCCCGTCGACCCCACCGTGCTCGTCGAGGACAACGGCGTAGGCGGACCTCCCGGTGCGGAGGGTGTGCAGCACGCGCAGGACCGACATGGACTCGGGAACGTAGGTTGGAACCCGCAGCAGTCGGGCGATCTGCTCGGGCGGGGCGGTGTCCGGAAGCTGGAGGAGGTCTTTGACGTAGAGCACGCCGCTCAACGCGTCGAGGTCTCCAGCGGAGACGAGGTAGCGAGAGTGCCCGGTGGCGGCCACCGCCTTGCGCACCTGATCGAGGGACACGGGCTCTGTCAACGTCACGATGTCGACGCGGGGGGTCATCACGTCGCGTACCGGCCGATCGGCCAGCGTGAAGAGGGCGTCGATGATCTCACGCTCCACCTCCTCGATTTCACCTTCGACAAAGCTCAGTTCGGCCAGCGCTCTGATGTCATCCTCGGTCACGGCACTCACGGAGGGGGTGACCGGGATGCGGAACAGACGGAAGAGACCTCGGGTGATCTCGGTGAAGAGTCGGGCGACCGGACCTAGGACACGCGACAGTTGGTAGATGGTCGGGGCGACTGCCAGAGAGAAGCGCTCGGGGTAGCGGGCGGCCAGGCTCTTTGGTGTGATCTCGCCGACGATGAGGATCACCGTGGTGACGACGGCCGTTGAAACCCACGGACCCCACGTCTCGCCGAGGAGTGAAACGAACAGCACGGTGGCCACCGATGCTCCGAGGATGTTGACCAGGTTGTTGGCAACGAGGATTGTGCTGAGGAGCCGGTCGGGGTCTGAAACGAGCTGGACGACCCGCCTGCCCCGCCTGCCCGAGTTGGCGAGCTGGTGGACGCGTTCCTTGCCGATGCCGATCAGGGCGGTCTCTGAGCCTGAGAAGAAGCCGGAGCCGACCGCACACAATCCGAGGATTGCAACGTAGGCGATGTTGGTGGATGACACGGCGCCGCCGACTCGGTCAGGCTGGGGCGGGAGCGGGAAGGTGGCTACTCATCGGAGGTGACGGCGGCGACATCGGGGACGTCATCGTGCGGGACGACGCCGATGGCTCCGGCGAGGGCCGTCTCGATCTCATGGGTCGTGAACGGTTTGGTGACCCAACCTGCCGCGCCGGCCCGCTTCGCCAAGAACGTGTCTGCACTGCGGTCGAGCAGGATCACGGCGGGGATGTCGTCAACGGCGGGTCGGATCGAAGCGTCGCGTAGTGCCCGGGTGACGGCCACGCCGCCCATGGCTCCCACCTGCATGTCGACCACGACGGCGTCGACCTTCTCATCTGCGGCGCGGACCGCTGCAGTGGCCGGATCGTCGTGATCGACCAACGTGAAGTCTGGTTCGGTGAGGGCAGCATGTACTTCGTTGCGTACCCACGAGACATCGGCGACGACGAGGATCTTTGGCATCGAGCAGAGGATAGTGACCTCGGTTGGCCGGTGGGCGCTGCCGCGGCAGCGACTACGCAGTGGGATCCATCCGGCCTACCATCGGCGCATCCATGGTTCGACGTCTTGCTCTGCTCGTGTTCTTCGCCGCCCCGTTGGTGGGCCTACTTGCCGATGGGGCTCCTGCCGCGGCACAGGCGGACACCCCCGGGCCCGTAGTGGTTGCCGATGTGCGGGGGCCGCTCGACCAGCGAGCCCTGGATTTCCTGGTCGACACGGTGCGCTCCGGGGACGCCCAGATCGTGGTTATCAAGATCGACAACCCCGGGATCGCATCGGGCGATCCCAGTGAACTATTCGCCGCGGTGGACAACGCATCTGTCCCGGTGGTCGCTTGGGTTGGACCTGCTGGAGCCGAGGCCTACGGCGGCGTTGCCGAACTCCTGTTGCGGGTTGACGTTGCCGGCGCAGCACCGGGCTCCAAGGTCGGCTACCTGACACCCACGGTTGCAGGCGGCGAGAGCATCGATGTCATCGCCGGCGCCGATTTGGCTCTTCCGCTGTTCGACGACGAGGTGACAATCACACCACAGGGCCAGAATCCTGAGTTCATCGAGATCGTGAGCCCGACCATCGGCCAGTTCATCGTGGCTCTGGACGGGGCCCTCGTGCGCGGCGTCGAGGTCGAAACCGGTGAGACGGTCACCGAGGACGGCGTCGAGGTGGTGACGTCTTCGGTCAACATTCGGTTCGTCAAACCCGACCTCTTCACCCGTTTCCTGCGCCTTTCGATCCGCCCCGAGGCCACGTTCTTCTTCCTGGTGGCGGGTCTGGCGCTGGCCGCCTTCGAGTTCTACGCGGCAGGTGCCGGCGTCGCCGCCGCCGTCGGTGCCGTCTCGCTCTTTCTGGCCGGCTACGGGATGGCGACGCTGCCCATCAACTGGCTCGCGGTTGCGGCGACGGTGGTCGGGCTGATCCTCTACACGTGGGACTTCCAACGCAACGAGCTAGGGCTCCGCAGCATCATCGGTACCGGCCTGCTGCTCTATGGCGGTTTTGCGATCACGAACGCCGCGCCGCAGTTCAGCCCGCGTTGGTGGGCCGTGCTGCTCACCGTGGCCGGGCTGGCGCTGTTCTACCTGTTTGCTATGACGAGCGTTGTGCGATCACGCTTCTCGACGCCGACGATCGGCCGCGAGTACTTGGTGGGTCGTGCCGGTGTTGCCGAGACGGGGTTTGACCCCGAGGGGGTCGTCACCGTCGATGGCGCCCGTTGGAGGGCTCGGTCACATCGGGCCGCGGGTCTGGGCCCCGGCGATGACATCGAGGTGATCGAGGTGAAGGGCATCGTTCTCGAGGTTGGCCCGCCTGCCCCAAAGTGAGGTGTTCGCGACTAGCTAGCGCTTTCTCCTAGGAATTTCCTGGTCTGTGGACAAGTCTATGGTTAGGTTCCTTGGGCTGTGTTGAGGACGTGTCGGCTAGAAACCCTGGGAGGGCCCCCCTGTGACTCCGCTGGATCGGTCGTGGCAACCTGTTGCTCTATGTCGTGGGAACCACTCCCACCTGTTCTTCCCCCCAAGTACGACCGAACGTAAAGAGGAACGGGAACGTCGCGAGGTTCGGGCGAAGTCCATTTGTGATGTGTGCCCGGTGCAAGGCAGCTGCCTCAACTACGCGATGGAGATCCGCGAGCCCTACGGCATCTGGGGAGGGCTCACCGAATCGGAGCGTCGCCAGGTGTTTGCTCGCTCCGGCGCCCTCTAACCCGGCGGACATCGCCCGAGCGCGTCGTCCAACCTCCGGCGTCCAGCCACTCGAGTAGTGGCACCGCCTGACGGCGCGATACTTCGAGTGCGTCGCGAAAGTCCCCGACCGTGAACCCGTCCGGGAGTCGCGATAGGCGTGCGGTGATCGCATCGATCTGCTCAGGCAGGTAGACCAGGTCGCTGTCGATCCGTACGAGTTGCTCGTCGCGCAACAGTGAGTGGAACGTCTCCACACCGAGACCCAGCTGTGAGGCGCGCGGAACCGCAAGGCCGGCATCGAGCAGGAGTTGGCGTGCCGCGCTCCACTCGGCTTCCTGGGCGGGCCCCCAGCCGCCGTGGAAATCGGCGGTGCGGATGGTGGCTCCGTCGTCAACGAGATCGTCCGCGCGCGAGGCCAGAGCTTCGAGCACCGCGCTGTTGACCCCAACCGCTCCGGTCACTTCAGCCTTGGGGGCTCCCGGTCGCAGCGGGTTCTCCTGCTGATAGGTCGCAACAAATTCCTGGAGATCGGCCTGCAGAGCGTTGGCCCTCCAATTTGCGATCCCAAGGTCCCCTGCCACCAAGCCGGTCACGACCCCCCCGCCGCTGTCGGCCGCCAGATGAGGCAGGGTCTCTTGGCCACGCAACTCGAGCAGGACCTGCGCACGCTCGTCCGGTGATGCGTCCACGGCGCGACGCAATCGGGGGAGCGTGGCCGTGTCCACCTTGCGGGGCGGGTGGGGGTCGAGGATCCGGCCTCCGCCGACGACGGCACGGCGGCCGGATTCGCGCAAGATGTAGCGGTCACCCATGACAAGGGGAATCGCCTCGGGGAGGTCGACGAGAACGGCGCCGCTGCCGGCTACAGAGACGGATTCTACGGTGCGGACATCGACGGGCCACGAGCCGCTGCCGACGTGCAGGTGATAGGCGCCGCGTCCCGTGAGCGGCGCCTCCAGAGTGCGAACCGTGCGCAGCTCGGCCAGGGCGCGGCGGGTAGCGCGGAATTGGGTGACGTCGCCAAGCATCGACCCGCGGACAATTGCGTCGATGCCGCTGCCGGTGACGTTCACTGCCGCCCTGGTGCCGGGGCCGATGGCCGCGACGTCGTGCTCGTGGACCTGCAGGTTTCGGATCCGCAAAGGGGTTGCGCCGGGGAACAGGGTGACCTCCTGTCCGCGGGTCAGCGTCCCGCCGGTCATGGTTCCCGTCACGACAGCGCCGGCGCCGGCAATCGTGAATGACCGGTCGACCCACAGCCGGGGCCTGCCGGCGTCGACCGATGGCCCGGCGGCCTGCACGGCAGCAGCGAGGGCCGCTACGAGATCGCCGAGCCCAGTGCCGGTGACGGGGCTCACCGGCACGACCGGCCAGTCCTCCATGACAGTGTCTGTCACCTGTTCGGCAATCTCGAGTTCGGCGAGCAGGTGGGTCTCCTCATCGGCGAGGTCGACTCTGGTCAGGGCGATCACCCCGTGGCGCACCTCGAGCAGGTCGAGTACCGCGAGATGTTCCTCAGATTGCGGCATCCAGCCGGCGTCGGCCGCGACCACGAACATGGCGACGTCGAGCGCGCCGACGCCGGCCAGCATGTTCTTGATGAACCGCTCGTGACCCGGCACATCGACGAACCCGACGGTCAGCCCCGGTTCGAGTTCCGTCCAGGCGAACCCCAGGTCAATCGTTAGGCCCCGCTCCTTCTCCTCGGCCCACCGGTCGGGATCTCGACCGGTGAGGGCGGCGACGAGTGTCGACTTGCCGTGATCCACGTGCCCGGCGGTACCAACGATCGACATGGCTCAGAAGAGGCTTCGGAGTGCAGCGACCACGATGCCGTCGTCGGTGGGGGCGACGCTGCGCAGGTCGATCTGGAGGGCGTCGTCGCGACGCCGGCCGATGACGGGAGGAGATCCGGCTACGAGCTGCCGCCACGCCCTCTCAGGCGGAGCGTCAAGGGCGATGGCCGGTGAAGGGATGAGCTCGCCGGGAACCGAGCCCGCACCGGGAACCGAAGCCGCGGCAATGACCGATCCGGGTGAGCCTGAGGCCTGCAGGACGCCCTCGTGGCGAGCGGCGAGTTCATCGTATGGCAGCGAAACCCGCTGCCAGAACGGCACCTCGCTGCCGCGCCCCGAGGCGTAGAGCTCGAGTGTGAGGGCCAGGGCAGCCAGGGTGACCCCGTCGACCCGCAGCGCCCGGGCAATCGGGTGGGTGGCCATCTTTGCGATCAGCTCGCGGTCTCCCACCGCTATGCCGGCCTGAGGCCCTCCGAGGAGTTTGTCGCCGCTGAAGAGCACTACGCCGGCTCCGGTCTCGAGGGTCTGGCGAACCGCCGGTTCGCCGGCCAGCCATGCCGGCGGCGGCCCATCGAGCCAGGGCGTTCTCGAGTCGATCAGCCCGCTGCCGAGATCGGCAACAAACGGCACGCCGTGGCCCGCGGCGAGGGCGGCCAAGTCTCGGTACCCGACTTCAGCGGAGAAGCCTTCGATGCGGTAGTTGGAGGGATGGACCTTGAGCACCAAATGCGCGGTCGGCAGCGCCGACTCGTAGTCGGTGAGCCTGGTGCGGTTGGTGGTGCCGACCTCGGTGAGGTCGACGCCGGAGGCGGTCATGAGTGCGGGCAGTCGGAACGATCCGCCGATCTCGATCAGTTCACCGCGCGAGACCAGGACCTTGCCGTTGCCGGCGAGGGCGGCAAGGGCGAGAAAGAGGGCACCGGCATTGTTGTTGACGACGAGGGCGCCGGAAGCGCCGGTGAGGGTGGTCAGGAGATCGGTGACGTAGGCGCCGCGATTACCGCGGGCCGCGGTAGTGAGATCGAACTCGAGGTTGCCGTACCCGACCGCTTGCTCGGCGGCCGCGGCGGCGGCGTCCGGCCAGAGCGGAGCCCTGCCGAGGTTGGTGTGGAGGAGGACTCCTGTGGCATTGACCACCCGGGTCGGACGCAACGCGGCCAAGCGGAGCATCCGGCTGCGAGCTTCGTCGAGCGGGCGGGCCGGCCGGCCCGCGAGCAACTCGGCCCTGGCTTCGTCGATGGCGTCGCGCGCCAAGGCGGCCAGCATGGGCCGGGGCAGGCCGGGTGCCACATCGTCCTCGAGCAGACGCGCGGTGAGGGCATCAACCGACGGCAGGTCCCGCAATTCCATGTGGCGCAGCCTACCGGGACCGGTATGCTCGTTCCCCGTGAGCCGTTTTGTGCCCGCACTCACTGTTCTCTTTGTGATCGTCCCCCTGGTGGAGATCGCGCTATTTGTCGCGGTCGGTCAACAGATCGGCTTCTGGCCCATGGTGCTGATCGTCATTGTGACCGCCGTAGCCGGTTCCATGCTGGTTTCCCGCCAGGGACGCAGTGCCTACGCCCAGGTGCGTATGGAGTTCGCCTCGGGCCAGTTCCCGGGCAAGTCGCTGGCACACGGCGCGATGATCCTGGTCGCCGGTGCACTCCTGATCACACCAGGCTTTCTCACCGACATCATCGGGTTCCTGTTGTTGGTTCCCGCGGTCCGCGAGGCACTCCGGCGCTGGGCGGTGCGGCGCTACACGCCGGGACGCACGATCACGCTATGAGCCTTCGTCCGGCGGCGACGATCTGCGTGTTCCGTCGTGGTGCGGCAGGCTCCGAGGTGCTGATGGTCCAGCGGGGCCGCGGTGCCCGGTTCATGGCCGGGGCGTGGGTGTTCCCCGGAGGAGTCGTTGACGACGTCGACGGCGGCGCGCGAGCGGTGGCCGCCATGGGCGGCTCGATCGGAGATGAGGCGCGCCCCTGGATCGCCGCCGCCTTGCGCGAGTTGGTCGAAGAGGTCCAGGTGTGGGTCACTGCAGAGCCGGTGATGCTCGAGCAACCCGAAGCGTGGCTGCGCGACGAAGCCGTGTTTGACGCAGCGATCGATCGTGGTCTGCACTTCGACGCCGACCGCGTCGCCTACTTCGCCAACTGGATCACGCCGACCATGGTTCCGGTCCGCTTCGACACCAGGTTCTTCGCCGTAGAGGTGGTACCCGGCACCCGCGCATTCCCGGAACCGGGCGAACTCGACGCCGTTGCCTGGGTGACGCCCCGCAACGCCTTGGCTCGAGGACGCTCGGGAGAATGGGTGGTGCCCTTTCCCACCATGAAGACGCTCGAGTTCTTGGCCGGCTTCGATACCGTTGCCGATCTGATCGCGCATGCCAAGAACCTCCCCACGGTGCCGGCGATCCAGCCCAGGATGCGGGTCGGTGCCGACGGTGCCCTCGAGGTTGTGCTGCCCGGCGAGCCGGGGTTCGACGATCTCGAGGACGTCCCTCCAGACCCGGCGGCGTTGGCGCAGGCGGCTCAGGCTGCGGCAGCCAAGGGAACCGCGGTGCCCGAGGTGGGCGGCGATGAAGGTTGAACGGGTACTGGCACCGAACCCGAGCCTGTTCACGGGTCCCGGCACCAATACGTATGTGATCTCGTCGGCCGGCGAGGCGATCGTGCTCGACCCCGGTCCCATCATCGATCGGCACCTCGCCTCGATCGAGACGGCGCTTGCTGCGGTCACCCCGACGGCGGTCATCGTCACCCACACCCACCCGGATCACGCTCCGGCCGCCAATGTATTGGGTGCCCGCCTCGGCGTACCGGTGCTCGGTCACAGCCCGGGTCCCGAATTCGAGCCTTCGGCGACGCTGGCAGACGGAGATATTGTGACGGTGGGCGAGGTGGAGTTGCACGCCATCCATACCCCCGGACACACCGATGACCACCTCTGCTACCGAATCGTCGACGCCATCTTCACCGGCGACCACATCATGGGGGGCTCGACCGTGATCGTGGAAGATGCAGCCGCCTACATGGCGTCGCTGCGCCGGCTCGAGGGCCTGAAGCCGGTTCATCTCTATCCCGGCCACGGGCCCGAGATGCCGGACGCCGGCACCGTCATCACCGAGTACATCGAGCATCGCATCGAACGGGAGCGCCAAATCATCGCGGCAATCGCCGCCGGCGCCTCGACCGTCGATGACATCGTGCGAGTGGTGTACGCCGACGTCGACGAGTCGCTGCATTTTGCTGCCGCGTTTCAGGTCAGGACCCAGCTCGCGAAGTTGCAATCTGAGAGTCGTGTATCCTTGTATACAGGCAAGGCAGATGATACGGCCACTGTGCGACTCGTTAAGGAGCCGACAGAGTGAAGAAACTCGCCTTGCTCGTTCTCTTGCTGCTGACACTTTCGGTGCCGGCGTACGCACAGAGTTCGGGCGAGATCACACCAGAAGACGTCGAGGCAGCCGATGCATATCGGCGGGCCGTTTCGGCGCGGCTGCGTGACGCCACGGACCTCTACGACGCCAACGCCACCCGTGCCGAGGGTTTGCGCGACGACCTCGATCGCCTCGCCAGCGAGCTGAGCGTGCGCGAGCGCGACCTCGTCGCCACGATGGAAGAGGCCAAGGATGTTGCCATCGAGCTGTACATGTCGGCTGGGTCAGGGAGTGTGGCGCTGCTCGATGCCAGTTCCATCGCCGAGATTCCGGTCAGGGACGGGTACCTCGAACTCATCTCGGTCAATGACCGTGCCGTGCTCAACCGCCTGCTTGCCCTGGAGGCCAGCTACCTCGATCAGCAGGGTCGGCTCGATATCGCCTCGGCAGAGCAAGATGCTGTGGCCGCCGAGATGGAGGTCCAGGCCGCCGCGATCATGGCTGAGCTCGAGAAGGCCGACACGCAGTACCGGTCGATCGTCTCGGACTACCAGAAGCAAGAAGAGGAACGGCGCCGGCGCGAGGAAGAAGCCCGCAGGCGCGCCGAGGAGGCCGCCCGCGAGGCAGCCGCCAACCCCGGCAACGGTGGTGGCGGAGGCAACGACGGAGGCGGTGGTGGCGGAGGCGACGACGGAGGCGGAGGCGACGACGGAGGCGGCGGGTCACCCCCGGCGACCACACCTCCTCCGACCAACCCCCCCACGGTCGACGCCAGCGGTCGCACCTGCCCGGTCGACGGCCCGACCGGATTCAGCGACTCCTGGGGGGCACCACGCTCCGGCGGTCGTCGTCACCAAGGTGTCGACATGATGTCGCCCCGCGGGACCCCGCTGGTTGCGATCGAGGCCGGCTACGTTCAGCGGATGGGCAACTACGGACTCGGCGGCGTCACCGTGTGGCTCAAGGGCAACAGTGGCGATGAGTACTACTACGCCCACCTGGACGGCTGGGCATCCGGGCTGCGGACGGGACAGCGGCTGGCCGTCGGCGAGCTGCTCGGGTACGTCGGCAACACCGGCAACGCCCGGTACACGGCGCCCCACCTCCACTTCGAGCACCACCCCGGTGGCGGCTCGGCGGTGAACCCCTACCCCCTGGTCAGGGCCCTCTGCGGCTAGTGCTTCGAGCAGCAACCTGCGGTTGCTGCTCGAGTTGTCGCCTGCACCCCCACCAACCAGCGAACGTTTCTGATCACAGCACTAGCGGCCGGAGCCTCTTGGGCTCCGGGTCGGCGGGGGCAGCTCCCGCGAGCCGCATGCTACGCCTGGGCCATCTGTTCCAACTGCTCGGCGAGCACGGCAATGCGTGATGTGCAGCTCTCATCTTCTGCCGGCGGGACCAGCCCAACGAGTTGCTGCGCCGCCGCCGTGATGGCACGAGCGGCTGGCGAGTTGGGATGTTCCCGAATCGCCGGGGCCCCGGCGTCGCCCCCCTCTACGATGAAGGGGTCGAGCGGGACCTGTCCGATGAGTGGCACCCCGAGATCGTCGGCAAGTTCCTTCCCGCCGCCGCTCCCAAATAGCGCGTAGTGCTTGCCATCCTCGGTGGTGAAGCCCGCCATGTTCTCGATCACGCCGACAACCGGCATGAAGGACCGTCGCGCCATGTCGGCGACCCGGGCTGCCACCTTCTGGGCGGCCTGCTGCGGGGTGGTCACGACGACCATCTCCGCTTGGGGGAGGAGTCGGGCCAGGGCCATCTGGATGTCGCCCGTGCCTGGAGGCATGTCGATGACGAGGTAGTCCATGTCCTGGGGCCAGGCCACGTCGCGCAGGAACTGCTCGAGCGCTTTCGACAGCATCAGGCCGCGCCACATCAGGGCCGTGTCCTCGTTCTCGACGATGAGACCGGTCGACACCACGTCGATGCCATGGGCACGAACCGGCACGATCCTGCGGTCCTCGCCGGCAGAGAGGTGCAGGTCGGTGGCGCCGAGCATACGAGGGACGGAGAATCCCCAGATGTCGGCGTCGATGAGCCCGACCCGGTGCCCACCGTCGGCGATGGCGAGGGCGAGGTTCACGCTCAGCGACGACTTCCCGACTCCGCCCTTTCCACTGGACACCGCGATCACCCTGGTCAGCGGGCTGACGTTGGTCGGAGTGGCGTTCTCTCGAGCGTGGCGGCGGGCTCGGCTCATCAAGGCGCTGCGCTCATCTTGAGTCATGGCGGTGATCTGCACGCTGACCGCTTCCACGCCGGGAAGGGCGGTGACTTTGCGCACGGCATCCGACTCGATCTGGTCGCGCATCGGGCAGGCGGCAATCGTGAGGGCGATCTGAAGGGTCACGTGGGAACCGTCGACGCTGATGCCCTTGACCATGCCAAGGTCGACGATGTCGGCTCCAAGTTCGGGGTCGATGACACCGCGCAGTGCGGACTCAATTGCTGTGGTAACGGCCATGGTGGCATCGTAGGCAGTCGCCGCGGTCAATATCACTATGTCCATAGTGGGAAATGGTCCGTATACTGCCGTCACCGAAGCAGAGCAGCTTCCCGAGGAGGCCGAGAATCTTGATCACGAACGAGCCAGAAGTCCAGGGCCAGCCCGCCACCCTCACTGCCAGCGCCGCCGCCAAGGTGCGCGAATTGATCGAGGCCGAAGGTGAACCGGACATGGCGCTGCGTCTCGCCGTTCGGCCGGGGGGATGCTCCGGGTTCTCGTACGAGATGTTCTTCGACGCCCAGGTCGACGAGACAGATCTGGTGACCGAGACCGATGGGGTTCGTCTGCTGGTCGACGCCGAGAGCGCGGCCATGTTGTCCGGCGCCAGCGTCGACTACAAAGAGGCAGGCCTCCAGGGCTCCGGCTTTGCGATCAACAACCCCAACCAGCAGCGCAGCTGCGGCTGCGGCCAGAGCTTCTGCTGAGTCTCCTGTAGCCGGCCTCACGGGGCCGGAATCTGACCCAGTTGCTGGGACCGGTACTATCGCCGGTCCCACTTACTGTTCTGGCGTGGCTGAGGCGCGATAAACCGCACCCGAACCACGCAAGAACCAGATAGCGTGGCCTGGAAAAACCCAAGAAGGAGATTGATCCCGTGCCAAAGCAGATCCACGACATCAGGGGTGCCCCGGCACCGGTTGGGCCCTATTCCGTTGCGACCGAGGCGAACGGGTTCGTGTTTCTCTCCGGCCAGGTAGGGATCAACCCTGCGACCGGCACTGTGGTCGACGGGGGAGTGGCACCAGAGACTCGTCAGGTGATGGAGAACATCGGCGCAATCCTCGGTGAGCTCGGTTTGGGCTACGCCGACATCGTCAAGACGACCATCTTCCTCACCGACATGGGCGAGTTCGCCATCGTCAATGCGGCCTACGGCGAATATGTCGGTGACGCCAAACCGGCCCGATCGACGGTGGAGGTCAGCGCCCTGCCGCTCGGCGTCCACGTCGAAATCGAGGTCCTTGCGTCCCGGGCATAGCCCGGGCCGTTTCCCGGCCGTAGCTCGGGGCCGTTTCCCGCCAGGAAGCGAGTCTTGGTTGGGTCAGTCGTAGCCGATCAGGACCCCGAACCAAGCCGTGGGATACCAGCCTTGACCGAATGTCCCTTCTGCGATGATGAGTGTGTGCGCACCCACAGCTGTCATCGGATCCGTGTCGAGGGCACGCGCCACGGCATGGTTGTCGGCGCGGTCCCATGTCAGTCCATCAACAGAGAACCACGCTTGGCTGCTTCCCTCGACGGAAACCGTGAGCAAGAAACCGGTGGAACCTGCGGAAAGGTCTGTGAGCCAGGCCGAGCCTCCCAAAGCGGCCGGGGTGACGTCGTGCCACTCACTGAGGTCGTGCGACTGCAGCAGACCCAACTTCCTGCCTTCGACCGTCGCAACGACGACACCCTTGTGGTTGGCGGCGATCCCGATCACCTCGGATCGAAGATCGCCGAAAGGTCGTTCTGTCACCGTTGTCCAGGCCGAGCCATCCCTCGAGACGAGCAGTTGCTGTTCGACGATGCGCTCGGTGAGGCTTCCCTGCTGGGTGATCGCGACGTAGTGATGATCCTGGGCCGCGACCCAGACCCACTGTGGGGCGCCGGGGGCTCCGTAGTTCTGTAGGACGGAGGTGAGGCCGGTTCCATCGGAGGTGATGAAGAGCTCCTCGTACTGGCCGGTTCCAGGTGCGTCCTGAGCGCGCAGGTGAACGATTGCGCCGCCCGGCCCGGCGATCACATCCTCGACGCGAGAGAACGCCTTGGGCTGATCGGGCTCGTCGAGCACGGTGGAAACCCAGCTGCGTCCTTCGGTGGAGGACCAGACCTCCGTGAGGTACGGATGGCCTCTCTCGGTGCCGATCAGGTACCCGAATTCGGTCCGAGCCACCGTGGACACGAGTCTCCGCTGCAGACTGTTGGGCAGGTCACGAATCGACCAATCCTGCCCATTGTTGCTTGTCCAGAATTCGGAGACGGAATGGTCGTCGACGTAGCCGCGGTCGACCACCATCACGAACCCATGAGCGGCTCCGTCGAGGCCCCGGGTGCTGCCCCAGCTCCCGGGTAGGTAGTCGCCATTGCCACGGTCGCCCGACCCGGAGCGACCCCACAGGACCTGCGGTTCGATGGCGGTGGGAGAGGCGACCGGATCTTGGATGAGGGCTACCCCGCCCGTGACCGTGAAACTGGACCTCAGGCGGCGCGTGTCGTGAACGGTGCTGGTGTCGTCAACGGTCGTCACGACAAACCGACCGTCGAAGTCGGCGAGGCGAGTGTCGGCCGGAACCCGGATCCGCCATTGCTCCTCCCCTGAATCGAGATCGAGCACGACGATGTCCGCCGGGATGTGGCGGGACCGCTCCCACCAATCCTCGGTTGGTTCCTCGGTGTCCGGCCATTTCGCATCGGGGCGGAACCGGTAGGCGAGGAGCGAACCATCCGGGGAGAGGAGTGCGCGCAATTCGCAAGGCTCGCACGACGTCGGGTAGGGGTTGTGGGTGACTGGGGTTTCCTCACCTGCTTCGTTGAAGAAGTGAAGGGTTCGGTCTGTTCCGCCGGGACCAGCCGCGACCCATGCCACCCCGACAAACCGGTCTCCCCCCGAGGAGGCAACGTGGATTCCGCCATCACCTTCTCCGAGATTGCAGATCGCTCGCGACAGACTGCCGCTCAGCAGGTCGTAGCGAGCCAAGCTCTCGCCCTCGCACTCGTCAAACGTGTGGTAGTGAAACATGGTGGGGCGGTCTCGGAAGGCCGCCGCGAACGGGAATCGGCCCACAGACTCGACCACCCCGGGTGCCTCGGCGCCGGCAGGCAGCCACCAGGTGCCGGGTCGGTCGGGCCCAAACTCAGGCGGTCGGGCCGAGCCCCAGCGCTCCTCGTAGAGCGCGCCGCCCATGTGGTCATCGGCCGCCCTCCAGATCGGTGCTGCCACCACTTGCCGCTCAGAACCCCCCGCGCTCCGGTAGAGCCCGGTTTCGTCCCAGCGCAGGTAGTCGGGTTGGGCCGTCGGCGGGTTGTAGTGCACCTGCCGGTTGACCGTGGTTTGGTTGCCGGCGGCGTCGAAGGCGTCGAAGACGGCAACGTTGCTGCCGGGATCGAGGAACAGCGTGATGGCCCATATGCCGTTGGCGGCCACGGTGACGGGGTACCTTCCGGCGGCGACGAGCGTGCAACCCGGCTCGATGGTCCCTCGGAACTGGACGGGGCTCTCCGTGATCCGCGCCCCTTGGGCGGGATAGGCCACGGCCAACTGCGGAGGTGTGAGGTCGGGCGGCGCGGTTGTGGTCGTCGACGCTTTGGCGCCGGCGGAAGTGGTGGTGGCCTCCGGAGTGACGGACGTCGTCGTCATTGGTCTCCCGGACTCAGAACCCGTCGTTGTCGCCGGTGGATCCGATGACGTGGTCGTCGTACCTCCACCGTTGCCGGAGCATGCCCCAGCAACGAGAGCCATCACTGCGAGGATGCTGCTCAAGCGACGCATGACACCCCTCCTTCGTTCTCCCATCGTGCGTAGTCGGGTAGGGGGCCGCTAGGGGCGGATGGTGGTTCTTGGCGAACGGTCTGCGCCGCCGTGGTCCCCCGGTGGACTCGGTAGCCTATGGCCACACTTCGACGTGAGCCGTGATGGAGGTTCGACTGTGACCCGCGACCAGATCTTTGCTGCCCTCGGGCTCGACGACGTCAATCCCGGCGCCTACGCCGGCGGATGGATCGATCCGTCCGGTGACGAGATCACCAGCATCAACCCGGCAACCGGGGAACCCATTGCGGCGGTGAAGCAGGCGTCGCTCGACGACTATGAGCGCGTTGTCACCAGCGCCGAGGAGGTGTTCCTCGAATGGCGGATGCTGCCCGCCCCGAAGCGAGGCGAATACGTCCGCCTGCTGGCCAACGCGCTGCGCAACTACAAGGAACCACTTGGGGCGTTGGTTGCCCTCGAGATGGGCAAGATTCATGCCGAGGGTGAAGGCGAAGTCCAGGAGATGATCGACGTTGCCGACTTTGCCGTCGGTCTTTCTCGTCAGCTCTATGGGCTGACGATCCAATCGGAGCGGCCACGTCACCGCATGTACGAGCAGTGGCACCCGCTGGGGCCGATTGGGGTCATCACCTCGTTCAACTTCCCGGTCGCGGTGTGGAGTTGGAACACATTCATCTCAGCCGTCTGCGGCGACACCAACGTGTGGAAGCCATCCAGCCAGACCCCGCTGACGGCCGTAGCGGTCACCAACATCGCACACGAGGTGATGGCCGGCAGCGGCTTCGAAGGAGTCTTCAACCTCGCTGCCGGCAGAGGCCGCATCGTCGGCGATACCCTGATCAACGACCGGCGCCTCCCCCTGATTTCGGCCACCGGCTCGTGCGACATGGGCGAGAAGGTCGGCACCGCGGTCGCCAAGCGGCTGGGGCGTTCCCTGCTCGAACTCGGCGGCAACAACGCCATGATCGTGATGGACGATGCCGACCTCGACCTGGCTACCCGTGCTGCTTTGTTCGCCGCGGTCGGCACGGCCGGCCAGCGCTGCACCTCGCTGCGGCGGGTCATCGCCCAGAGCGGCATCGTCGACGAGATGGGTAAGCGTCTCGTCGAGTCGTACACCCAGGTGCGGGTTGGTGACCCACTCGACCCTTCGACGCTGATGGGTCCCCTCATCAACCAGTCGGCCGTCGACACCTTTGTGGCTGCGGTCGGGATCGCTCAGGAACAGGGCGGTGAGGTGCTCACCGGCGGCAACGTGATCGACCGACCCGGCTACTTCGTCGAGCCGACCGTCATCCGGATGCCGGCCGCCGCCGAGATCCTCGGCGTCGAGACGTTTGCGCCGCTCCTGTATCTGATCGAAGTCGGATCCTTGGCTGAGGCGGTTGCCGTCAACAACGGCGTGACCCAAGGCTTGTCGTCGGCGATCTTCACGGAGTCGATGCGGACCGCGGAGCGTTTCCTGTCCCACGAAGGCTCCGACTGTGGCATCGCCAACGTCAATATCGGCACCTCAGGCGCCGAAATCGGCGGCGCATTCGGCGGCGAGAAGGAGACCGGTGGGGGCCGCGAGTCCGGCTCTGACTCCTGGAAGGCCTACATGCGGCGCCAGACCGTCACCATCAACTGGTCCGACGACCTCCCGCTCGC
>CAYXMJ010000006.1:0-18906 GCA_964465915.1 uncultured Acidimicrobiaceae bacterium
GCGGCGCGGGCCACAATTCCTGGCGTGTCCATCGAAAACCGTGGTCATCGTTTCACCACGACTTCACCGCCGTCAGAGTCCTTCGTCCCGCGTCCGCCGGGACTCATGCACGTATTCGCAACCACGCATACGCCCAGCGTATGGTGCAAAACAAACGAATGTTCGCTCGTTTTGGTAGGAGCTCGGAACCGACCGGCAATCCCCAACCCAACCAAATCCCGGCTACTGGGGATCGATCTCGCCGATGTACGGCAGGGTGCGATACCGCTCGGCATAGTCGAGGCCGTATCCGACCACCCACACGTCGGGGATGGTGAAGCCGAGATAGTCGATGTCGACCTCGGCCTCCGTCCGATCCGGTTTGTGGAGCAGGGTGCACAGCCGCAGCGATGCAGGACGACGCGCTCCAAGCAGTCGCCGCAGATAGGCGACGGTGTGGCCAGTGTCGACGATGTCCTCGATCAGCAGCACATCTTCGCCAACGATGGGATGCCGCACATCCATCAACATGCGCACAGACTCGGCCACATCGCTCTCGCGGTCGCCGTAGCTCGACACCGCAATGAACTCGACGCGATGCGGGATGGTCAGCCGGCGGGCGAGGTCGGCAAGGAAGATGAACGATCCCTTCAGCACTCCGATCAGGACCAGCCCCTCGGTCTCTGAGTAGTCCCGGTCGATCTGGGCGGCCATCTCTGTCAGCCGCCCATCGATCTGCTCAACCGAGATCAGCGGACGAAGACCAAGACCCATCAGGATGCGCCCGGCTCGCTGGGATCGATTGGCTTGCTGTAGTCGTTGATCGTCCAGGTCGGCTCGAAGCCGACCGACCGGTAGAGCGGCCCGGAACTCTCGTTTGCGTTGGCGTACATGACCAAGGCCGTGTGCAGGCCGGCACGCCGCATCCTCTGCATCCCGGCCGCCAGGATGGCTCTCGCCAAGCCCAACCTTCGGTAATCGCGGTGCGTACCAACGGGTTCGAAGAGCCCGGTGCCATTCAGGGTGTCGAACCACGTGACGGCAAAGGCGGCGAAGTCACCCGACGGCGCCACGATCACGAGCTCGCGCTCGGGCGCATAACCGGGGCTCTCCATGACATTGCGGTACAACTCCTCGGTCCAGTGCGAGCCAAATGACGCGGAGTGGACGTCGACCAACCGGCTCACATCCTCGATGCCGGTCACCGCTCGAACGAAGAACCCCGGAGGCAGTTCGACCGGAGGCACGACGTCGAGCGAACGGCGGGTCAGCGTGTACGGGTCGTTGCCGCGTTTCCATCCCAGGGCATCAAGGCTGACAAGTCGGGCCTCGTCATCCGCAAAGCCGTCGGTCTCGAGCTTTGTGTGCGATCCGACGGTGCGCTGCCTCGTCTCCGCCTCGAGATAGGCCAGCAACGCCAATTCTGCCTCCGGCTCAGCATCGCGCAGCTCGGGGGCAACCTGGAGATCAAAGGCAGCCATTCGGGGATATACCCCACCCCAAGCGGCGATCTCGCCATCTGCGTCCTCCCAGATGTGGAGGTGGTCGGCGACCCCGTCGAAACGAAGGCCGTTGAACAGCCGATGCGGGATGTCACCCACGTGGAGATGCCCGGCCATTCCGCGGGCGGCGACCGCTTCGGCGTTGAATCGCTGCAGACGAGCCACATCTTCGGGACCCCGATAGCCGCGGTGCCTCATGTCACACCGCCGAGTTCGAGCGCCTGAACGAGGGTGTCGGCTACCGGAACCCCGGCTGCCTCGAGCTCCTCGCGGTGATGCGATCCGCCGTCGTAGAGAACACAGGGCACTCCGACCTCGCGGGCCGCGCGGGCGTCGTCGAGCGAATCACCGACGACGAGCACGCGCCCGGGGTCGAAGTGGCCGAGGACGCCGTCGAGGGCGCGCAGATGATGTTCCAGATGGGTGGTCTTGGTCTCCCCTCCCCCGGCCCGGTTGCCGTCAACGAGCAGCATCTGGTCGGCAACCCCCATTTCGCCGACCGTGGGCACCAACTCGTCGTGCCACCACATCGATAGGATCGACTGGGTGCACCCGGCGCCGGTGGCCAAATCGAGTGCCGCACGGGCATCGGCCGTCAGCGATGCCTTGTCCAATGAGTTGCGGTAGACGTCGTGGAAGGTCTCGTCGATACGAGCCCACTCGTCGGGGGTAACATCGCGGCCGAGCATCTCGTCGTAGAACAGGTGGACGGGGCGGGTGTAGTGGTCGCGGTAGATCTCCGGCGTGATCGGATCTGCCCCAAAAAGGGCCATCGAAGCGCTGACGGCGTCAACCACGATGTGGAGGTCGTCACACAGCGTCCCGTTCCAATCCCAGATCACGTGCCGCATCACTACCAAACCGTAGCCCGCTCGACACCTCGATGACATCCCCGCCGCGGTATGGTCCAGTCCTCATGCGCAAGTACCAACTCGGCAATCCGGATCTCGATACGCGCCTCGAAGCACTCATCCACGATGCGCTCGAAGGCCATGAAGGTCACCCCCACGACGAAGACCTCGTGGCCGAGATGCTCGTGTCGGGTCTCAAGCTGCTGCGCGACGACACCGCCCGCGCCGACCTCAAGCTCGTCAACAGCGCCCTCAAGGAGTTGCGCTACTCGTTCCTGGTGTTCTCGCGCTACCGCCACATCCCGAAGGTGACGATGTACGGATCGGCCCGGACCCCACCTGAGGCTCCCAACTACCGCCTTGCGGCCGACTTCGCGGGACGGATGACCGACGTCCACAACTGGATGGTCGTGACCGGAGCAGGCCCCGGAATCATGGAAGCTGGCAACCTCGGCGCCGGGACCGACTACGGCTTCGGCGTCAACATTCGGCTCCCATTTGAAGCCGACCCCAACCCGTACGTCCACGAAAGCCGCCTGATCAACTTCAAGTACTTCTTCACCAGGAAGCTCATCTTCGTGAAGGAATCCGACGCGTTTGTCCTGTTTCCCGGCGGGTTTGGCACTCAGGACGAGACGTTCGAATTGCTCACCCTCATTCAAACGGGCAAGTCAGACATGCACCCGATCGTCTTGATGGAGGCGGAGGGCACCGGGTATTGGGAGGCCTGGCTCGAATTTGTCGACACGCTGGTTGCCAACGGCATGATCTTGCCCGACGACCGCAACCTGTTCACCTTCACCAGCAGTGTCGATGTGGCGGCGCAGGAAATCACCAGCTTCTACGACAACTACCACTCCCAGCGATACGTCAACGGAAAGCTCATTCTCCGTCTCAAACACGAGCCGACCGAAGATCTGATGGCCGAACTCAATGAGGAATTCGTCGACATCCTGGTGTCCGGCACGATCGAAAAGATCACAGCAACGGACCACGAGATGGCCGACGACGACAACGTTGACCTCCCGCGGGTGCGGCTCCATTTTGATCGCCGCCATCTCGGCCGCCTGCGTTCACTGGTCGACCGACTGAACGCGGCAGCCGCCGATGAAGCGGCCGCCGACAGTGACTGAGGCTTCCACCGGCCGACCAAGTTGCACACCCTTCTAGAATGGCTCAGCCATGCGTGAAATTCTCTCAGACCTCGTTGCCGAAGAACAGGCTCTCGACCAGTTCCTGCAGCGCATCCACGAACGTGATTGGAAGCTGGCGACGTCAGCTCCTGGCTGGACGATCATCGACACTGTGAGCCACCTCGCCTTCACGGAAGCGTTTGCGGCTGAAGCCATCGAACTCGGTCAGAGCGTTGTCGACAAGGCCAAGATCAAGTCCATCGACGAGTGGACCCAGCGAGGCGTCGAAGCGGGCAAAGGAAAGCGCTACCAGGAGATCATCGAATGGTGGCGCCACGGCCGAGCCGCTGTGGTCGACGCTCTGTCGCGGATGGATGCCAAGGACCGGATCCCGTGGGTTGTTGCCCCGATGAGCGCCAAGGCGCTCGCCACCATGCGGCTGATGGAGACCTGGGCACACGGACTCGACATCAAAGACGCCATGGAGGGCCGGCTCATCTACTCCGAGGAGGAAGAAGACCCCACGGCCGACACCCCACGGATCCGCCACGTCGCCTGGCTGGCGCATCGGATGCTTCCGTGGGCTTTCGCGCAGGCCGGCGAAGATTTCCCGGAGACGGGAATCAGGGTCGAGCTGATGGGTCCC
The DNA here is from genome assembly GCA_964465915.1 of uncultured Acidimicrobiaceae bacterium. Classification (GTDB taxonomy): domain Bacteria; phylum Actinomycetota; class Acidimicrobiia; order Spongiisociales; family UBA5794; genus CAVPHV01. The sequence goes on from CAYXMJ010000006.1 coordinate 4,112, forward strand.
CGCTACGCCCGCTGGGTCTACGGGCCCGAGGACGCTCCCGATGTGATCAAGGGTGTCGCCGGCGATTGGTGCCGCATCGCAGTGCAACGGATGGACGTCGAGGACACCGGCCTCAAAGCCATCGGCGACAACGCCGAGACTGCCCTCCGGGTGGTCAGGGCCTACTGATCGAACGGCGCACCCACGACATGCTTCCCAGACTGATCGGCATGATTCACCTCGCCGCGTTGCCGGGTTCGCCGCAGTATTGCGAAGGCGACTTCACTGCGGTGGTCGATGCCGCCGTTTCCGATGCGAAGGTGCTAGAGACTGCCGGCTTTGATGGCCTCATGATCGAGAACTTCGGCGACGTTCCGTTCTTCGCCGACGACGTGCCCAAGGCAACGGTGGCCGCGATGACGCACGCCATCGGGCGGGTCGGCGATGCAGTCTCCCTGCCACTTGGTGTCAACGTGTTGCGCAATGACGCAGCGGCCGCGCTGGCTGTGGCCGCCGCCACCGGAGCTGCCTTCATCAGGGTCAACGTGCTGAGCGGCGTCATGTACACCGACCAAGGCCCCATCATTGGACGGGCCGCAGAGATCGCCCGGATGCGGGCGGCATTGGCTCCAAACGTTGCGGTGATGGCCGACGTCTTTGTGAAACATGCCGCCCCTCCTCCCGGGATCACGATCGAGCAGGCTGCCGAGGAACTGGCGGGCCGAGCCATGGCCGACGCCGTCATCGTCTCGGGAACTTCGACCGGCCGACCCCCCACGCTTCCGTTGCTGCGCAAGGTGGTAGGGGCCGTTCCAGAAACACCGGTCTACCTTGGTTCCGGTGTCACCGCATCATCGGTGACCCGTTTCCTCAGGGTGGCGACCGGGGTGATCGCCGGCACCTCCCTCAAGAAACGTGGCGTCACCACCAACCCGGTCGACCCGAAGAAGGCCAAGGCATTCATCACCGCCGCAAGAGGCAAGTAAGCCAGACCCGGCGGATCACTCCCGGCTTCGTCTGGGGTGCTTCTCGATATCGAAGCCGCTCTTGAGCAGCAGTCGGAGGAATGCGGGCGCCGGTTCGCGGAACTGGATCGGCCGGAACGCGTCCTCGTGATCCTCGAAGAAGCCGAGCATGGTGGTGACGACATGGCTGAGCGAGATCGTGTTCAGGTTGCTGGATCCGGCGCGGCCAAACGCAACCAGGCGAGTGCGTACCCTTCCGTCGCCACGCGCCGGCGACCAGTGAACCAGTTTGCGCTGCAGCGCCTCGACCACATCGTCGAGCGGTTCGCCGAAGATCCACTCGACTCTGCGCAACATCGAGTGCAGGACCGCGTGGTCCTTGATCCCCGGGTTCAGTTCGGCCGTGCCCTGTTTGACCTCACCGATGATCACGTCGACACAATCCGGCTCGAGCTCCAGCGCCGGGTCGTCGATGAGTAGCAGCTCGCCGTCGCGTTCGTTGTGGGGATCGCCGAGATAGACATCGCCGGGCAGCCGCATCGCCATCACGTCGATATCAGTCACCGTCTTGAAGCGCCCCTTCTTGTCGCGACGTTGCACCTCGAACTCCGAGAGTGTCAGGTACCCGGTCAGGCGCAGGTAGTTCTCAACAAGGTTCACGGCGATGTCCATGGCTGCGCAGCCTAGGGGCTGGCCGCATGACTCCATCGGACGTTCCTGTCAACATGGCGCCATGAGACACGCCACCGCCGATCTGTCCGACGCCCATCCCGAGGCCGACGTGGTGGCACCGGCCCTCGGCCTCACCGACTTTGGGGGCACACCGGCGTTCTGTGGCCCGATCAGCACCGTGCAGTGTTTCGAGGACAACTCGCTGGTCCGAGCTGCTCTCGAGGAACCGGGCGACGCCAGGGTGTTGGTGGTCGACGGTGGTGGTTCGCTCGAATGCGCTCTGGTCGGCGACCGCCTCGCCGCTCTGGGCCGCAACAACGGCTGGTGCGGCGTCATCGTGAACGGATGCGTGCGCGACACCGCCCAGCTTTCCGAGATCGCGCTCGGGATCAAGGCGCTCGGGGCTCACCCATCCCGATCAGACAAGCGCGGCGAGGGCGAAAGAGATATCGAGGTGGATTTCGGAGGCGTGACCTTCCCTGTGGGTGCCTGGCTCTACGCCGATGCCGACGGGGTCCTCGTCCTCCCGAACCCCGTCGACTGAGTTCTCAGCTCACGACCGAGCTTCAGCTCGCGAGGTCGGCCATCATCTCCAGCAATGGTTGCGGGCCCTGGATCAGCATGGTGGTGATGACGGATTCCTCCCAGCGAGGCAACTCATCCCGGATCTTGTCGGGCGAACCAATCAGCGCCGTGTCTTCGACCATCGCAGTGGGTACGGCGGCGATCGCTTCCGCTTTGTTGCCGGCCAGGTAGAGGTCCTGGATTTGCTCACAAGCCGCCTCGTAGCCCATTCGCACAAACACGTCCTTGTGGAAGTTGCGGCCCTTGGCGCCCATCCCGCCGATGTACAGCGCCAGCATGGGGCGCAGCATGTCGGCGGCCGCCTCGATGTCGGGATTCGGTATGACGGGGACCATCGCCGCGACCTCGAAGTCATCCCATGAGCGGCGCGCCGTCGGCACATCGAACCCCGCCTGGAGGGCGCTGCGGTAGAAACCATCGTCGGACGGCGAGAAGAACAGCGGAAGCCACCCATCGGCAATCTCGGCCGCCAGAGCCACATTCTTAGGGCCCTCGGCGCCGAGGTAGATGGGGATGTCGGTACGACGCGGGTGGATCGTGCTGCGCAGCGGCTTGCCGAGTCTGGTGCCACCATCGAGCGGCAACTCGAAGAACTCACCGGAGAAATCCACCGGAGCTTCCCGAGCAACGATGCGCCGCACGATCTCGAAATACTCGCGGGTGCGGGCCAACGGACGGGGATACGGCTGCCCGTACCAGCCTTCGACCACCTGGGGTCCGCTGACGCCGAGCCCAAGAATCATGCGACCGTCGCTGAGGTGATCGAGCGTCATCGCGGCCATCGCCGTCGCCGCCGGAGTCCGCGCCGACATCTGCACGATGGACGTCCCCAGCTTCATCCGCTCGGTGCGGGCGCCCCACCACGCCAGTGGGGTCAACGCATCCGATCCGTACGCCTCGGCCGTCCACATCGAATCAAAGCCCAGCCGTTCGGCGGCAGCGATCCGCTCAACGGCATCCGGCGGCGGACCCGCCGACCAGTACCCCATGCTCAAACCGAGCTTCATTCAGCCTCCCTCCGCTATCGCGCGAGATCCTATCGGTCGAGCACCAGGTTGGCCTCACCCCCGGCCTCATCGTGTTGTCTTACCCGCGCCTGTGCGGGTAAGACGATTTTGTCATTTACCCCACCCGAGAGTTTCGACCCTTACTTGACCCCTGATTCCGCGCTCGACCCCTCGAGCCCTGGAACCCCTTGCGCCACTTGACTTCGCTCGAGTCGCCACAACAGCGGTTCGAGGTTCGCCAAACTCTCAAGCTGCACTTCACCCCCTCAAAACCGACCCTCAGAAGGCCCCTGAGACTCACGTGCCGTGCCCAAGAACATGTCACACCCGTGCGGTAGCCTGCTCGGATGACATCGCTCGATCGCTTCAGCCCGTCCACCCGGGCTTGGTTCACGTCCTCGTTCGCTGAGCCCACCGCTGCCCAGGAACGAGGGTGGGCCGCGATCGCCGAGGGTTCCCATACGCTGATCCACGCCCCAACCGGTTCAGGCAAGACCCTGGCGGCGTTCCTCTGGTCGATCGATCGCTTGGCCGCAGAGCCCACTCCCCCGGAGCGCGAACGTTGCCGGGTGCTGTACGTGTCGCCGATGAAGGCGCTCGCCTACGACGTCGACCGCAATCTGCGGGCGCCGCTGACCGGGATCCAGATCGCGGCCGGGCGGGCAGGTCTCGCCCCTCCCAAGCTGACGACGGCGATGCGGACCGGCGATACACCACCGGCCGAACGCCAGGCGATGTTGCGCCACCCGCCCGACATCCTCATCACCACCCCGGAGTCGCTCTATCTGATGCTGACCTCTCAGGCCCGCGAGATCCTCCGCTCGGTGCGGTGGGTCATCGTCGATGAGATCCACTCCGTAGCGGGATCCAAGCGGGGCTCACACCTGGCGCTGAGTCTGGAGCGACTCACCGACCTGACCACCGTGGCCCCCCAGCGGATCGGTCTCTCCGCTACCCAACACCCTCTCGAGGCGATTGCTCAGTTCCTCGGCGGTGGCGGGCCGACTAGCAACGGGTGGTCGCCGCGTCCGGTCACCATCGTCGATGCTCCGTGGGAAAAGCACCTCGATGTCGAGATCGTCGTTCCGGTGGAGGATATGACCCGCCCCGAAGAGACGATCGTCGCCGGCCAACCGGCTCCCGACCCCGACGATGGGGCCCGCCGATCGATTTGGCCGGCCGTCTATCCCCGGCTGTTGCGGCTCGTGCTCGACAATCGATCGACCCTGCTGTTCGTCAACAGCCGCGGCCTGGCGGAGCGACTCGCCGCTGAGATCAACCGCCTAGCCGGCGAGGAACTCGTCCAATCGCACCATGGCTCGGTGTCGCGCGAGCAACGTGTTGAGATCGAGAGCCGTCTCAAACGGGGCGAGTTGCGTGGCGTGGTCGCCACCTCGACTCTCGAGTTGGGTATCGACATGGCCGCCATCGATCTCGTGGTTCTGGTTGAGTCCCCCTCCTCAGTGGCCCGCGGGCTGCAGAGGGTTGGCCGAGCCGGTCACCAGGTGGGTGTCGCCAGCGTCGCCAAGGTCTTCCCGAAACACCGTGGCGACCTGCTCGAGACCGCCGTTGTGGTCGACCGCATGTATGAGGGCGCGATCGAATCCACCAGCATCCCCGCCAACCCGCTCGACGTACTGGCCCAGCAGGTCGTCGCTGCCGTCGCGGTGGGGCCTCAAGATGTCGACGCGTTGTACGCCACCTTCCGCCGCGCCGGGCCGTATCGCGACCTGCCCCGGCCCTCCTACGAAGCGGTACTCGACATGCTTTCGGGTCGGTACCCGTCGGACGAGTTCGCCGAACTGCGCCCCCGGATCATCTGGGACCGTGTCGAAGGCACCCTCGAGGCGCGAGGCAACGCCCGAATGCTGGCGGTGACCAACGCAGGCACCATCCCCGACCGCGGGCTCTACACCGTGACGCTGCCCGAGGGAGGCAGAGTCGGCGAACTCGACGAAGAGATGGTCTACGAGAGCAGGCCCGGCGAGGTTTTCGTCCTTGGGTCGACGACCTGGAAGATCAGCGAGATCACCCATGACCGTGTCATCGTCACACCGGCACCAGGCCAAGCCGCAGCCAAGCTTCCCTTCTGGCATGGAGACTCCCCCGGTCGTCCGCTCGAACTCGGCAAGGCGGTAGGTGCCTTCATCCGAGAGATCGGTGCGCTGGAGGAGAGTGAGGCGCTCGCCACGCTTTCGGGCCGCTACCGGCTCGATGGCTGGGCGGCGGCCAACCTGACCCAGTTCATTGCCGACGAGCGCGACTTCACGGGCGTGCTACCCACCGACCGCACCATCGTTGTCGAGCAGTTCCGTGATGAGATCGGCGATTGGCGCACCGTGGTGCTCTCGCCTCTTGGCGCCAGAGTTCACGCCCCGTGGGCTCTGGCGGCCCGCCGTCGCTACCGCGACGCCCACGGGACCGAAGTCGACGTGATCTGGTCAGACGACGGGATCATCTTCAGATTCCCCGACGTCGACGAGCCACCCAGCGTCGAGGAACTCCTGGTCGACCCCGAGGAGGTCGAGGATTTGGTGCTGGAGGAGGCAGCCGGCAGTGCTCTGTTCACCTCACGCTTTCGGGAAGCCGCGGCTCGGTCCCTACTCCTCCCCCGGCGGCGCCCCGGGGCGCGTACCCCGCTGTGGCTGCAACGGCGCAAGGCTGCCAGCTTGCTCGAAGTCGCCAAGCAGTACGGATCGTTCCCCGTCATCCTGGAGACCTACCGCGAAGTCCTCCAGGACTACTTCGACCTGCCCGCTCTGGTCGATGTGCTCAGCGACATTTCTTCTCGATCCATCCGGGTCAGCCTCGTCGACCTCTCTGGACCGAGCCCCTTTGCAACGTCACTCATGTTCGACTTCATCGCCTCGTTCATGTACGAGTACGACGCTCCTCTCGCCGAGAAGCGGGCTGCCGCCCTCACCCTCGACCGGTCGCTGCTGCGCGAGCTGCTCGGTGACCCCCAGTTCCGAGAGTTGCTCGACGCCGATGTGGTCGCCGCGGTCGAGTTGGAACTGCAGCGTCTGGCTTCCGATCGCAAGATCCGTTCCGCCGACGACCTCCATGACGCCCTCCGCTCCCTGGGGCCGCTCGACGATGGCGCCGTCGTCGCTCGAGCTACCGATCCTTCCGTGGCGCCGGCGTGGCTCGACCAACTGGTCGAACAGCGCCGCATCGTCCGGCTCCGTATGGCAGGCACCAGTCGTTATGCAGCGGTTGAGGATGTCGCCAGGTTGCGCGACGCTCTTGGGATCACGCCACCGCCCGGTATCGCCTCCACCCTTCTGGAACCCGTGGCCGACCCGCTCGGGGACGTCGTCGGTCGCTTTGCCCGTACCCATGGGCCATTCAGCGTGGACGATGCGGCCGCCGACCTCCACCTGCCCCCGGCCGCCGTCACCGAGGTGCTGGGCCGACTCCAGACCGAGGGCCGGGTGGCCCCGGGATCCTACCGACCCGGCGGCAGCGGTCAGGAGTGGGTCGACACCGAGGTCCTACGTCGACTGCGACGCCGCTCGCTGGCGGTGCTGCGCCGAGGCGTCGAAGCCGTCGACGGCGCCGCCCTCGGCCGTTTCCTCCCAGGCTGGCACGGCGTTGGGCAGACGTCCGGACACCGTGAACGTCTCGTCGAAGTTGTTCGCCAACTCCAGGGGGTGGCACTCCCGGCAAGCTCTCTCGAACTCGGCATCCTCTCGGCCCGGATGGCCTACGACCCTGCGTTGCTTGATGACCTTCTCGCCTCGGGCGAAGTCGTGTGGATGGGCCGGGGCCCGCTGACCGCCAAGGACGGCCGGGTCGCCCTCTACCTGCGGGATCAGGTGTCGTTGCTGCATTGGGACCTGGGGATAGAGCCGCCCGACGGCGCCATCCATGAGCGGCTCAGGGATCATCTGGAGCAACGTGGCGCCTCGTTCTTCCGCGACCTGTACCTCGCAGCCGAGGGCGGTGACCCGGCCGCAGTGCTGGAGGCACTTTGGGACATGGTGTGGTCCGGCGAAGTGACCAACGACACGCTCGCCCCGCTCCGTGCCTTCCTCGGCTCCCGCCGGGTTCGCAGGCCGAAACGGCCCACTGTGTCGGGCGCGACCCCTCCTGCGGGCTCGGGACGCTGGTACCTCACCGCTGATCTTCTCACCGGCGTGCCTCCACTCGCCGAAATGCAGGCCAAAGCTCGCGCCGAACAGTTGCTGGAACGCCACGGTGTGGTGACCCGCGACGCCGTGCTCGCGGAGGGTCTGCCCGGCGGCTTCGCCGGCCTCTACCCGGTTCTCGCCGCCATGGAGGACGCCGGCCGCACCCGACGGGGCTACTTCATCGAAGGCCTCGGTGGCGCCCAGTTCGGCCAGCCTGGGGCGATCGACCGGCTACGTGCTCCCGATGATCCATCCACGGTCACCCTCTCTGCGGTCGATCCTGCCAACCCGTACGGCGCCACCCTGGCCTGGCCGGACCACGACGGAGGGCGACCGGCGCGCCGCACCGGCGCCCAGGTCATCCTGCGTTCCGGAGAGCTCGTCGCCTACGTCGAACGTGGTGCACGGCGAGTCTTGACCTTCGGCGACCCCGCCCCCGAGGTCGTTGCCCCGGCCATTGCAGACGTCGCCGGCCACCGCCGCCAGACCACGATCGAAACGGTCGACGGTGAATCCGTGGCATCGACACCCCTTGGTGTGGCATTGCAGGAAGAGGGCTTCTCCGTCGGCTACAAGGGTCTCACCTATCGCCCGCAGCGAGCCAAGCGTCGTGCCTGACGGCGATCGCGATCGCAATCCGGGCACCCGGGTGTATGGTCGCGGCGACCAGGTCCTCACCAGATGCCGGGCAGCGGAGTTCGCACCATGCCGATGACACCAGACGAAGCATTGGGCGAGCTGCTCCGCATCTCTCAGCAACTTGCCGAACTCAGCCCCGCCGACCCGCAGCGGGCGCCGCTCGAATCCCGTCGCGAAGAGCTGCGGACCGCCGCCCGCGAAGCTGCGCTCTCGAGCCGCAACCCCGACAATGCCCGGGACGAGCTGGCCCATCTCCGCCGGCGCCTCGCCGCACTCGACGCCGAGACGGTGAAGACCCCGTCGTGGCAGGCCCATCTACCGGCCCGTATCAACGATCCCGACGCTCCGGCGCGGTTGATCAATCGCCGCATCGACGAACTGAACGAACCACAACGACAGGAACTCGAGGCCCGGATCGCCGAGCTCGAAGCTCAACTCGGAGAGACCAAGTGAAGTCACTTGGAGCCCAAGTGGGCCAATTGATCGAACGGGTAGATCCCGGTGCCGTGGCCATCCGGGGCAAACACAAAGGACACGGCGTAACCGCCGACCAGAGCAGCGTCGGTGATCGTGATGGGTACCGGCCCGTCCACGACGAGGCGGGTTTGCTGGATGCCGTCGGGTTCCCGGCAGCCAGCGCATTGGCACGCCGCCCGCAGGTCCGTCGCCGAAACCTCGATGGTCGCCCCGTCGTCCCACTCCACGATGAGGCGGGAGCCGTCTTGCACTTCGATTCGCTGAGGTACTTCCACAAGACGGGAGGCTACCGGCCCGCCGGACCCAAGGAGACGCCCGCTTGAGCACGCCGTACCTTCATGTGCGCCCCGGCCACCCCGACTTCCTCGACCTCGACTGGGACGCACCGATCAACGACTGGGAGGGTCCGCGCCTGGTCGACCTTCCCACCGGCGTCCACCGCCACCCGGTCAGGTTCCTCGCCTACGAGGAGGGCCTCTACGCCATCAAGGAGTTGCCGCTGCGGCTTGCGCTCCACGAATTCGAGATGCTGCGGACCCTCGCAACCCGGGTCCGCAACGTGGTGAAGGCGGTTGCCGTCGCCGAGCGGCGCTGGCTCAACCCCCACACCGAGGGCGCCGGCGTCGTCATGACCGAGTACGTCCAGTTTGCCTTCTCCTATCGCGAGCTCATCACCGGTGGCGGGTTTGGGGCCCGGCGCAACCAGATGCTCGATGCCTTTGCCGGCCTGCTTGTCGAACTCCACCTAGCCGGCTGCTTCTGGGGGGATTGTTCACTGTCGAACGTGCTCTACCGGTACGACGCCGCAACCATCGAGGCCGTCATGATCGACGGCGAAACCGTCCGACTCTACGACGCTCTGACCGATGGGCAGCGCTCCGAGGACATCGACATCATGATTCTCAACGTGGCCGGCGGCATGGCCGACATCGCGGCCTCCCAAGGCGTCGACCTCGAAGAAGCCGACCTGAGTCTCGGCGAAGATATCGCGGCCCGCTACTACGGCTTGTGGGACGAGCTCAACGATCAAATCGTGGTCGGCCCCGACGAGCGCTACCGAATCCGAGAGCGGGTGGAGCGCCTCAACGATCTCGGCTTCGAGGTCGACGACTTCGAGTTGGTCCCGACCGGAGACGGTGGCTCATTGCTGCAGATGCAGGTTGCCGTCGGGGGCCGCAACTATCACGCCTCCCGGCTGCGCGAGCTCACCCGGATCGAGGCCTCCGAGAACCAGGCTCGCCAGATCCTGTCGGACCTCCAGTACTACGAGGCAACCCACCCGGCGAAGTCGGCAACCGGCAAAGCGGTTGCCGCTATCCAATGGCGGGTCGAGGTGTTCGAGCCGATCTTGGCCCGCATCACAGAAGCGATGGGGCCCGGCGACGATCCGGTGCAAGGGTACGCCAACTTCCTGCACTATCGCTTCGCCCTCGCTACCTCCCAGGGCCGCGACGTCCCGACCCAGGAGGCCTTCGAGCCCTGGCTGGCGTCGGGCCTGCCGGGCTATCCCCTCGAGGGAGAAGGCTCGGTCGTCTAGCCGAGATTCATCGGGGCGGTGGCCCCGGTGACTCCACCGTCGACCGGCAGGGTGACCCCGGTGATCCACGACGCCGCGTCGGAGACAAGGAACACGATGGCCCGGGCGACGTCCTCGGGTTCGCCGAACCGTTGCAGCGGGTGGGCCTGGGCCGTCTCGTCCTCCATCCCCTGCCAAAGCGCAGCAGCGAGGCGGGTGCGCACCACCGACGGCGCCACACCATTCACTCGCACCGCCGGAGCCATCTCGTAAGCGAGCTGACGGGTGAGGTGGACCACGGCCGCCTTCGAGACGTTGTAGGCGCCGAGAACCGGTCCTGGGTTCAGTCCGCCCACAGAGGCCACGTTCACGATCGAACCGCCCCCGTCGGCGAAGGCCTGGCGCCAGGCCTCACGGGCGTACAGCAGTGGCCCCATCTGGTTGACACTCCAGGTCTTACTCACCGCACCGAGGTCGACATCGGCCAAGGCACCGGGGGCTGGGTTGGTGCCTGCGTTGTTGATCAGGATGTCGAGGCGCCCAAACTGCTCGATCGTCTCGGCGACGGCGCGGGCGGCGTCGTCGGGCTCATCGGCGCGCGCCACGATTGGTACGAGCCGGTCTCCTCCTTCGATCCGCTCGGCGGCTTCGGCGAGGTTGCCCTCACGACGGCTCGTGATGACGACGCCGGCTGCCCCACTGTCCAGCAACTCGACTGCGGTAGCCTCGCCGATTCCCCGGCTCGCACCGGTGACGAGTGCCACCAGTCCGTCAACCCTCACATCCATCGGTAGATCCTCCCGGTTGGTCAGTGGCCGCCGCGTTTGACGCCGCCGTACTTCATTCTGGTGTCTTCCATCCTGGCGATTTCGACCTCGTCGTCGGTGGCGAACGCCGCGTCGATCACCTCACCGAGGAAGAGGGTATGGGTCCCACAGTCGACCGTCTCCCACACTCTGCACTCGAGCCATGCCGCCGCTTCCTCAAAGATGGGGACGCCGGTCGTGCCCTCTCGCACCGGCCGGCCGTTGAGGGTCATTTCCTCGAAGGCGGCCGGTTTTGAGAACTTGACGAACGGCCGGGTGTCCGCCCGATCCCACAGGTTGATCGAGAACGAGCCACCTTCCCGGATCAACCGATTGGTCACTGCCTTGGCATCGACCGAGATCGCCACGAGCACGGGTTCCATCGCCACTTGGGTGACCCAGCTTTGGGTCATCCCGTTCCACTCGTCGCCGCTGCGGCTCCCGATCAAGCAGAGAACGTTCGGTATCGCCCACAACACCCGGTTCAGCGTCTCTGCCGGTACCGCAGTTTCGTGATCTGACATCGGTGTTCTCCTCCTGAGCCGCCGGGCCGACACTACTGCGACGTCCGACCGTAGGCGGTGGTCCGGCGTCAGGCCGGAAGACGGAAGGCGACGCGGCCACCGGGGCCGGGAGCCGCCCAGATCTCGCCGCCGTGGGCGGTCACCACGCCGTGGGCAATTGCCAGACCGAGACCGGCTCCGCCGGTGGCACGGGCACGGGCAGGATCACCGGTGACGAACCCCTCGAAAGCGCTGTCGAGCAGGTCGGGAGGAAAGCCCGGCCCGGCATCTTCGACCTCTACCAAAGCGCCGGTGCCGTTGCTCACCCGCACCACCACGTCGCTGTCGGCCGGTGCGTGCCGGATCGCGTTGTCAACGAGGTTGCGAATCACCCGCCCAAGGGCGGCAGGTCCGCCGAGCACGGTCACGCTGCCACCGGTCTCGAGCCGGAGCCGTACGTCCTTGCGCCCGGCCACCGGCTGGAGCGCCTCGATCGAGTCGTCCGCGAGTTCGGCAAGATCAACCGGCTCACGCGGCACCTCGAGCTTGCCCGCCTCGATCGTTGCCAGCAGAAAGAGGTCGTCGACGAGGTGACTCATCGCATCGAGATCCGACTGCATGGCGCGCAGATATCGAGCCGGATCGGGGGCCAAACCGTCCTCGAGTGCCTCAACCGTTGCCCGCAATGCGGCAAGTGGGGTGCGCAGGTCGTGGCCGAGCGCAGCAAGGAAGTGGCGGCGAGACTCGTCGGCGAGGGTCCGTTCCTGCTCGGCCTCGGCCAGCTGCGCCACCATTCCGTCGATGGCGGCGGCGGCCGCACCGACCTCGTCGGGCCGATCAACACCGGTGCGGGCCTCGAGATCCCCCTCGGCGACTCGATCGGCCGTGTCCTTGATCCGGCGTAGGTCTCCGGCCAGCGGATCGGCGATGGCTACGGCGAGCACCACGCCGAGCCCGACCCCGAAGCCGAGGGCGACCAAGAGCAAGTTCAGATCGTGGACCGACAGGAACATCAAGCGGGCGGAGACTGCAGCGGCGACGCCGACGACGACGGCGGCCGCCACGGCAAGCGCTACCACCGCAACCCGCAGCGAGCGAAGCCGGGGGAGACGGCGGGCCAGCAGCCCTGCCAGGACTGCGATCGATGCCGCCATGACCCCAAAGACGATTAGGAGTTGGGCACGTTCGCTGCCCGACGGCTGCATCGTCACCTCGAAGGCAGCGATACCGAGGACCACGACGGCGATCAGGGATAGCGCTACCTTCATGGCTCGAACCGATAGCCGACGCCCCACACGGTTTGGAGCCACTCGGGCTGCTCCGAATCGTCCTCCAGCTTGCGCCGAAGCCTGCGGATATGCACCGTCACCGTTGATGGGTCCTGGTATTCCGAGGACGAATCCCACACATGTTCCAGAAGCTGCGACCGGGAGAAGACCTGGCGTGGCGACTCCGCCAGAAAGGCAATCAAGTCGAACTCCTTGGGCGTGAGCTCGATCGGCTCGCCGTCCTTCGTTACCTCGCGGGTGGCGCCATCGATCACGAGGCGCCCGAATTCGAGGTTGCGGTGCGACTGCACCGGCCGCGCCCGGCGCAACACCGAACGCACTCGGGCTGCGAGTTCCCGGGGCGAGAACGGCTTGACGACGTAGTCGTCCGCGCCCAGCTCCAGGCCGAGCACCCGATCGACCTCTTCGGTGCGAGCCGTCAACAGAATGACGGGAACGTCCGTCTGCTTGCGCAGCTGAGTCAGCACGTCGAAGCCGTCGAGCTTGGGCAACATGACATCGAGGACGACAAGATCGGGATGCGAGACTTCAAGCGCCTCGAGCGCGGCCTGGCCGTCGGCCGCCGTCGTCACCCGGTAGCCGTCCCGCTCCAGGTAGGCGGTGACGACCTCGCGAACCATCGGCTCGTCGTCGACGACGAGGACGCGGCGCATCGGCGAATCTGATGAGGTGCTCGGCATGCCACGGCTATCGTACGACCTGTTGGGTGGCTGGATGGACACATCGGCGCCAAATTCACCGTTTGTTCACGCCGGCATTCGGCCGCCGCGTCGGGCACTCATCTGCCAGGAGCACCCGTCGCAACGCCTCGCTTATCCGCGCTCCCTTCTACTATTCCCTTATGCACGTACTCATCGCAACGACCGGAGTCCTCAGCCCGGGCCCGGTAGTGGACTTCACCGCCCGCATGCTCGGCGGCGGCGGGCGTGTCTCGGTCACCACAGTGATCGAGGTGCCCCGTACCTTCCTCGAGGACCTCCGCTCGGAGAGCTGGCACCCGCTCGAGAACGGTGACGCCCCCCAGTGGACGGAGACCGACGACGCGTTGATTGCCCGCTACGTCGAAGAGCGCGGCCGCCGCCTCACCGAGCCGGTGCTCAGTTCGCTGCGCGCCGCCGGCCTCGAAGCCGAGGCCGTCTACTTGGAGGGCGAGGACCCGGCTAAAACCATCTCCGAGCTGGCCGACCAACTCGACGTCGACGTCGTTATCCTGGGGGCCACCCGACAGATCTTTGACCAATCTGCCTGGGAAAGCGTGTCGGCTCGGGTCATGATCGAGTCAGGCCGCCCCGTGCTGGTGGTGCCCCCACCCCACCGCGAGCCCGCGGTCACCGAGCCAGAAACAGTCGACTAGCTACCAGCCGAAGTACGCCCGGAGCATCGCCCGGGTCTGCCACACAAACCCCTCCGGCGCTTCCGACAGGTTGCTCTGCACGTCATCGACCGCCCACCAGCGTGGGTCCGCCGTTTCCCCCGGCTGGGGTCGGGGGCTGCCGGTACCTCGGCATTCGAACAACACATGGAGCGACGGGTAGGCGCCGTCGAGACCATTGACGACCGCAGCCGGACGCGCCATTGCGAACGCCACGTGCTGGTCGGCTTCCATCCGCTCGGTGCCGGCGGAAACGGCAAGTAGTTCGATCCCGGTCTCCTCGAACACCTCACGTCTCACCGCGGCGTCCGGCGCCTCGCCGGCACGCCAACGCCCCCCGGGCAGCTCCAGCCGGCCTCGAACCACCTCACCGGGTTTGTCCCGCCGCTGCAACAGGATTGCCTCCCGACCCGAGCCTTCAAACACGAGGGCTGCAACGTTGGGCACAACAATGGGCTCGCCACTCATCTCCGGCACCGCCATCTCGAGCCACTCCGTCCCCGACCAGACGCGATAGCCGCTCATGTCTCGTGCGGAACGGCCACGGTCATTTCCTCACCGCAGAATCCAAGTACCAGGTCGTGGGCCGCCACGGTCACCTCGGCGATATCCGACGAAATCGCAACACCAGACAGCGACCTCGTAAATGGTTGTTCGGTTTCGTGGGGGTGGGCGAGCACCCGTTCCCCAAGAACCACCCCGCCGGGACCCCTGATCTCCCAGGCATCGGCGTACTTGTCCCAACCCGTCTCGGTGGACGCCACGGTCACCTCAAACGAGAAGGTGCCGCCGCCTTCGGCCACGACGGTGACGGCACGAACGTGAGCACACTCGTCGCCCGGAGCCTTCGAA
>CAYXMJ010000006.1:19006-42353 GCA_964465915.1 uncultured Acidimicrobiaceae bacterium
CGGCTCGGACGACACGCTGCCATCGGCTCCACCGCAGGCGGCCAGCAGCACCGCACAAACCGCGACGGACCGCACGGCACGCATCACGGCGTCGGCTCGTCTTCGCCGGGGCAATCGAGATCGACCTCGACCCCGTTGTCGCGACCGGCCTGCTCGAGAGCGTTGCAGCTGGTTTCGAGGCGGACTCGGCTGTCGGCGAACGCCGAGCCCGCCAGCACCGGCTCGAGGTCGGCAAGAGTGGTGATCTGATTGATGGCGGCGATCGTCGGGTCAATCGCCGCCCGACTGGCGCGCAGCGCCGCGACCGCTTCGTCGTGTTGAGCTGCCACCTCGTCGGGCGGTTCGAGGTCGTCCATCGTTGTGATGAACTGGTCGAGTTGTACCGCGGTCAGCTCGAACGACGTCCGCGTCGCATCGACCGCCACCGTGGTGAGCGCCTCGAGCCCGGCGGCGGCGGTCGCCTCATCAGCGTCGGTTGCCGCGGCGCTGAAGTCGGCAAATGCGGTGTCGAGTTGCGCAGAGAACGCGTTGGCGATGTCGTCCGTCGCCTGGTCGTACCGGGCAGTCTCGGTCTCCACGGCGGCGAAGTAGTCCTCCATGGACAGCGCAGGGTCCCCACCGCAGGCGGCAGCCAGCAGCATGATGGCGACAACGACGCCGGTGAATCTGGCCATCTGGAGCAACTCCTCCTCGGGGGGAGGCGCCAGCGTAACGTCGGAGCCGAATTGTGCGCTGACCAATGGCCTCGGGTCAGAAGGTGTCCGCCTTGGTGAACTGGGTTTGGTAGAGGCTGGCGTAGAGGCCGTCCATGGCGAGCAGCTCGTCGTGGGTACCGCTTTCCTGCAAGGTGCCCCTGTCGACAACGAAGATGCGATCCGCCGAAAGGATCGTCGAGAGCCGGTGGGCGATCACCAGGGAGGTCCGGTCCTGCATCACCCGCTCCAGCGCTTCCTGGATGAGCGCCTCGTTGTGGGCGTCGAGGTGTGACGTGGCTTCGTCAAGGATCAGAATTCTGGGGTCCTTGAGGATGACCCGGGCAAGGGCGATGCGCTGCTTCTCCCCGCCCGAAAGCCGGTAGCCGCGCTCGCCGACGACGGTTTCGTAGCCGTTCGGCAGCGTTGCAATGAAGTCGGCAATGTTGGCTGCTTCAGCTGCGGCCCGGATCTCGTCGGCCGTCGCGTCCGGCTTGGCGTACCTGAGGTTGGCGGCGATCGTGTCGTGGAAGAGGTAGGACTCCTGGGTCACCACCCCAATCGTGTGGGCGAGGTCGGTGAGACTGACGTCGCGCACGTCTTGCTCGTCGATGCGTACGGCGCCCCTGGTGACGTCGTAGAGCCGCGGTACCAGGTAGGTCGTGGTGGTCTTGCCGGCGCCGCTGGGGCCGACGAGCGCCACCAACTCTCCCGGGTCGACCCGGAACGAGACGCCGCGCAGCGCCCAGTCGTCCGCTACCTGTCGTTGGGCAGAGTCTTCGCCCTCGGTCACGCCCATCCAACTGAAGCGGCGCACGGATTCGAGCCCATCGGAGCCACCCTCACCGTAGGAGAACCAGACGTCATCGAACTCGACCGCGCCACGCGCTCCATTCATCGACACCGGTTGGGCCGGTTCGGGGACCTCGAGCGGCAGATCGAGCACCTCGAACACCCTCTCGAATGACACCAGCGAGGTGGCGAACTCGACCCTGGCGTTCGAGAGGCCCGACAGCGGCCCGTAGAGGTTGGCGAGGTAGAAGGACATTGCGACCACGCTGCCGACGGTCAGAACCTCGTTGATGACCATCACGCCCCCAACCCAGAACACAATCGCCGTCCCGAGTGCGCTCATCACCCCAAGCGCCATGAAGAACCAGCGTCCGATCGTCGCCTGCCGAACCCCTAGCTCGCGCACCTTCGTGGCGCGAGCTGCGAACTCGGCGTCCTCCGAGGTGGTACGCCCGAACAGTTTCACCAACAACGCCCCCGAGACGCTCAGCGTCTCCTGCATCTGAGCGTTCATCCGGGCGTTGTACTCCATCTGATCCCGGCGCACCGCCCGCAGCATCTTCCCGACCCGACGCGAGGCAAGGATGAAGCCGGGGAGGATAGCAACGGCCAGCAGCGTCAGCCGCCACTCGATTCCGAACATGACGAACAGGGTCACGACGACCGACAGTGAGTTGGCCGCCAACGAGACGAACGTTCCGGTAACGGCCTGTTGGGCGCCGACGACATCGTTGTTGAGCCGGCTCATCAACTCGCCGGTGCGGGTAGCGGTGAAGAACCCAAGCGACATCCGCTGCAGGTGCCCGTAGAGCTGGCAGCGGAGGTCGAAGATGATCCCTTCTCCAGTGGCGGCCGATGCCCACCGTTGCGCCACGCCAAGGCCACCGGTGAGGATCGGTATGGCCACCATCCCCAACCCGAGCAACGTCACCATGCCGAGGTCTCCCGCCGGAATGGCCACATCGATCAGCTGCCTGATCAACAGTGGCGGAATCACCGACAAGAGCGTGATCGCCACGATGGTGACGAGCACCACCGCGATCTCCTTCTTGTAGGGGGCCCCATACCCGACGACGCGACGCAGCAGAGCCCGATCGAGTTTCGGTCGGTCCTGTTCCTCGTCGTAGCGAACGTAGCTCCACCAGCCACCCGAATGGAAGATGGGAAATCACTCCTACCTGGGAATCTCTTGAAACCCCTTGGGGCACAAAGGATACCGATGCTCACGCTGCAATGGAGTGAACCGTACTGAACGGGGGAGAAACGGGATGAACGAAGGGCTGGTCACTACTTGGTCGCTAGCTTGGGTTCGATCCTCAATGCTGCCGAGCGGCCCTGAGGTCACCCAGCAGTCATGGGTTGCCCTCTCCCGCAACGGCCCAGTAGACCGCATCCGATAGCCCTCCGGCGTCGGTTACCGGCGCCAACCCGAGGCGTCACCGAGTCCCGTTGACGGTTCCCCGCTCGACCCGATCTGCGGGACGTACCCCGACCGCCCGGGTCGCCGCATATGCGCCGATCAGGACTACCGCGACGCCCGCAACGGCCACGGGCGCAATGGTCTCTCCACGGAAGGTGACGCCGAGCACGATGGCAACGATCGGAATGAAGTAGGCAGCCGTCGACATCCTCGGAGCGCCAACCCGCCCTGCGAGCGTTGCCGCGAGAGCCCGGGCACCACCCGTGCCCAGTGCGCCGAGAACCACCACGGCCGTCACAGCCGGCCAGGTGAACTCGGAATCCGCGGCCCCGCCGACCGCGAACGGGAACAGCAGGACGCTCGACACAATCAACGCCCAGAGGATGACGGCCGGTCCCCCGTACCTTTGCTGGAGCGGGACGATGAGGTTGGAGTTGAGGGCGTATCCGACCGTCGCAATGAGCACGAGACCTATGCCCACCGGCGTGGCGTCGGCGCCGACCAGCGACGGCATGGTCATCATCGCGATACCCAGAAAACCGAGAGCGATACCAATGGCTTGAGCGCGCCCCGGCAACCGCCACAGCAGCAAGCTCGACACGACGAGCGTGAGGAGCGGGGTTCCCGCGGTGATCATGCCGACAACCGCGGAGTCGATCTCGGTCTCGGCTTGGGCGAACAACCACGCCGGCCCGGCGTTGCCAACGATGGCGATGGCCACGATCAGGAGCCAGTCGGCTCGGGCGATCCGCCGGCGGGCGCGGGGGAAGGCGGCAAGCGCAAGCGCCCCCAGCGCCACTCGCCCAAACGCCACCACTCCAGGCGAGAGCGAGTCGACGCCGATCGCGATCCATAGGAAGGCGGACCCCCAGATGAGGCTCAACGCCAGCGTCATCGCCCACTCAGCAGGCCCGTAGGCCGCCGGGCGCGACCCGATGTTGGTGAGCTGCTTGGACATCGAGGCCGGATCCTATCCGTGCCGATTCAGCGGGGCGGCGATCTAGCGGTCGCCGACAACCTTCGCCGGACGCCGGATCGATGCAACGGCGGCGCCGATGCCGAGACCGACCGCAACCATGGTCGACACCATCAGGAACAGCTGCCAGGCGCTGAGCCAACCGTCGAAGGCAAGTCCTCCGCCGGAGAACGGGAGATCGGCCAGAGCGGCGATGATGGCGCGCTCCGCTCCCGCAGTCGTGGCGAACCCGATCACCGAAGCAGCAACCAACGTCAGCCCAAGGGCGACCACCGTCCACCTCCGGGGCGCCATCACGATGGCGGCAACGCCAGCCGTGACCGAGGCCAGCACGGAAAGCCAGACAATCCGGCCGAGTTGATCATCGGCCTGCTCCACTGCAGCCAGCGCCGGCGAGTCGATCAGAACTAACGAGCCGAGGCCATCCGGAACGTAGGTCAACAGAAGGTCCCCAATCGCACCCTTGATCTCCCCAGCGCGGAGCCCTGTGATTTCAGCGAATAGCCCGTCGTTGGAGATCTCTGGCAGGAAGTCGGCCACCTGGTCGTAGGCGGCGATGATTGCACGAGAAACGTCCACCGTGACGACCCCGCCCTCAGCGCTCAGCACACCGTCGCCGGTGTCGTCCAGCGCCTGCACGAAGGCCTCGTGGGCTGCCGGGAGAGCCGCATCCCAGATGCCCGCAAACAACTCCGTCTGGATCAACTCCGCCGTGGCGATCGACACCGCATCCTCGACCCGGTCCGTCACCGGCCCCGCGACCAGCGAGAGCCCAAACGGCAGAACCTCTTCGATGCGTTCCTCAACCGCCAGGCCACTAATGGCCTCCTCGGCGATCCAGGCGCCCAGTGCATCGGCTCGTTCCGGGTCGTCGGGAAGGTCGCCAAAGGCGGCGACCATGATGTCGGGTTCGTACAGCGAGTCGTCGGCCCACCAACTGACCACGCCGGACACAATCGACAGGCCAAGTAGGCCGAGAAGTAGTGCAGCAAGTACGGAACGCGTGGTGGTGCTCAACGAGATCTCTCAGGTGGGTTGCCCTGACGTTAGGGGCGTTCTCGAAATATCAGACCCAATTTGGCATGGGGCTGGTGGCCTCGATCGGCAGCAGCCGAGAGTCCTCCAATGCCGCAACCCGATGCCCAAGTCCGGCGAGATAGTCGGCGTTCTCAGCCATACCCATGAAGGCCTGCACGGAGGCGTGACGAACCAACATCACGACGTCCCACCGTTCATCCTCCGGACCGATGAGATAGGACCCGCCCTCGCCGAGAAACTGGACCTCTCCCCCGGCCGCCGCCAAGAACGGCAGGGTGTGAGCGACATACCGGTCGTACGCCTCGCGACCTGTGATCGGAGCGTCCGGGGCAAGCTCGGGAAATGCCGAATACTCGGCCCATTCACGAAACCGCAGCAGGTTCAGCATCGTCACCGGTCCGGTGAAGCCTCGTTCAAGGAACCTTCGCCCGTTCTCGTTGGTTGGGTCCAGGTGCATTCCTACGACCGATTGATCACGATGAGTGGGGTCGAAGACTCCGCCATCTTCCAACAGAGGTCCTCCGGCAGCGACTCTCGGCAGAACAACTCGTAGCGGTAGTCGAGGTCGTCCCACGTCAACGAAAGCCCGTCGACCACTACCTCGGCCCTGATCTCAGCGAGCTTCTCCTCGGGGGCGATCCCAACCCGAAGCACGCCGACCCTCCCCTCATCGATGGTGTACGGCTCGACTTCCCACAACCCAAATGCGGCGGAAGTCCCCGTGTCGATCGTCCCCGAGGCAACGTCGTAGACCAACTGGCTCGTGATCCAGGTCACGCCGCGTGGTACGACCCTGGGGAACTCGATCCCGGGCAGCACCAACTCCATCTCGATCCTGCTCGATTGAACGAACCGGTTGCCCTTGCCGCGGTTGAAGACGCGGGAGATGACCTCGGTTTGGCTGCCGGTCACTTCTCCTTCGAGACCGTCATTGAGCCACAGGACAGAGTTGGCGGCGACGGTGCCCTGGGGAGCCACATCGACTTCGTCCACCAGCACGAACACCGTCGTCGTCGTGGTCCCCACCACCGCATCCTGAGTGCGCACCCCAACCCCGTCGAGCAGGCCGTTCTCGCCGCACGCAGCGGCAAGCAACGCCGCAACCATGAGCACAAGCATGCTTCGCTTCACGTACGTACAACTCCGGGCGTCGACAAAGGGTTTCCTGGCCTCCCTCACCGAGGAGATTACCGTGACCTTCGCAACAGCGACACCAAGGACCGCGCCACAGATCGCCGATGGCCGGGCGCGGTTACGATCCCCGCCGTGAACGACACGCCGCTTCGCTTCATCACCGCAGGGTTCGCAGCCGACCCTGGCCTAGATATCGCTCTCTCGAGAGCCCTGTTGCTGCGAGCCTCCGACGATGAGATTCCCGAGACCTTTCGACTCAACCAGCCGGGCCGAGTCGTCGCCTTCGGCAGACGCGACACAATTGCTCCCGGCTACCCGGCAGCCGTCGCCGCGGCTCGGGACGCCGGCTTCGAGGCGGTCGAGCGCCTCGCCGGCGGCCGGGCGGCCGTGTTCCACGAAGGAACCCTCGCGTTCAGTTGGACCATCCCCGAAGACGATCCCCGCCGCGGCATCCACGAACGTTTTTGCGCCCTCGCTCAACTCCTCGTCTCCGCATTCGCCGACTTGAGCATCAGCGCCGAGATCGGCGAGATCCCGGGCGAATACTGCCCCGGGGAATACAGCATCAACATCGGATGCGCCATCAAAGTGATGGGGGTCGGCCAGAGACTGGCTCGCAACGCCGCCCACATCGGTGGTGTCATCGTCGTCTCGTGCGGTTCGCTGGTGCGCAACGTCCTCGAACCCGTCTATCGGGAACTCGACCTGCCGTGGCAACCCAGCACCGCAGGCGCGCTGCAGGACGCCAACCCAACCATCACGTCCCATGAGGTCGTCGCGGCCATCGCGGCGAGACTTGCGACGTCTCGCCCAGTGGTGCCATCTCCGCTCGAGCCCAAGACCCTGGCGTTGGGGCGTCGCCTCGCCCCCGAGCACATCGCGCCCTCGGGCGGCGGCGCCGGTTAGCGTACGGCCATGGAGCGCATCCTCGTCATCAACGGCCCCAACTTGAACCTGCTGGGAACCCGTGAACCGGACGTCTACGGATCGACCACCCTCCCGATGCTCGAGGCCCATATCAGGGCCTGGGGCGCGCTGTTGGAGGTTGAGGTCGAGACCTTCCAGTCGAACCACGAGGGTGCCCTGATCGACCGGATCCACGCCGCTGTCACAGGCTGCGACGGAATCATCATCAACCCCGGCGCTTTCACGCACTACAGCTATGCCATCCACGATGCCCTGAGCGCGATCAAGACGCCAGCCGTCGAAGTGCACATCTCCAACATCCACGAGCGC
This sequence comes from uncultured Acidimicrobiaceae bacterium, assembly GCA_964465915.1. Classification (GTDB taxonomy): domain Bacteria; phylum Actinomycetota; class Acidimicrobiia; order Spongiisociales; family UBA5794; genus CAVPHV01. Next base: position 26,295 of record CAYXMJ010000006.1, read on the forward strand.
GAGCCATGGCGCCGGACCTCGGTGACCGCGCCGGCGTGTGTCTATGCCATCGCCGGCCGGGGCCTCGAGGGCTACCGAGCCGCGCTCCACCACCTCTATTGGCAACACACCTGGGAGCCGCTCACCCTGGCGTATGGCGACCAACCCGATCAGGTGGCCGATCTGCGGGTGCCTGCCGGCGACGGTCCCTTCCCGGTGGCCGTGATGCTGCACGGCGGGTTCTGGCGCAACGTGTGGACCCGAGACCTGATGGACGGCATCTCTGTCGACCTCGCCCAGCGAGGGTGGGCCACATGGAACGTCGAGTATCGCCGACTCGGCACGGGCGGAGGTTGGCCCGAAACGCTCGAGGATGTAGCCGGCGCCATCGACGCCCTCGCTCCGCTGGCCGCCGATTTCCGCCTTGACCTCGATGCGGTTACGACGATCGGACACTCGGCGGGTGGCCACCTCGCGCTGTGGGCCGCCGCTCGCAGTTCGCTATCCCTCGAGGCACCCGGTGCATTGCCCCAGGTGCGCATTCGCACGGCCGTTGGCCTCGCTCCGATGGCAGACCTTGCGGCGGGCTTTCGGGCGGGGCTGGGGGGCGACGCGGTAGCTGAGTTCCTCGGGGATAGTCCCGACGCAACCCCACAGCGGTATGCGACCAGTTCTCCGGCCGAACTCGTCCCTTGCGGCGTCCGCCAGCTGATCGTCCACGGCGACAACGACGATCTCATCCCCGTGGCCCTGAGCCGGGACTACGCCGGGAGAGCGGCGGACGCCGGCGATGCCGTCGTCTATCACGAGTTGGAGGACGCCGACCACTTCGTCCTGATCGACCCCCGCAGCAGGGCCTGGAACACGGTCGCCGCCGAGATGGAAGAGCTCCGCTAGCTGTTCATCACCAGTTGCTGGAGGCGCTCCAACCCTTCGCGCAGGTCGTCGTCGCCCAGCGCAAACGAGAATCGAGCGTAGCCGGGTGCTCCGAATGCCTCGCCGGGCACGATTGCGATCCGGATCTCGTCCAGCAGCAGCGCCGCCAGTTCCATCGTCGTCGCCGCCGTTCGACCGCCCAGGTCCCGGTCCAGCAAACCGACCATCTCGGGAAAGGCGTAGAAGGCACCCTCGGGCTCCAGGCAGGTGATACCGGGAATCGCGTTGAGCATGTCGTACATCAGCTGTCGGCGCCGATCAAAAGCGGTACGCATTGCCTCGACGGCGTCGAGCGGACCCTCGACTGCCGCCTGCGCCGACCGCTGCGCCACATTGGAGACGTTGGAGGTCATGTGGGACTGCATCCGGGTAGCGGCCTTGGCAACCTCATCGGAGCCGATCATCCAACCCACCCGCCATCCCGTCATGGCGTACGTCTTGGCAACACCGTTGACGACAACGGTCCGCTCGGCGGCCTCCGGAGCGACTGCCGGCAGCGATGAGAACGATGCGCTGCCGTAGGTGAGGTGCTCGTAGATCTCGTCGGTCATCACCCAGATGCCGTGCCGAGCTGCCCACTCGCCGATGGCGCGGATCTCCGCCTCGGGGTACACGGCGCCCGTGGGATTGGAAGGGGACACGAAGATGAGCATCTTGGTCCGCGGCGTCCGAGCCGCCTCGAGACGCTCGACGGATACCTTGAACCCGTCACCAACATCGGTGGGGATCGGTACGGTGACTCCACCGGCAAGGCTGATCGCTTCCGGGTACGTCACCCAGTAGGGAGCCGGCAACAAGACCTCGTCGCCGGGATCGAGTATGACCTGACACGTGGCGTAGACGGCATGCTTGCCGCCGTTGGTGACGACCACCTGGGACGGATCTACCGCATATCCACTGTCACGGGCAGTCTTGGCGGCGATCGCGGCCCGCAGGTCGGGTAAACCGGCCGCCGGCGTGTAGCGGTGGTTCGCGACGTCCTTGGCGGCGGCAACCGCGGCGGCCACGATGGGTTCTGGCGTCGGGAAGTCGGGCTCGCCGGCTCCGTAGCCGATGACGTTCTCTCCACTGGCGCGCAATTGCTTCGCTTTGGAGTCGATCGCCAGCGTTGCGGATGCCTCCACACCGGCGGCTCGCCTCGAAATGCCGGATGCCGTTGCCTCGTCCATGGCTCACTACTCTCCTGAATCAGGCCGATCGATTCGGTTCTCGGATTCTGCACCCTACCCAGGTAACGACGATGCCAAGTTTCCCCCACATCCAACTCCCCCCTGAGGTGCTGCCTGCCGACGGCCGGTTTGGCTCTGGACCATCGAAGGTTCGCTCTGAGGCGGTGCTGGAACTTGGCGTCAGCGGATCGTCCTACCTGGGCACAAGCCACCGTCGCCCGGCGGTCAAGTCCGTGGTTGCCGCTATCCGTGAGGGCCTCGCCGACTACTACGGGCTGCCGCGAGGCTTCGAGGTCATCCTCGGGATCGGGGGCGCAACGGCATTCTGGGATGCGGCGGCGTTTGGTCTCATCGAGCAGCGCAGCCAACACCTGGTGTTCGGCGTCTTCTCCCGCAAGTTCGCGGACGTTGTCGCCGCTGCGCCTCATCTCGAGGCTCCTGACATCATCGAGTCGGAACCCGGAACCCACCCAAGCATCGAACCCGACCCCGACGTCGACGTATACGCCCTCACCCACAACGAGACCACTACCGGGGTAGCGATGCCGGTCACCCGCCCCGAAGGCGTTGAAGGTCTTGTGGTGGTCGACGCCACCTCGGCGGCGGGCGCCATCGAAGTGCCGTCTTCGGCCTTCGACGCCTACTACTTCTCACCGCAGAAGGCGTTTGGGTCGGAGGGTGGCTTGTGGATCGCGCTCTGCTCGCCCTTCGCTGTCTCCCGGATCGAACGCCTTGCGTCCCAACGCTGGATCCCGCCGTTCCTCAATCTGCGCACCGCTCTTGACAACAGCCGCAAGGACCAGACCTACAACACCCCCGCGTTGGCAACCTTGTTCCTCATGCGGCGCCAACTCGACTGGATGCTCGAAATGGGCGGCCTGGAGTGGGCCGCCGCCCGATCCCGCCGCACGTCGGGAATCCTGTACGACTGGGCGGATGCAGCCGACTACGCCACCCCGTTCGTTGCCGACCCGGCCCAGCGCAGCCCTACGGTCGTGACGATCGACCTGGTCGACGCTATTGATGCCGACATCGTCGCCGGAGTGCTGCGAGCCAACGCCATCGTCGACACGGAGAGCTATCGGACGCTGGGTCGCAACCAGCTTCGGGTGGCGGCGTTCCCCAATATCGAACCCTCCGATGCGGAGAAGCTCACCCGAGCCATCGACTACATCGCAGAAAGGCTGTGACCGTGCCGAACATCCTGTGGCGCCGCGTCGACCGAGTCGGAATGGAACGAGCCGTCCTCGAGTCAACGCCTGATGGCTTTCGCCTCGCCGGCACGGTGTTGCTGGTCGACGATACGGGACCGATCGAGATCCGCTACTCGGTGCTCACCGACGCCGACTGGCGGACCCGAACCGTCGGCGCCCACGTCCAAACCAATGCCGGCGATCGGCGCATGGCCCTCAATAGCGACGGAGCGGGCACCTGGTCTGCCGGGGATGATCCCGTCCTCGAGTTGTACGGCGCCGTCGACGTCGATCTGGCGTGGACGCCAGCGACCAACACGCTCGCCATCCGTCGGCTGGGGCTCAATGTTGGAGAATCGGCCGAGGCCTCCACCGTGCTCGTTGCGTTCCCTGCCCACGAAATCGAGCGCAGAACCCACCACTACGAGCGTCTTGCCCCGCTGCGGTACCGCTACCGCGCAGGCGACTATCAGACCGACCTCACGGTGAATGACCAAGGGCTGGTGGTGGCGTATCCGGGAGGATGGACCACCGAGTCCGAGGGCTGAAATGGCGTGGGGCTTCACCGTGACGTGTGTTGCCGGCCTCGCCGCCCTCCTATGGGCTGAAACCAATCGGCCGGCCTGGCGCCGGCCGGCCAAGATGGTCGCTTCTACCGCCTTCGTGGCCGTTGCCCTCTCGCTCGGAGCGTGGGATACGGGGTTTGGACGATGGATGGTCGTCGGTCTCGCCCTCTCCTGGCTCGGCGATCTCCTCCTCACCTACCCGAGCAGAACGGCCTTCCTCAGCGGCTTGGTTGCCTTTCTGGTGGCACACGTCGCCTACATCGTGGCGTTCCTGGTGCGCGGCGCTTCCGAACCGTTGTGGTTTCCAACGCTTGTGGTGCTCGTGGTCGGCGCCTTCATCTTGCGCTGGCTATGGCCACATGTCGACCAACAGATGCGGCTGCCGGTCCTCGCGTACGTCGTCACCATCACCCTCATGGTGCTCGCCGCGGCGGCAACGGCGCAGGCGGATGCCGACTGGCGCATCCCGGTGGGTGCGGTTGCCTTCTACCTCTCCGACGTCGCCGTCGCCCGTGATCGCTTTGTGGCTCCGGGTGTCGTCAACCGCATTTGGGGGTTGCCGCTCTACTACGGCGCCCAACTGCTGTTCGCTTGGGTCGCTGCCGCGTAGGGTTCCGCCATGGACCAACCACTGATCCGATCCGAGATCGTCGACCACTACGGCCGCTACGAGGAAGCCGACCGCCTCGCAAGCGATTACGGCACCCTGGAGCTGGTGCGCACCCAGGAGATCTTCCTGCGGGTACTGCCGCCGGCGCCGGCGTGCGTCGTCGACGTCGGCGGCGGCCCGGGGGTCTATGCCGCCTGGCTCGCCGGCCTCGGCTACGAGGTGCATCTCGTCGACCCGGTCCCCCGCCACATCGATCAGGCCACCGAGCGGGCAACGGCCGCCGGGGTCTCGCTGGCTTCGGCCACCTGCGGCGCCGCAGCCCGGATCGCGTTGGACGATGACTCTGCGGACGCGGTCCTGCTGATGGGGCCGCTCTACCACCTACAGGACCCCGAGGAGCGACTCGCCGCTCTCACCGAGGCCCGCCGTGTGCTGCGGCCTGGAGGAGTGGTGGCCGCCGCGGCCATTACCCGCTTCGCTGCGCTACTCGATAGCCTCGACCGCGGCTTCATCGACGACCCTACCTTCATGGACATTGTCGCCGCCGGCCTGAGCGACGGACGCCACAACAACCTGACCGACAAGCCGGCGTACTTCACCACCGCCTACTTCCATCTCCCGAGCGACCTGGCTGCCGAACTGGACGCCGCCGGCTTCACGGCCGTAGAAGTCCTGGGGGTGGAGGGCATCGGCTGGATCGCCCGGGACTTCGTAGAGCGTCTCGACGATCCCAACTCTCGAGAAGCGTTGCTCGCGGCGATTCGCACCGTGGAGACCGAGCCGTCGCTGCTCGGAATGAGCCCACATCTCCTGGCCCTTGCTACTGCGCCCTGAAGGGACCGTCGGCGGGTGCAGACGCCGGTCAACGTGACCTCCCCCATGCCCGCGAGGTAGCGTGGGGACATGAAGCGATTGATCGTATTGCGCCACGCCAAGTCGGACTGGGACGCCGACTTCAGCACCGACCATCAGCGGCCGCTTGCCCGACGCGGGACCGCCGCCGCCCGGACCATGGGCGTCACCCTCGCCAACATGGACCAGATCCCCGACCTCGTCTACAGCTCGTCGGCAGTGCGCGCCCGCACCACCGTCGAACTCGCCGCCGAAGCCGGCGACTGGGACACAACCATCGAACTCAGCGATGACCTGTACGGAACCTCGGCGGACGGAGCGCTCGCCGTCGCCGCACACGCCGGACCCGAGATCGAACGGCTGATGCTGGTCGGTCATCAGCCCGCCTGGGGCACGCTCGTCTACCAACTGACCGGAGGCCGGGTCCAAGTGAAGACGGCGACCGCGGTCGGCATCGACCTCGCCATCGCCTCATGGCGGGACATCATGACAGCCCACGGCGAGATCGCCTACGTGCTTCAGCCCCGCCTCTTCACCGACGGGTCCTGGGACCTGACACCCGGCGCATGACCGGCTACGACCGGTACTTCACCCCCGACCACGACCTGGTTCGGCGGGTTGCCCGCGAGTGGGTGACCGCCGAGATCATCCCTCACGTCAACGAGTGGGAAGAAGCCGCCGGATTCCCGCGAGACCTGTATGCCCGGGCTGCCGCTATCGGACTACTGGGCATCGGATACCCAGAGGCGTACGGCGGGACACCGGGCGACCTGTTCATGAAGATCGTCGCTTGGGAGGAAGTCGCCCGCTGCGGGTCGGGAGGCCTCGGCGCCTCGCTCGGGTCACACGACATCGCCCTGCCCCCCATCGTCGCCTTCGGGACACCCGAACAACGCGACCGCATGCTGCCCGCGGTACTGAGCGGACAGAGCATTGCGGCGCTGGCCGTGACCGAGCCCGGGGGCGGCTCCGACGTGGCCGGGCTCAGGACTACCGCGGTGCGCGACGGCGACGACTACATCGTCAACGGCTCGAAGACCTTCATCACCAGCGGCGTGCGCGCCGACCAGTTCACGGTTGCGGTCCGCACCGGTGGCGAGGGCCACCACGGGATCAGCCTGCTCGTCATCGACGCCGACGCGCCCGGATTCACGAGGTCGGGCCCCTTGGCCAAGATGGGCTGGTGGGCATCGGACACGGCGGAGTTGTTCTTCGACAACTGCCGGGTACCAGCCGCCAACCTGATCGGCGAGGAGAACATGGGCTTCTACGCCATCATGGAGAACTTCCAAAAGGAGCGCCTCCAGCTGTCGGTCGGAGCCAACATCAACGCCGAACTGGCGCTGGAAGCCTGCCTCGCCTACGCAGCAGAGCGCCGGGCGTTCGGCAAACCGCTCACCGGCTTTCAGGTGCTGAGACACAAGCTCGTCGACATGGCAACCCGGGTTGAGGTCAGCCGTGAGTACACCTACCGGGTGGCCGCCCGCATGAATGCCGGTGAGGACCAGGTGACGGAAGTGTCCATGGCCAAGCTCTTCGCCACCGAGGCGAGCGATTTCGTGACGAACGAAGCAGTGCAGATCTTCGGTGGCTACGGCTACATGCGGGGGTATCTGGTTGAGCGCCTCTACCGAGACAACAGAATCCTGTCCATCGGTGGCGGGACCACCGAGGTGATGAAGGAGATCATCGCCAAGAGACTGCTTTGAGTCGCCCGTCTGCTTTGAGTCGCCCGCCTCGACACCGGTGCGCCGGGCTATCGTCGCGGACATGATTGATCTCCGCTCCGACACCGTTACCCAACCGACGCCCGAGATGCGGGCTGCCATCTCCGAGGCCCCCGTCGGCGACGACGTGTACCACGACGACCCGACCGTGCTCGCACTCGAGGCGTATGTCGCCGCCCTGCTCGACAAGGATGAAGCCATCTACATGCCGACCGGGACGATGACCAACCAGGCGGCGCTGCGCACCCACACGTCGCCGGGCGACATCGTGCTCGCCTCCGAAGGCGCCCACATCGACAGTCACGAGCTCGGTGCCGCCAACGCCATCTCCGGGCTGACCATCCACCAGCTCGCCGGTTCCGACGGGACCTTCACCGCCGACCAGGTGCGGGCCGCCACTCCGGCTCCGCCACCCCTGATGCCACCGCAGCTCTTTCAGCCGGTGACCTTGGTTGCGGCCGAGAACACCCACAACGGCGCCGGCGGGACCATCTGGCCGCTCGAACAGATCACGGACGTCACCACCACGGCCCACGAGCTCGGGTTAGCGACCCACCTCGACGGTGCCCGGCTCTGGAACGCCGCCGCAGCCACCGGAATCGCCGAGGCGGAGCACGCCGCCGGATTCGACACCGTCAGCGTCTGCTTCTCGAAAGGCCTTGGTGCCCCAATGGGGTCGGCCCTGGCCGGATCGACCGAACTGATCGCCACGGCGAGGCGGGTCAAGCAGATGCTCGGCGGTGGTTTCCGCCAGGCCGGCATGATGGCGGCCGGAGCGCTCTACGCGGTGCAAAAGCACCGGGCAAGACTGGTCGAGGACCACGACAACGCAGCCCGTCTGGCCAGAGGCATCTCCGAGATTCCAGGCCTGGCCTTCGACGGAAGCGGCCCCGTCACCAACATCCTCTACTTCAGGGTCGAGACCATTCCCGCCTACGACTTCTCGACCCGGTGCAACGACCGCGGCGTGGCCTTGCTGGCGCTGAGCGCCGACACCATCCGCGCGGTCACCCATCTCGGCGTCGGCCAAGGCGACGTCGACCACGCCCTCGAGGTGATGTCCGAGGTCGTCGCCTAGCTGCTGCACCACCAACGATCCGCACGGGCGGTTGGGGGCGGTCAGCGACGACAGTCCGACCCGCCCCCTGAATTGGGCGTCGCCGGTCACCAACTCAAGTGCACGAACGCGCAATCCGTTGGGGGCACCCACCGGCACGTCCCGGATCGGTCTTTGCCGTACCATTCTTGTGACGTTTCACAGATCGTGAAACGCTGGGGCACGATGGTTCCTGCCTCGAGGCGTCGACCAGGGGCGCGAGTGTGAGCGACGACATCGTGGCGCTCGACGTTGTGGGCGATGTCATGGCCCTGCTTGACGGTGACGTCCGGGTTCGCGGCGACCGAAGCCGCAGTGCGGAGTTGGTGGCCTTCCGAACGGACTCTGAGGTCCACGACCGCTTCGACGCCTTCCACCGCGGCGATCGCCTCGGCGATCTCATCGACCAGCTCGGGTTGAATTCCGTCGATAAGTCGACGCCCAAGCAGTATCCAAAAGCACTTTGTCCAAACACCGACAGTCACCCAGCGTGGGAGGACTTGCATCGGCACACTTGATCGCCACCACACACGAGGTGGAAATCCGAGGGGGACAACATGCGGCGCAACGCACTTCTGCTTCTTGTCATGGCGCTTGCCATGGCGCTCGTCGCGCCGGCGGCCGGTGCAAACGGTGAAGACGCTCTCACGATCAGTGTCGCCAAAGCGGCGGTGACGCCAGACGGCACGGCCGCGGGTGAGATCACCGATGTCGTGATCACGTTCGTGGACCCGGATCCTGCAATCCCGGGGATCAGCCTGAGGAACGGCGCCGTAATCACGATCGCGTTCCCGGACGACTTCGTGAACACCGGGGCCGGTGCGACGCAGCCGGCGATCCTGCAGGGCTGGCCGCAGAGTCCCCCGGCTCCCCCACCCTTGTTCCCCTGGGTCGTGGACGTCAGTGGCACGACGGTCACGCTGACCCTGACCGACGACTACCTCGTCGGCGCAGCGGGGCCCGGACCGAAGCAGGTCCACCTGGTGCTCAATGGCTTCCGTAACCCCGGCCCGGGGTTGTACGGCGTCGAGGTCGCCATCCAACCCGACCCGGCATCCCCAGAGGTGCTGGCGGGCACCGGGGAGCTTCGCATCATTCCGAAGGCGCGACGCAGCGTCGACATCGTGAGCGTGTTCAGCGGCGGCGGGCCGCCACCGCCATTCAACAACCCGTTGTACCAGACAGTTGCGGCGGGAAACGACTCGCTCGACGTCGGGCTGTATCTCTGGGACAAGCGAAGTTCGGTGGCGGACGGAGCTGTCAATCCGCTGGTGGGTGTCGAGGTGGAAATGACCAACGCACGGCGCGGGCGACTTGTTCAGGACGGTCGCACGGTCGGCCACGTCTCGATCACCGCACCTGATGGAGCCGACGAGCACGCGCTGTCGACCGATGGACCGTCATTCCTCGGCACGTCTGCGGTGACCGCACTGCCCGTCGGCATTCTGATCACGAGGCTCACCACAGACCCGGACGTCGCCGGCGATTACGTCGTCACGTTCCGACTCAACGGCGGGAACAGCGCCAAGTTCATCGTCAGCGCAGAATAGCGGCAGTCTCCCGACGGGTCGGACTACCGCATGTCGACGTACATGTGGGCACCACAGCTAGCGGAAGTCGCGGGAGGTGATGCCGGTGACGGGCCAGTGTTCGAAGCGGTGGGCGACCAGATTGGTGACGCCGTCGCGGAACTCGATGATGCCCTCGATGACCACGCCGACCGCCTTGCGGGCCACCTCGTAGCTGGCGTCCCAGACTTGGGGCATCACCACCACATTGAGGAGTCCGGTTTCGTCTTCGACGTTGAGGAAACGAACCCCTCGTGCCGTGCCGGGGCGCTGCCGGTGGGTGATCAAGCCACCAACTTTCGCCCGCACCCCGTTGTGGCGCTGCTCCAAGGCATCCGCCACCGTCAGACAGCCCGCTTCGTTGAGCCGTTCGCGCAGGAACGACACGGGATGTTGCACCGAGATCCCCGTCGACCACAGGTCGGCCTGCATCTCGTCGTAGCGTGCCATCGGCGGCAACTCGGGAGCCTGCGTCCCTGAGGCAAGCGGCAGCCGATCCGGCCCCATCCCGGCCAGCGCCCCGGCGGCCCAGATCCCTTCCCGGCGCCCGATCCCCAGCGGAACCAGTGCTCCCCCGGCGGCCAACGCCTCCAACGCATCGACCGGCAACCCGGTCCGCTGGGCGAGGTCCTCTGCCGACCCAAAGGGACCGGCCACCATCCGCGCCGCCTCGATCCTCGTGATCTCAGCGTCCCCGAGGTTGCGAACGTAGCGCAGCCCGATCCGCAGCGCCGCCGGGGTCCGCATCGGATCATCGAAGGCGCCACGTCCCCGCCTCCAGCGCATCCCCAAGTATTCGGCGATGTCGTCTTCCTCTGCTGCCACCGGCTCGACCGTGCAGTCGAACCACGACTGGTTGATATCCGGTGGCAACACCACCACCCCGTGATGTTGGGCGTCCTGCACCAGCGAGTTCGGCGAGTAGAACCCCATCGGCTGGGCGTTGAGCAGACCCATGAAGAACTCCGTGGGCCAGTGGTACTTCAGCCACGACGACATGTACACGATGTAGGCGAACGACACCGAGTGGGATTCCGGGAACCCGAACGACGCAAAACCCTGAAGCTTCTCCCAGATCTCCTCGGCGGCGGTATCGGTGACTCCGTTGGCTTGCATGCCGGCGAAGACGTCGTCGCGCAGCAATCCCATCGCCTCATCCGAGCGCTTGTGGGTCATGGCTTGACGCAGCCGATCCGACTGCCCGGCGGTGAACCCGGCACAGATCCTGGCCAGCTCCATCAGCTGCTCCTGGAAGATGGGCACCCCGAGGGTCTTCTCCAAGATGGGCTCAGTCAGCGGGTGGGGATATCGAACCGGCTCTTCGCCGTTGCGGCGGCGCAAGTAGGGATGCACCGAATGGCCCTGGATGGGCCCGGGACGAATCAGCGCCACCTCGACCGCCAAGTCGTAGAACGTTTTGGGTTTCATCCGGGGCAACGTTGCCATCTGTGCCCGGGACTCCACCTGGAAGACACCAACGGTGTCGGCCCGCGTGAGCATGTCGTAGATGACCGGTTCCTGCGGGATCGTGGCCAAATCGATGTCGATGCCGTGGACTTCCCGAATGGCGTCGACCGAAAGATGGAGCCCGTTGAGCGCTCCGAGGGCGAGCAGGTCGAACTTGACGATGCCCATCGCGGCACAGTCGTCCTTGTCCCACTGCAACACAGAGCGATCCTCCATTCGACCCCACTCGAGCGGAACGATCTCCCATAGCGGGCGCTTGGCAACCACCATTCCGCCGGAGTGGATCCCAAGGTGGCGGGGGAACCCGTCGAGCCGTTGACAGACGTCGTAGATGAGTTCGGAGGTGAGCCCGGCGGGCAGTTCCACCTCAGTGCGAATCGCTTTGGGGTTCCTGGTGTCGAGATACTTGGTGAGGGCGTTCACCTGCGCCTGGGTGAGTCCAAAGGCTTTGCCGACGTCTTGGAGCACCGATTTGGCCCGGTAGGTGATGACGTTGGACACCATCGCCGCCCGTTCCCGCCCGTAGCGGCGGTAGCAGTACTGGATGACCTCTTCCCGCCGCTCCGCCTCGAAGTCGATATCGATATCCGGAGGGCGGCCCCTCTCGGACGACAGGAACCGCTCGAAGGGAAGTTGCAGCCTGATCGGGTCGACCCTGGTGAGCCCGATGCAGCGACACACGGCGGAATCCGCCCCCGAGCCTCGAATCTGGCAATAGATGTCGATCGAACGGGCAAACTTGACGATGTCCCAGGCGACGAGAAAGAACCCGGCGAATCCGAGGTCTTCGATCACCGTCAACTCATGCTCGAGCCGAGCCCGAGCCTTCGGGTCGATCCCGTCGGTCCCGAGACCGGGATAGACCTCGCGGGCTCCCTCGATCACGAGGTAGCGGAGATACTCGTCTTCGTCCCTGAAGGCACCCGGCATCGGGAAATCCGGCAGCTCGGGGGCGAGCAGATCGAGGTCGAACGCCAACGAGGCTCCCAATTCCCCGGCCCGATCCACCGCCCCCGGATAGCGCGCGAATCGCTCGGCCATTGCGGCGGGCGACTTGAGGAACCGCTCGTCCGTTGCCGGGCGGAACCCATCGGCGACATCGAGGTTGCGCCGGCCCCCGATGGCGGCAAGCACCTCGGAGAGGTCGGCATCGGAGCGGACGGCGTAGTGCACATTGTTCGATGCCACCGTGTGCAGGGCGAGGGCATCGGCGACATCAGCAAGCATGTCGTTGCGAGGCCCGTCTTCCGGCATGCCGTGGTGGGTGAGTTCAACATACAGCCGGTCGGAGAACAGTTCGCGCAGCCGAGCTGCCGCCTCTTTGGCCGCGGCAAAATCGCCGGCTGCAGCCGCACGCGGCACCGCTCCTTGATGACACCCCGTCAGTGCAACGAGGTTGCCGTCAGCGGCGGCGCGACCGAGGTCTTCATAGTCATAGTGGGGTGCATCCTTCTTGCCCCGGTATTGACCGAGAGTCACGAAGCGGCTGATCGCGGCGTACCCGGTGGGATCTGGAGCCAGGAGCACCAAGTGGTCACGGATCGGCAGGTTGGTGGGCTTGGACCCATGCATGCGACGGATCCGCCCGCGCCGCGTTGGCGGCGTATCGGGCTCTGCTGCAACCGGTTTGGGCACCGCCGGCCGATCCTCATCCGAACGAGCCAACCCAACTTCGGCTCCGTAGACCACCGGCATTCCCAGGACCGTGGCTGCCTGATGCACCTTGACCGCCCCGCGGAACCCGTCGTGGTCGGTCACCCCGAGGGCGGTGTAGCCGAGCGCGGCTGCCTGCTCGACCAGCGCATGAGGATGTGACGCCCCATCGAGGAAGCTGAAATTGGTGTGGCAATGAAGCTCGGCGTACCGGACCATACGCCACCACTATATCGAACATATGTTCGCTTCGTGATCGGTGCGGACTATCCTCAGAGATCGTGGTGGCGGTGGAGCTCCAGCAATTGGTTGACCGCGCGGCCGGCAAGAGCCGGGGCGCAGGCGTCATTGCCGCGCTGCAGTCTGGCGACGGCGGTCTCGACCTGGCGGCGGCCGACGCCTCGTCGGCGATGACCACGACGACGCCATACTTCCTAGCGAGTATCACGAAGATGTACACGGCAACGGTCGTCATGAGCCTGGCCGAGAACGGCACGATCGATCTCGACGCCCCGATTTCCGCATACGTCGACCCTGGGCTGATCCACGGCATCCACGTCCTTGACGACGTCGACTACACAGACGAGATCACGGGAACTCGACTCCTCGCCCAAACCAGCGGACTCGCTGACTACTTCGAGGGCGCGCCGAAAGGCGGGGTGAGCCTCGTCGACGATCTGAAGCAAGGACGCGATCGCTCGCTCGACATCGAGGACATCGTCGAGATCGTTCGCGGCCTTCGGCCGGAGTTTCCGCCGGGTGCCGACGACGGCACGAAGGCGCAGTACAGCGACACGAACTACGCCCTGCTGGGAGCCATGATCGAGTCGGTCACCGGTGCCACGGTCGCCGCCAATTTCGAGGAGAGGATCTTCTCGCGCCTCGGTCTGACACAGACCTTCGTCTTTGATCACACCAGGGATCAGCCGACACCCACCCCGTTCTACTTCAAGGATCGGGTCCTCGACATCCCGCTGGCGATGTCGTCCTTCGCTCCCGACGGGGGCGTGGTTTCGACGGTATCGGATTCGCTGCGCTTCCTGCGGGCCTTCTTCGGGGCGGAGTTGCTGTCGGAAGCAGGGCTGGCATCGATGACGAGCCACTGGAACAACATCTTCTTCCCACTCCAGTACGGATCGGGCGTCATGCGATTCCAGCTGCCCCGCTGGATGACGCCGTTCAAGGCCGCTCCCGAACTCATCGGCCATTCAGGATCTACGGGGTCCTTCGCCTTCTACCAGCGGAAACGAGACGTCTATCTCGCCGGTTCGGTCAACCAGATGGACAATCCAAATCGTCCGTATCGCCTCATGACTCGGATGATCAACCTGCTCGACTAGCACCTGCCAGCAACACACCGGACCCACATGTCATGAGGCTGGTCTTGCTGCAGCGTCGCTAGACCGCACGCCGAGGTGAATGCCTGATTGCGTGGTTTCGGGATCGGCGTGTTATCGCTCGTATTTGGTGATCGGGGCTACAACGTCGGCGCAGCGGCTGCGACCGCAAAGATCATCCACCCCGACTTGCCCTCCCGTTCTCCAGGCCCTCGAGCCCCCCGACGAGGCGACCGATCTACACGAGCATGTCGTCCTCGTGTTCGAGCGACTCAACCGGGCGGAAGCGGCGTTGGCATCCCGGATCGCGGCCTATGAGACGGTGACCGAGCATGGCAGGGGTGGAACACGTCCGAGGGACAGGCGGTACAAGCCGTGGACCACGAGCTGACCACGCTGTGGTACGTCGCACAAGAAGAGCTCGACAGCACCGAAGCGCGAGAAGTCCTCGCCGAGGTGCCCTGGTTCCCGTCCGACATGAAGGAGGTCGTTCGAGTCGCCTTGGGCTGTGACCTGTAGGGGATCGCGCCTCCGCCAAATCCTGTCCCCAACGCAGCGGCCGGTCTCCGTCAGACCATCGACCAGGTCCTGGGAGCCGCGGGGGCGTCGCTGATATCCGGAAAGCCGTTCCGATCGCCGCTCCACGGAGCCGGCGCTGCGATCGTCCAGAAGAGGATCTGGCACGCCGTTGGTGCGTAGTGCCGGCGCACGGCCGCGAAGGCCGCCCACGCATCATCCCGCCCCACCTCCACCGGGTAGCCGACCTCGGCCAGCCGGTCCCATCCCCGATCGAACTCCTCCCGGGTCAAGAAGGTGCCCGTGGTATCCGTGTCAACCCTCCGCATCGGGTAGGCGATATCCCGCAAACAACTGCACGCCTGCCGCAGGAGCATCCGAGCCTCGGTGTGATCAACCGACGGCCGGGCCGCCATGTCGAGAGCTGCGGCATCAGCCACGGCCAGGAGCGCAACGATGAAGTGGTTTCGGGCGCGGGGTCCACGAAAGAGGGTGAGCACCGGGGACTTCATGTGGGAGTCGGCGACACGCGCACACCAACCGTCCCAAGCCACAAACAAACGGGGCAAGCGGTCGAGGGCGCCCACGAGGGTGAAGCGAGCCAGGATCTCGGGGCCCCAGGAAGGCTTGCCCGTCCAGACCTCGAGCTCCTTGACAAGGGTCTCCCGATGCCGCACCTCTGTGTAGAGCGAGGGGAGGTAGCCGATCGTGAGGGCCACGAAGATCATCCCCGTCGCTCCGGCCAACACATCGAGCGCCGTCGGTATCGGAGTAGCCGTCGACACAAACCCGAGGGTGAACACAGATGACCCGCTTTCTCGCAGCGCGTCGCCAATGGTCATGTCCGCCCACGGCAACAGCATCAGGGCGAACGCCACCATGAAGGCGGCGAGCAGAGATGCCAACGTGAGGATCACAATGGTGGGCGCCTGGAATCCGAGGAAGCGGTCCGCAAGGTCGAAGGACGGGAAGCGAACGGCGATGCGGTGGAAGACACGGTATCCCCCTCGCCCGATGGTGGCGGCCAGGAAGCTCCACGACCGGCGGGGCACGATGAGCGTCTTCATCACCGCGATCACCGTTCCCACGGCAAGTGCCGCGCCCGCAGCGAACGCCACCCACTCGAGCGCCTCTTCCATCAGCGCTCCCTACCCAAAAGGGTGTTGATTAATTGGCGTGCGGGCTTGCCCCGGCCACGAATTGCCTGGTCACGACCATCGTGGTGAGCCCAAACTGGCACTTCGGATTTCAGCGGGGTGTGATGGTGGCGAGCAGGTCCCAGTTAGGTTTCCCGGCATAGAGGAGGGCGCGGATCCGGTAGTTCCGGAACCTTCGGAATCCGAAGGCGATGCGTTTGATGAGCTTCACGAGGTTGTTGTTGGCCTCGGTG
>CAYXMJ010000007.1:0-12321 GCA_964465915.1 uncultured Acidimicrobiaceae bacterium
CGCGGGTCTGGTCTTGGTCGCATTCGGCTGAGGGGTCTTGGCACTCCTCGGCGTGCTCGCGAATCCGCTTGCGCTCTTGTTCGCGCTCTTGCTCGGGGTCCGCAGCGTCGTCATCGGAGGGGCCGTTGGGTCCATTTGGTCCGGTGGTGTCGTCACCGGAGGGGCCGTTTGGTCCGTTCGGTCCGGTGGCTTCGTCGCCGCCGCCCTGCTTGCGCTCTTGTTCGCGTTCCTGCTCTTGTCCGGTCGCCGGGCCGTTGCCGTTCTGATTACCGTCGCCGGGGTCCGCACTCACCGCGCTCGCCGTCATCAAGCCGAAGATCAGGGCTACGGCGGTGAGAAGTGCAAAGCGTCTCATTCTGGGTCCTCCTGGTTGACTGAGGTTCCATAGGAGAGACGCCGCGCCGTCGCCAGATTCGACGGTCTCTCGCCGATTTGTTCAAGTACGCTCACTGCCCGTGACCGACGCCTACTTCACGACCGGCGATGGAGTGTGGTTCCAGCCCACCGGGTATGCCCGCGGGCCCTGGGACGCCAACTCGTGCCACGCCGGCCCGCCGACGGCGCTGCTGGTGCGGGCCCTCGAGCGCCTTGTTCCCAACGAGCGTCTCACCCGCATCACGGTCGAACTGATGCGGCCCATCCCGATGGCCGGTTTCCGGGTGCAGGCCGAGATCCGGCGGCCGGGTCGTTCGGTGACGTTCAGCGAGGCGGAGATCCTTGACGAGGACCGGGTGTATGCCCGGGCCTTTGCCATGCACCTGCGCCGCCTCGACAACCTCGAGTTCGCCACGGCGCCGGTGGTAGCTCCCGACTTCGCCACCGCCGTCGCCGGTAGGTTCCCGATCCGGTCATCGACGCACGGTCTCGAGTGGCTGTCCACATCCGTCGAGGTCCGCTACGACCCTGCGGAGTCGCTCGGCGAAGGCGGTCCGACCACCATGTGGATGCGCACCAAGGTGCCGATCCTGGCCGACGAGGATCCGTCGCCTTTCCAACGGATTGCTCCGCTGGCCGACTGTGGCAACGGGGTCAGCTACAACGACTACCTCGATCGCGTTCTGTTCCTGAATCCCGACCTCGAGGTATCGCTGCACCGCGAACCGGTCGGGGAGTGGTTCTGCTCGAAGGTCAGGTCGCATTGGCAACCCGACGGCACCGGTCTGTCGGACGCCGAATTGTTCGACGTCACCGGGCCGGTCGGCCGCGCCGTCCAGAATCTGCTGCTGATGCCTGCCGGCTGAGCCGGCCCCGCGCTAGCTCCGGGTTGCTCGGATGATGGCGGACCGCATTCCATCGGCGACCTCGTGGGTCGGCGTCAAGGACACATCGGCAAATCCCGCAGCGGTGAGGCCCTGCTCGTATTCCTCGAACGAAAGGGCGCCGGCGATGCACCCCACCCACTCGCCGCGCTCGCGTCGATCCTCGGGCGACAGGTGGTTCTCGGCCACGACGTCGGTGATGCCGATGCGGCCACCCGGTCGCACGACTCGTGCCATTTCGGCCAGTACCTTGGATTTGTCGAGCGACAGATTGATCACGCAGTTGGAGATCACGACATCAACCGTGTTGTCCTCGAGCGGAACGTCCTCGATGACCCCCTTGAGGAACTCGACGTTGGTGGCGCCCGCTTCCGCTTGATTCCTGCGGGCCAGGTCGAGCATTTCGTCGGTCATGTCGAGGCCGTAGACGAACCCGGTTGGTCCGACCCGCGTGGCTGACAGCAGGACGTCGATGCCACCTCCAGACCCGAGATCGAGCACCCGCTCACCCTCGCGTAGTTCGGCGACGGCGGTCGGATTGCCACATCCGAGGCTGGCTGCGGCTGCCTTGGATGGGAGGGTGGCGATGTCCTCGGCCGAATACAGGGTGGTGCCGAAGTCTTGGGCGTCGTCTGAGCAGCAGTCGGTGCTGCAGCAACTACTGGCAGCCTCGGTCGCCGCCGTGGCGTAGCGGTCTCGGACGTCTTCGAGGGTGGTGGGGTCGGTCATGACGGCTCCCGGTTCGTATCGATAGTGTTCGATATGTGTGGACCCTATCAGACGCATCGACGATCGTCAATACGTCTGGTACACTACCCCGCGTGGATGTGACGATTCAGCCATGTTGTGAACCGGTGCTCACCGAGCCGATCGGTT
Organism: uncultured Acidimicrobiaceae bacterium; assembly: GCA_964465915.1. Classification (GTDB taxonomy): domain Bacteria; phylum Actinomycetota; class Acidimicrobiia; order Spongiisociales; family UBA5794; genus CAVPHV01. The sequence continues at coordinate 2,136 of CAYXMJ010000007.1, forward strand.
CCGCCGCGGCCGAGGAGTTGGCCGCGGGCTTCAAGGTCTTGGCCGACCCGATTCGACTCCGGCTGTTGAGCCTCATCGCCAACTCGGTGAATGGAGAGATGTGTGCCTGCGACCTAGTCGCTCCGGTCGGGCGCAGCCAGCCGACGGTCAGCCACCACCTCTCGATCTTGGCCGACGCCGGGTTCCTCACCCGTGAGCAGCGCGGGAAGTGGGCGTGGTTCGCCATCGTCCCCGAGCGGGTGGCGATGATGCAGGACGCGTTGTCCGTCAGCTGAGTGGACCTGTCCCACCCATATACGGTTCGCGCCGTGGTCCGACGTCGACGGCGATGCTGTAGAGCGACGTCGTCGCAGTGATGAACAGGGTTCTCCAGTCGGGTCCACCGAAGGTGAGGTTGCCGACTTTCTCCGGCACGGCGATGAAGTCGATGCGTTCACCGGCAGGGTCGAGGACCCAAACGCCGCCGGGACCGGTGACCCAGATGTTGCCCAATTCATCGCACTTCATTCCATCGGGCTTGCCGGCGATCGTTGCGGACATCATGTTGGTGGCGAAGAGCTGCTCATTCGCTAGCGAACCGTCCGCGGCCACATCAAAGCGCCGAATCAGCCCGTTGGAGGTGTCGTTGATGTAGAGGTGTTCCTCGCCTGGGCCGAAACAGAGCCCGTTGGGGGTTTCGAACAGGTCGCGGGGGACGACCAGATGCAGCGACCCGTCGAGGTCGATACGGAAGACGCCTTGCCAGTCGAGTTCCTGGGGACGGACGATCCCGTAGTCGCCGTCACGCCGCCCGTAGTAGGGGTCTGTGAAGTAGATCACCCCGTCGGAGCGCACCACGATGTCGTTTGGGCTGTTGAGTTCGGCACCTTCGAAGTGGCTGGCGATCGTCTCCCGGCTGCCGTCGGGGGCCTCGCGGACCACCGTTGAGATGGCGTGATGACACACGAGAAGGTTGCCGGCGGCGTCATAGGTGAGCCCGTTGCACTTGGACGACGGCCTCCGATCATCCCGAATACCCGTTGCGGGGTTCCACCGGGATCGCACGTCGCCGGGGATGTCGGAGAAGACCAGTTCGCCTCCATGGCGGTCCCAGACCGGGCCTTCCGTGAAGATGAAGCCGGTCGCCAGTTGCTCCACGCCGCGGCTCGGGTCGCGGAGTTGTGTCATCGGGTGCTCCTCAGTCGCAGGGCCTAACACTAGAAGGCGTTGCCCAGAGGGAAGCTCAGCTGCAGGGGACCGCGGGAGTGTTGCCGACCGAACGACACACTCCACCGGTGCCGGTTTCAATCGTCACTGTTGGTGCGAATAGGCTGTTGTACTTCGCAATCGTTCGGCCGAGCGATCCGGTCGAGATGGTCACCGGGCCGGCAGCGGTCAGAGTGCTCTCGACGACTCGCGCGGTTCCGTCAGAACCGGCGACGTCGGATGCCCCCACGGTGATGCCGGAACTGCGGGCTTCGAGGTCCGATGACCGCACCAGCACTCGGCCATTTGGCCAGTCGAACGATGCCCACAGCAGCACGCCTGCGGCGCGCAGGGTGCTGCGCTTGACCACCACCGTTCCGTCCTGCTCGGGCACGCCGGCGTCTCCGGCGCAACACCCCGCGGTCAATTCGAGGTAGCCGGCAACATCAATCACGCTATCGACCACCCGGATGGTGGTTTCCTCGGGACTGCTGATCGCGACAAGGTCCCCCGCGCCGGTCAGCTTCACCTCGCGCAGGACGAGTGTCGCACCGGTGTCCAGCACGATGATGCAGTCGCCGCTGAGGGCGCCGGTGCCGCCGACGTAACGATCGGTTCCTGTGACATCGACTCGGCCGTCGGCATTGCAGTCCGCCGCGAAGTCGGCGGCATCGGGCGGAGCCGCCAATGCCGACGCCGCGGGCAGCACGGCGGTGAGTGCAAAGGCGGCAAGGACCGTGAGGCGTTTCATTGGTGTTCCTGGTGAGACAGTCACTACGGAGCGTAGCGGTGGCCGGGCTGGCGCGGCGGGTGGTTCTTCACCTGCTCATCGCGGCGCGGAGGCGCCGTAGGCTGCGTCCATGACCACTCCCTTTGATCTATCCGACCGCCTCGTCGATGACTACGCGCGTCTCGATCCGCTCCAAGCAACGGCGCTGGGTCTGCCCGGCCACGATCATCTGTGGGGCGACCTCGGACCCGACGGTGAGGCGAAAAGGGCCGAATTGGCAAGGCGCTATCGCTCCGAACTGGCTGAGCACGTCGACCACGCTGATCCGGTCCAGCGCCGCACGGTTCAAGTGGTCGGCGGAATACTCGACGAGCAGATCGAGGCCTACGAGGCGGGGGACCACTTCGAGGACCTGCGTCACATGGCGAGCCGGTTCCAGTCGCTCTCGATGGTCTTCGACATGATGGACACCTCGAGCGGGGCGGCGTGGGACAGCATCTGCATCCGGCTCGAAACTCTCGACGAGGCTCTTGACGGATATCGGGATCTTCTCGAAGCCGGGCGACAGACCGGCAAGACGGTGGCAGCCCGGCAGGTCCGTTCCGTCGTTGAACAAGGTCGCGCCCTTGCCGGCGAGACCTCGGCCTTTGCCAACCTCGTCGCCAAGGCCGAGCGGACCGGTCACGGCGTTGTGGTCGATCGGCTCGGGGCTGCCATCAGACACGCCAAGTGGGCGGTTGCGGAGTTCACCAGCTACCTCGACAGCACCTACCTGCCCGCAGCCCGCGCCACCGACGCAGCCGGCGAGGATCGCTACCGCCGGGCGGCGTCCCGCCTGGTTGGGATCGATGTCGATCCTCACGAGGCCTACGCCTGGGGTTGGGCCGAACTGGCGAGTCTCATCGCCGAGGCGGAGGCCGTCGGACGAGAGATCCTCCCGGGCGCATCGTTCGCTGAGGTGACGAGTCTTCTCGAGACTGATCCGGCTCGTGCCGCGGCATCACCGGAGGCGTTCGTCGAGTTCATCCAGGTTCGCCTCGACGGCGCCCGCTCCGAACTCACGGGGACCCACTTCGACGTCGCTGCCGAGATCGAGCCGCTCACCGTGAACCTGGCCCCGCCGGGAGGCCCGCTCGGCGCCTACTACCTTCCTCCTTCGGAGGACTTCACACGCCCCGGTGGCGTGTGGTATTCGATGGGGGACCAGACGGTGTTCCCGCTCTACCACCACGTCTCGACTGCGTACCACGAGGGATTCCCCGGTCACCACCTCCAGATCGGCACCGCCATGGTCAATGCAGACCGCATCAGCCGGGCGCATCGGCTGATGGTGTGGTATCCCGGGTTCGGCGAAGGCTGGGCACTCTACGCGGAGCGGCTGATGCTGGAGCTCGGCTACTTCGAGCGACCCGACTACGTCTTCGGCATGCTGGCCAAGCAGCTCTACCGCGCCACGAGGGTGGTGGTCGACATTGGGCTACATCTGGGGCTGACCATCCCCGCCGGAGCACCGATGTGGGCTGGGGAGGCGTGGTCGTTCGAGTTGGCCACCGAGTACCTGAGGACGTATGGGTTCCGTACGCCGGACCAGGCGGTCAGCGAGACGATGCGATACCTCGGCTGGCCGGGCCAGGCCATCGCCTACAAGTTGGGCGAGCGCGAGATCCTGTCGATCCGCGCCGAAGCGGAACGGCGCCGCGGCGTCGCCTTCGATTTGAAGGCCTTCCACGACCAGATCATCGGCAACGGAGCGATGCGTCTCGATCTCCTCCGCGAGGTCGTCCTCCAGGGCTGAGCGCTACGCTGCATGTGCCGTAGTTGGCAGGTTGAGCAGAGCAAGTTGGGAAGAATCAGTGACCATCGTCGATCCGCATTCGCATATTCGCCTGGCACTTCATGCTGCTCTGGTCGGTGGCAACCCCGGTGCCGCCTATGGGCTCGTGAGGGAATTGATGGACGAAGGTGTGCCCTTCGAGGCAGTGCTGTTTGACTACCTCGCTCCCGTCCAGCGCGAAGTGGGGTCGCGGTGGCAGCAGGCCGACTACCGGATCGCTGAAGAGCACGCGGCGTCCACCACCACGGAGACCGTCATCGCGCTCCTGGCAGGATCATTCGACATGGATGAGGCCGCGCCGCACGTTGTTGTTGCCTGCGCTCAGGGCGATTCCCACTCGTTGCCGGCTCGGATGGTCTCGGCGTATCTCACCTACCTTGGGTGGCGGGTGACGTTTCTCGGGGGGACGCTTCCGGCCGCAGACCTGGGCGCCTTCCTCGCCGATGAGCAGCCCCGGGCCCTCATCCTGTCGTGTTCACTGACCTCGAACCTGAGAGGAGCCCGGGCGAGCATCCGGGCCGCCCATGATGCTGGTGTTGCGGTGGTGGCCGGGGGGCGTGCATTTGGCACGAACGATGAGCGGGCAACAGCCCTCGGCGCCGACGTTTGGGTCGGCAACCCGCGGGGCCTCGACGATCTGCTGCGCAGCTGGGAGCCCAATCCGGCGGCGGCCGAAAGCGAGGTGTTCGACAGCGGCGACCTCGATCTGTTGGAGGTGCTCCGCTACGGCACCGTCGCGGCCGCCATTGACGCTTTGCCACCAGCCGAATCGGCGCTGACTGCCGGTTTGCTGCGGGCCGACATGGAGCTGCTCTGGGATATCCTGTCCGCGTCGGTGCTCGTGGCCGATCCCGCCGTCGTGGCCGAGTTCATCACCTGGCACCAGGGCCTGGCAGCAGGAAGCAGGCGAGTGGTCGCGACCGGCGATCTGGTCGCAGCGCTGCGAGAAGCGTTGCCCGAAGAGGCATTGGTCGCACAGACCTATCTCGACCTCGGGGTCGAGCTGGCCGGTCTGTAGCGCGGCGCTAGAGCTCGTTGCCGGAGGTTTCTCCGGCCGCATAGGCCACGAGGTTGTTGACGGTGGTTGCCGCGATGGCCTCGAGGGCATCTTCTGTGAAGAACGCTTGGTGACCCGTGATCAACACATTCGGAAAGGTGAGCAGGCGCGAGAAGAGGTCGTCTTGCAGAACCTGATTGGAGAGGTCGTCGAAGAAGAGGTCCTCCTCTTCCTCGTAGACGTCGAGGCCGAGGCTGCCGATCTTGGCCGACTTGAGGCCGGCGATCACCGCGGCCGTGTCGATCAGACCCCCGCGACTGGTGTTGATCAGCATCACGCCATCTTTCATCGCGTCGATGGTGTCGGCATTGACCATGTGGTGGGTCTCTGCCGTCAACGGGGCATGGAGTGTGATGATGTCAGATCGGCTCATCAACTCGTCGACGTTGACGTAATCGAGACCGGCAGCAGCTGCCTCCGGGTTGGGAAACCGGTCGTAGCCGAGGACGGTGCAGCCAAACCCATGCATGATGGTGGCAACGGCCAGGCCGATTCTGCCGGTCCCAACCACGCCGACGGTCCGGCTGGCGAGGTCAAAGCCGAGCAGCCCTTCGAGCGCGAAGTTCGCTTCACGCACTCGGTTGTACGCTCGATAGATCTTGCGGTTGAGCGCAAGGATCAGGGCGACGGTGTGCTCGGCCACTGATGTCGGTGAGTAGGCGGGCACCCTGACCACGGTCAGGCCGCGGCGTCGCGCCGCCTCGAGGTCGACATGGTTGAACCCGGCCGAGCGCAGGGCGACGATCTTCACGCCGAGTTCGTCCAACTGCTCCAGCACCGGGGCGCTGAGGTCGTCGTTGACGAAGGCGCACACTGCGTCGTGGCCCCGGGCGAGAGGCACCGAGCGCACATCGAGGTGCGCCTCGAAGAACTCGACGTCGAGGCCGGCCTCGGCCGCGGCTGCGCCGAGGAAGCGTTCGTCATACGGTTTGCTGGAGAAGACGGCGACCTTCATCACGCACAGCATATGCAACCGGGCGGGGCTGAGCGCGGGGCATTCCCTTGCTGCGTGAAACTGCCGGCGGTACGTTGGCCGCCCGGGTCCACATCGTGCCGCCAGCTGATATCGTTGAATGTCAGACCGGTCGCCAATCTCGAGAGGAGGACCCGTGGAAGCCACAGCAGCTGCGAGACAACCGCGGCGCTTGTTCGCCGCCCCGTTCCGGGTGCTCCCAACGTCTGGTGTCCGTGCCTTGTAGAGGGCGCCAACCGCAGACATGTGAGCTCCCCCGAGCTCCAGGAGTGTTCTCCGGTGCAATCACACCAATTCGACCAGCCTGAGCATCGAACGCCGATGCCCGGACTCACGGCCTACGGATGGACCCAAGCGCTATCCGACGACTTCGCCGCAATCGCCAAAGCCGACCATCAGCCGGCCCGCGTCCTCAGGGTTGATCGGGGAGGGGTGCTCGCCGCCACGGCGTCGAGCGTCATTCGCTGTCATCCCGGCCGAGTAGCCACCCACCCCGGCTCCGCACCCGGTCCGCCGGCAACCGGTGACTGGATTGCCGTCGTCCCCGAGCCCGATGGGAGTTGGGTGCTCGACGCCATCTTGCCGCGGCGGTCGGTCATCGCTCGACTCACCGCACTTGGTGACGAGCGCCAGATCCTGGCGTCGAACGTCGACTTCGTCTTCGTTCTTCACGGACTCGACCGCACCCCCAAACTGCGTCGCTTGGAGCGAACGCTGGTCATGGCATGGGACAGTGGAGCGACGCCGGTCATCGTGCTCACCAAGACCGATCTTGCCGCCGGCGGAGGCGGCCCCGCGATCGACGCGGTCGTCGCCGATGTGAAGGCGATTGCACCTGGGGTCGATGTGGTCGCGGTTAGCAACAAGACCGGTCAAGGGATCGACGCGATCGAGCGTCGGGTCGGGCCCGGCGCCACCGTGGTGCTCATCGGCGAATCTGGCGCCGGCAAATCGTCGCTGGTCAATCGTCTGCTCGGCGAGGAACGCCAGATAACGGCGGAAACCCGCGAGAGCGATGCCAAGGGTCGCCACACCACCACATCGCGGGAGCTGATTCCACTGCCGATGGGTGGGGTGTTGATCGACACTCCCGGTCTGCGCGGTCTCGGACTGTGGGAGGGGGGCGACGGGATCGCGTTGGCCTTCTCCGACATCGAGGAGTTGGCAACGGCCTGCAAATTCCGCGACTGCGGCCATCACAGCGAACCCGGCTGCGGGGTCCTCGCCGCGTTGGCGTCCGGGGATCTCAACGAGGCCCGCTTGGCCAGCTACCAGAAGCTGCAGAAGGAGCTCGCCAGCGAGTCGTTGCGTGCCGACGTACGCGCTCGCCGCGCCTCGGAACGAAGTGATGGCCGTCGCTACAAGCGGCTGAAGGATGGCGAGGCTGAGTGGTAGGTCACGGCGGCGTAGCCGACGACTCGATCTCGTGGCCCCGCGGTGTCGCCAGAGTTGCGAAGGTCCAGCACTTCGGGCCGCATTGAAGCGGTAGCTGCCGCGGCCAAAAGGGACCGCAGCGGCCAAGCGCCGCAGGCTTGATCGGGGTGAATGGCGGCAGGATCGCCGGCCACGATCGCGTTGACCGTGGCGCGATCGCGGCGTCGGGCCTCCTCATAGGGCAAATAGTGGCTCAGGTCGGAACTGATCACGACTAAATCCTTCGCTCCCCAGCAGCGATCGAGGAACGCTCCGCCCCACACAGGCGGGACCGGTCCCACCACGGCAGGCAGCAGCTTCCATCCGTCGGTGAGTATGCGCTGGAGGAAGGGAAGCTGGACCTCGATGGCGTGCTCCCGCAGATGGGGGCCGTCGGCGCTGACTGCCGCGCCGGCGGCGACGAGCTCGTCGCGCAGGTCGACATCGACCCGTATGTCGCCGAGGGGAGTTCGCCACACATCTGACCCACTCAGAGCAATCGTGTCGAGCGGCACCGTGTGATTGGGGCACAGCACCACCGCAGTCCTCACCGTGCGCCCCTGATGGTGCAGGAGTCGGAAGGCCGTGGCGGCGATCGGGCCGGAGTACACGTATCCGGCATGGGGCACGATCATCGCGCCGAGCGGTTCAGCCGGGGTGGCCATGTGAGCTTCATGAAGCATTCGGTCGACGGTGGCGGCCAACTCCGCTGAGTCGGCGGGGTAGAAGCTGCCGGCAACGGCCGGAATGCGGACGCTGCTCACGGTCGCGCTTTCGTCATCCGAATAGGACGTCGGCGCGGTCCCCACGAACCAGCCGGTCCTGAGAATCTACCGGCGATCTGGTACCCGCACCCGTCGCATCGGCCGTTGTCGTCAAGCCGATAGCTCCCGATCGTGTACCAGTCGCGTGCGACGACCACCTCATCGCAAGCAGGACATCGGGTGCTCGAGCCGTCCCGATCGTGGACATTCCCGACGTACACATAGCGGAGCCCGTGGTCGGCGGCAATGGCGCGTGCCCGTCGCAGGGTCCTGGCGGGAGTGGCCGGAGTGTCGAGCATCCTGAAATCGGGATGGAATGCCGTGAAGTGGAGCGGGATGTCCGGACCCAACCGCTGCGCAACCCACGTGGCCAACGCGTTTAGTTCGGCGTCACCGTCGTTGTGTCCGGGGATGAGGAGTGTGGTCAGTTCTATCCAGGTCTCGGTCTCGTGATGGGCGTACTCGATTGTCTCCAGCACCGGCTGCAGTGATCCGGCAACCACGTTTCGATAGAACGCTTCGTCGAAGGCTTTGAGATCGATGTTGGCGGCGTCGAGGTGGTTGAACAGTTCGGCGCGCGGGGCTGGGTTGACGTAGCCGGCCGTGACCGCGACGGTCTTGATTCCTCGTTCTCTGCATGCGATCGCCGTATCGATTGCGTACTCCAGGAAGATCACCGGATCGTTGTAGGTGAATGCAACGCTGGTACAGCCCAGGTCGTGGGCAACGGTAGCGATGCGCTCTGGCGACGCCTCGTCCGCCAGCGTGTCGACCTTTCTTGACTTGCTGATGTCCCAGTTCTGGCAGAAGCGGCATGCCAGGTTGCAGCCTGCCGTACCGAAGGAGAGGACGGCTGTGCCGGGGTAGAAGTGATTGAGCGGCTTCTTCTCGATTGGGTCGATGCAGAAGCCGCTCGACCGCCCGTACGTGGCGAGCACCACCTGATCGTTGCTCCTGCCGCGGACGAAACACACACCGCGCTGGCCCTCCCGCAGCTTGCACGCACGCGGACAGACGTCGCATTGGATGCGTCCGTCGCGGCGCAGGTGCCAGTACCCCGTGGCGACCGTATCGCTTCGGTTGAGATCGAGAGGCGGTGTCATGGGCGCTCCTCGTCTACTTTCGGGTGAGAAGGTCCTATCCCGCAAGGGCCAAAGGGCAGATCAGTCAGTGGCCGGCGTGGGGGAACCTACCGAGCTCGAGCACGTCGATGGTCGACGCGAGTTCGCGACGCATCGCCGCTCCGGTGGGCAGCCCAGTGGCATCGACCACCCGGTTGTAGATCTCGAAGGCTCCGGCGACGCAGGCCGCCTTGAGCGCCGGCCGCGGGCCGAGCACGGCCGCGACGGCACCAACGGCCGCGCCGTCTGGAGCGGTGCCAACCGATGCCCGCCCTACGTCGACGAGCTCCCGTCCGCCCGGAATACCGGGCTCGGCGCCCGGGGTCACGATCGCGGTCAAATCGAGATCCTGGTCGGTTGTGATGGCGCTCCAACTGAGCATCCGAGCGTGCGACAGCGTTCAGTAGAAACACTCATTGGCATGTGACGTCGTAGTGGCAACCAGTTCGATCTGGGTCCGGTGCAACCCATCCTTGCTGATGTCAGGGTCCGCCATCTCGGGACCGGTCATGTAGAGGGCTTCGGTGAGTTCGAGCATCGTGTCTTGGGCTGCGGGGACGGCAGCCAGCACATTTGGCGGAGTCGGGGGGCTTGCCATGGCGACCCAAGCGCTGCGTTTCTTGACGACATTCGGCGCCGGTTGGCGCGATGGGGTCCCGCCGAGGGGGTTGGGCAGCGGCTCGAGCTCACATCCCAACAGTCGGGTCACGGTGTCGATGGCGACGACGTTGGACAGGATCCCGACCAGCTCGATGTAGCGCTCTAGCCCGATCTCGGCGGTGATGGCGTCGACCCACGCCATTGTGGTCGCCGACGGTCTAGCTGCCAGCAGTGCAACGGCGTCGTTGGCGGCGGCAGGCAATGCCGAGCCGCGGTCGCTGTCGCCGCTGCGGTTGGCTCGGGCAAGGCCGGCGATGGTGACTCGCTCCGGTCCGGTCCACCACGTCCCCGGGGCGGCGATGTGGTCCCATATCCGCGCGAAGAGCTGCTTCAGCTCCGGGCTAACGGCGACGGGGCTCTGCTCCAGGGCAAACAAGGCGTTGGTCATGGGCTCTCTTCGAGTTGCCGCATGAGTTCCTCGAGGAAGTCGTCGCCGGCTGGTGTCTCAG
>CAYXMJ010000007.1:12421-38559 GCA_964465915.1 uncultured Acidimicrobiaceae bacterium
GGTGGCGGCGATGGTGAGACCTCGGATGGCATAGCCCCTGGGAATAGTGATGGTGACCCTACCGAAGGAGACGCGGCTGATGTCGCTTCAGCTTGGGTCCGCCAGGAAACCGAGCAGGGCGGCCTCGAGCTCTTCGCCGTGGTCGATGAAGAGGTCCGTGCCGTGCCGGCTCCCCGTCAGGATCAGTACTCCGGCGTCAGGTCGCACCGCGCCAACGGCCTCAGCCTCTGCGGGATACGGCGTGTCGCCCTCGGCTGCGATCAGCAGGAGGGGAGCGGTCGAAACTGCGGCACCACCCACCGCATCGGACCCCTCGAAGAAGGCCGGGGCCGACAGCGAAGCAGCGCCGGCGAGGTCGCGGTCCGCAGCCGCCGCCAGCACGCCGGTGCCGCCCATGGAAGCTCCGAACGCAAACACCCGTGCTGCTCCCAGTGCCGTGGCGTAGTCGTAGGCGGCGGTGACATCGGTCGCAACGGCGAACCCGTCGCCTTCCGAGTTGCCATAGCCGCGGAAGTTGAAGGCGATTGCCGAGTAGCCCTCTCCCGCAAGGACCGCCGCGAAGTCGAACCACGACTCCATCGAGGCTGGGAGCATGTGCGCCAGAACGACGAAGTCTTCTCCGGTACCGAAGCGTCGCCCTTCCAAGGTGATGCCGTCGCTGGTCTGGAAGGTCACCGCGACGCCCTCGGACGGAACGGTGGCAGCACTGGTTGACGTGGTCGCGGCTGAGGTCGCAACCGGGGCCTGCGTCGTGGAGCTGCTGAGAGTCTCCGTCGTGGAAGGGGTGAGGGCGGTGGTGGTCGACGCGTTCGAGCCTCCACACGCCGCCAGGGTCATGGCGGAGAGGGCGATGGTGGTGGCGAGCGGACGGAGTTTCATCTTGCCGCCAAGCATGGCACACCCGAGCTTCGATGGGCGCTCTCGGCGGGCCGACCGCAGTGGTCGACTGAGCCCTTGTCACCTGTTCTTGACATATGTTATGACACAATGTCATAGTGCATGACACGACGACATGAGGTGTGACACAATGACGTTGAGGCAGCGACAGACCGACATGACCCGGCAAGCCATCGTGCAGGCAGCCGCCGACCTCTTTCTCGAAGAGGAGGGCGATATCTCAATGCAGAACGTGGCGGATCGTGCCGGGGTGTCCCATCGGACGCTGTATCGGCATTTCCCGTCCCGCAAGGACCTCTTCAACGAGGTTGGCCCCGAGATCGATGCCGCCATGGCGGCTGCGGTCCCCGAGGAGTACCGGGTCGACAGCTTTGACGAGTACGCGACCAAGATCGGCACGGCGCTTCGGTTCGGGGAGGCGCAATCGATCTTCATCCGCAAGGCCCTGGCGGCCTCAGTGCGCTATGGGGATTGGCGGACCGACCGCGACGAGGGCTACTGGAGGATGTTTCAAGAGCGGTTTCCGCATCTGGAAGAGGCCGAGGCGCGTGGCGACTTCGCCATGCTTCGCCATCTCGCCGGTTCCGGCAGCTACGTGTTGGTCGTCGAGAGATTCGACCTGGAAATGGAGCAGGCCGAGTCGGCACTGGAGCGGGCCGTTGCTGCGCTCATGGCAGACATCGACCGCCGCAATCGGGCGGCGGGCAAGAACCGGGAGGGGAATAAGTGAGGGTGATGAACGATCGAACGACTATCGATTTGGCGAGTGCGGCCAGTGCGCCGAGTACCGCCGTTGGGGGTAAGGCGGAGGCGCTGGCCCGGTTGCGGGCCGCGGGCTTCCCGACGCCGGACGGTGTTGTCGTGGCCTCGGGTGCAACCGACGATGAGGTCCTGCCGGCAGCCACGGCGATTGCCGGCAGGTTCGCCGGTCGTGCCCTGGCCGTGCGCTCATCCGGCGTCTCCGAGGATCTTGCCGACGCCTCCTTTGCCGGACAGTACGTCACGGTGCTGAACGTGCTTGCCGAAGCTGCTCCGCTCGCCGCCGCGATCCGGCAGGTACGAGCATCTGCCCACGCCGCCCACCTCGGTGCCTACGGCCACGGCGTCGACGATCGGATGGCGGTGCTCGTCATGCCGATGGTCGAGGCCGACACCGCAGGGATCGCCTTCACTCGGCACCCGGTGACCGGCGCGGATGAAGTCGTGATCGAGGCCGTTCCGGGATTGGGGGATCGCTTGGCCGCCGGCGAGGTCGATCCCGAATCCTGGACGGTTGCCGACGTTGCGACGTGTGAGACGAACCGCCATGACGCCCTGTCGTCAGACCAGGCGAGCGCCATCGCCGACCTGGCTCGCAGAGTCGAGGCTCACGAGGGCACACCACAGGACATCGAATGGGCCTATGCAGGGGGCGACTTGATGCTGCTTCAGGCCCGCCCCATCACCACCGGTGACGATGTCGAGCCGGTTCCGTTCGACGATCCGATCCCCGATGGTCCTTGGACGCTCGATTCCACCCACTCGCGAACCCCGGCTACCCCGTTGATCGCATCGATGTTCCCCGAGGCCTTCCGGCGCGGTTCGACTCGGCTTTCGGCCGAGTACGGCATCCCCTTCGAGCGTCTCGAGATACGGTGTATCAACGGCTGGTGGTACGTCCAAGTGGTGCCGCCGGGCGGCAAGCACCGCCCGCTGCCGCCGAAACCGATCTTTCAGGCGCTCACCCGGTTGCATCCTTGGTTCCGCAAGCAGAACAAGACCGCGCAGGAGGCAATCGCAGCCGATCTTCCCGCCGAGAACCTCCGGGTGTGGGAGACGGAGATCCGTCCGCCACATCTCGAATCGATCGCCCGTTGGGCGCGGCTCGACTTGGCAGATCTCGACACCGCCGCTCTGGGCGCTCACATCGGATCGGTCACCGCGGCTGCTCAGGACGTGTTCGCCTGGAACATGGTGACCGATGCCTCCTACCTGATCCCGCTGTCCGATCTCATCGAAGCCGGCACCAAACGATGGGGGATGAGCTTCGCCGACGTCATCGGCCTCGTCTCGGGTCATTCGACCAGCGAGTACCGCGACGCCCTTTCCGAGCTCGCCGCCGATCTGGCCGACGACGAGCCGGCGCGCCTCGTCATCACGGAGGGTGGTCCGGATCTTCTCGGCCGGTTGGACCGAGGAGCGCCTGACTTTGCCGCCGCGTACCGGGCACATCTCGATCGGTACGGATTGCGGGTCCTCGGGTTTGATCTGGATAGCCCAACCATCATCGAGCACCCCGAGATCGAGTTGAGTCGTCTGCTCGACTTCGAGTTGGGGGAACCAGTGTCGCCGCCGGCGCCCCACGGTGTCTCGGCGACGGACCTTGCCGAGTACGAACGGTTGCTGGCCAAGGCAAGAGCTACGTATCCGATCCGAGAAGACGGAGAAAGCCTCAACGCGGCAACCTGGGGTGCGCTGCGGTTGGCGGCACTCGAGACGGGCCGCCGCATGGTGGGTCGCGGCGACCTCGAAGCTCCCGAGCACGCCCTGATGCTCACAGTTGATGAATTGGGGGAGTGGCTTGCCGAACCCACCGACTCACGCGATACGGTCAGGGTTCGTCGCGGCCAGCGCGTCTGGGCGATGATCAACCCGCCGCCGGCAACGCTTGGTCCGGAGAACACACCACCGGAGGCAGGCTGGTTCCCAGCCGGGATTCGCAGCGTGTACGGCGCCATGAGTCTCGTGATGGCGCACGACATGGGCGATGCGGACATCGCTCCCGGCGCCGACGGGGTGGCCGGCTCATCCGGAATCCACACCGGCCCCGTGCGTGTCGTCCATAGCCCTGCAGAGTTCGCCAAGGTCCATCGCGGCGATGTCCTGGTGTGCCCGATCACGGCTTCGCCGTGGGAGGTGCTGTTCCCGGATATCGGAGGCCTGATCACCGAAGGCGGAGGTGTTCTGTCGCATCCGGCGATCGTGGCCCGAGAGCACGGCATTCCCGCGGTTCTTGCGGTGGCCGATGCGACTTCGCGTTTCAGCGACGGGCAGATCGTCACCGTCGACGGAACCGCGGGAACCGTCACCCTTCACGAGGGTTGAACCGCCGGCAATCCTCCAATGAGCCGGTGCCGCGCCGGCGGCGGACTGGCTCATCTCATGGCATAGACTTGGGGTCCACCGCAATCGAAGGAGCCTCATGAAGAAGCTGTTCAAATTGGCCGTATTCGCCGGCATCGTGGCCGGCGTGGCAAAGCTGGTCCAGGCCAAGAAGGCGGAGTGGAGCGGTATGTCGGAGGCCCAGGTTCGCGACAAGCTCGACATGACCATCGGTCGCAAGGTCGATGACCCTGACAAGATGGCCGAGATCAGCGACAAGGTCGTTGCGAAGATGAAAGAGCGCGGCATGATCGAGTCGGCTCCTGCCGAAGAGGGCAACGGCGGCACGTCCGTGGACGCCGCAGACGAGGCCGCAGCGGAGGAGTAGGCAGACTCCCACTCGGCCCTTGTCCGCGCCACTCAAACGATCGCGGGAGCCGCGTCTTTCCCTGAGGTGGAGGGTGTCGCGGCGCGCCGGGATGCCATTCCGGCTCGGGCATGCACCTGACGATCGAAACGAGTGAACATGAAGTACCGCACATTGGGCCGGACCGGCTACGAGATATCCGCCGTTGGCTTCGGAGCTTGGGCCATCGGGGGCGACTGGGGCTCGGTGGCCGATGACGACGCCATGGCGGCGCTCGACGAGGCGGCCGAGCGCAGTATCACCTTTTACGATACGGCCGACGTCTACGGCAACGGCCGCAGCGAGCAGCTGATCGCTCAGCTCCGCCGAGAGCGTCCTGAGTTTCGGATGGTGGTGGCGACCAAGGCGGGACGCCGTCTCAATCCGCACACCGCCGATGCCTACACGGCAGAGACCATCGAGGCCTTCATCGATCGCAGCCGGGTGTATCTGGAGATGGAGACGCTCGACTTGGTGCAACTCCATTGCCCGCCGACCGACGTCTACTACCGGCCCGAGCTGTTCGCCGCTCTCGACGACATGGTCGAGCGCGGCAAGATACGACACTACGGCGTGAGCGTCGAGCGGGTCGAAGAGGCGCTCAAGGCCATCGAGTACCCCGGTGTGGCGACGGTGCAGCTCATCTTCAACATGCTTCGGCACCGGCCCGCCGAACTGTTCTTGCGCGAAGCCGCCGCCCGCAACATCGGTGTGATCGCCCGAGTGCCGCTGGCCAGCGGGTTGCTAACCGGCAAGATGTCCGCCGAGTCCGAGTTTGGGGACGATGACCATCGTCAGTACAACCGAAAGGGCGAGGCGTTCGACGTCGGCGAGACCTTCTCAGGATTGCCGTTCGACGTTGGGCTCGAAGCCATGGAGGAGCTGCGTCGGCTAGTGCCCGAGGGGGCGACGCCGGCACAGCTGGCGCTGGCGTGGATCTTGTCGCACGAGGCCGTCTCCACCGTCATTCCCGGCGGCAAGAACTCGACGCAGGTCGCCGACAATGCCGCTGCGGTGGATCTGGTCCCGCTCCCCAAGAAGACTATGAAGCGGGTCGCCGAGATCTATGACACCTACGCCCGTCCCCACGTCCACCACCGCTGGTAGCGGCGCTACGACTCGATGGGTGGGAGCCTTCTGAAGAGGCCGTCGGGGACAGGAGCGTCGACCCGGAGCAGCGCCAAGTGCCACGACGGTGATGACCCCAACGACCAACGCAGGAACCCTGTCATCAGCCGGCCGATCGTGATGGCGCCGGGGACTCTTCGGATGCCCAGGGTGCGCCGGAGACGGGGCGTGATTGTGGCTGCTGCAGCTACAAAGAGCAGCCGGTAGGCGAAGCGAACGATGAGGGGCAACGGCGGCTTCCGCAGAAACGCCATCGTCTCGTCCATTCCCGGTGATGGCATCACATCGGGATGATGCTCGAGCCAACCGGCCAGCGCCGGTGCCGTCCTCGGCATCGGGTCGGCGTCGAGCAGCGCTCCCACCGCGGCTTGCTCGACTACAAAGCGGTCGGCCTCGGCCGCGGTGAGCGACCCAGGACCGAACACCTGATAGGCGACGAGAAACGAGTCGGTGAGGGCGTTGTGCACCCAAGCCGCCATCTCGGGCGTGTCTGCGGAGTACGGCCTACCTCGGTGTGACATCCCGGTGACGCGGCGATGCATGGTGCGTACGATGCCGACCGCCTCATCCACTTCGGGCATGGCGCCAAAGGCAGTCGCGGTCACGTAGGCAGAGGTTCGCGATAGTCGACCCAGCGGATCAACCCGATAGCGGGAATGGTCGGATACGCCGGCAACGACCTCGGCGTGGGCGGCCTGCACTGTGAGGGCACGAATCCCTCCGATGAACGCGGCGGCATCTCCGATCACCGGCCAGGTCATCGAGTCCGGCCCGAAGAGTCCGGGATCGCCGTGGTACCGCAACCAATGGGCCAGCGGATACGGGGCGTGAGCAAACAGCCCGACCGTAGTAGCGGTGACCCGCCCTTGGACCATGGCGAGCACCTGCTTGGCGGCCTGTGTGATCCGGTTCATTGCATCCTGCCTCGTCGTGAGACTACGGAGCCGGTGTAACGGTTGGACGACCTCGTCCGATGGACGAGCCTCTCGCCCTACTGGCGCTTCTTGGCCTGTTTGCGGGCGCTTTCGGTCAGGTGACGCTTGCGGACCCTGATGGCGCTCGGGGTGACCTCGACCAACTCATCCTCGGCGATCCACTCGATTGCCGTCTCCAGCGTGAGCTCACGCGGCGGCTTGAGCTTGATCGCCTCGTCCGCCTGGTGGGTGCGGATGTTGGTGAGCTGCTTGCCCTTCGTGGCGTTGACATGCATCTCCTCGGGGCGGCTGGCCTCCCCGATCACCATGCCCTCGTAGACATCGACGCCGGGGCCGATGAAGAGCTCGGCGCGTTTTTGGAGATTGTCGAGGGCGAAGGCGGTTGCCACACCGATCCGGTCGGCGGTCATCGCCCCTCCGGTGCGGTGGGGGAGTTCGCCCGCCCACGGCATCCACCCCGCGTGATGCTGGTGTACGAGGGCCGTGCCTCGGGTAGCGGTCATCAGCAACGAACGGAACCCAAGTAGCCCGCGCGCCGGCGCCGTGACGGTGACGATGGTCCGTCCGGGGTCTCCCGGCCGCAGGTCGGTGACCTTGCCCTTGCGGGGAGCCACGGCCTGGGTCACCGTTCCGACGTGCTCGTCGGGGACGTCCACTACGGCACGCTCGACCGGTTCGTGCGGTTTGCCGTCGACTTCACGGATGATGACCTCGGGCCGGCTCACTTGGAGTTCGAATCCTTCGCGCCGCATCGATTCGATCAATACCGCAAGCTGCAGCTCGCCCCGGCCGGACACTTCGATCACCTCAGGCGACGAAGTGGGGCCGATGCGGATCGACACGTTGCCGAGGACTTCGCGGTCGAGTCTCTCCTTGATCTGGCGGGAGGTGAGGAATCTGCCGTCGCGTCCGTTGAGCGGCGACGTGTTCACGCCAAAGGTCATCCGGAGCACCGGCTCGTCAACTTGGAGGCGAGGCAGCGGCTGGGGATCAACCGGGTCGGCGAGGGTGTCGCCGATCTCGACCTCGGGGAATCCGGCGACGACAAAGAGGTCGCCTGCGGTTCGTTCGGCTACCTCGGTCCGCGCCAACCCCTCGAATCCCAAGAGGTGGGTGAGTTTGCGTCGTAGCGGGGGTTCCTCGTTGTTGGAGTGGCACAGGGCAACTCGCTCGCCGGCGCGGAGGGTGCCCTCGACGACACGGCCGATCGCCAGCCTGCCCAGGTAGTCGGAAGCGTCGAGATTGGTCACGATCGCCTGGAGTGGGGCGTCGGGATTGCCCGACGGCGGGGGGATCGTTTCGACGATGGCGTCGAGGAGCGGCGAGAGGTCGCTGTTTTCATCGGGCATGCCGACGCCGGCAACGGCGCGGCCCTGGCGGGCGATCGACGAAATGATGGGAAACTCGATGTGGTGGTCGGCGGCCTCGAGGTCGAAGAACAACTGGTAGATCTCGTCGACCACCTCTTCAACCCTGGCGTCGGACCGGTCGACCTTGTTGATCACGACGACGGCGGGGATGTGGAGACCGAGAGCTTTGGACAGCACGTATCGAGTCTGCGGCATCGGGCCTTCGGCGGCGTCAACCAGGAGTAGCACTCCGTCAACCATGGCAAGTGCCCGTTCGACCTCACCACCGAAGTCGGCGTGGCCGGGGGTGTCGACCAGGTTGATCCTGGTGCCCTTCCACTCGACGGACGCTGCCTTGGCGAGAATCGTGATGCCACGTTCCCTCTCCTGGTCGTTGCTGTCCATGACTCGGTCTACCCGCTCTTCGTGGGAGGCGAAGACGCCGGTTGCGCCGAGCATGGCGTCGACCAGCGTGGTCTTGCCATGGTCGACGTGCGCGATCAATGCAACGTTGCGGAAGGGGGAAACCGACATGAGGTCCGGGATGGTAACCGGTTCCGGGACTCACCAGTCCATGTCGTGCAAGCGGCAGGCGTTCAGCAGGAACGCTGCAACGTCGCCGGCGGAGAGCCCATAGGGTCGCGGCGCGTTCGCCCCGGCGACAATCTGCTCCGAGGACTCGGGCGATCCGGTCGTCCGGTAGTAGACATCGGGGTCGACCTCGAGAGCGAGGCTTCCGTTCGGAAGCAGCAGTACCCAGGAATGCTGGTTGCCGAGTTCCCAACATTGGATCTTGCGGGTCCACGACTTGGTCGAGTGTTTCACTACCCGGTGGCCCTCGCGGTACGCCTGTTGCGGAGGGGTGGCTCTGGCTTGCTCGGCCATCCGCACGAAGCGGCGCAGCATCACGACGGCTTGTCCATCGACTAGCGATTCAACGGGTACCACAGTTCCCGGCTCCCAGCCGCTGTACTGGGTTTCGGTTGCCTCACGGACAACATCAACTCGCCGGGATACGGCAAGCCCATCTCTGATCCGTTCGTCCCACTGACTCACAGCGTGACCCCTTACTACTCACTGTTGGTATCGGCACGGCGAGTGGCGGAACTTCACCAGCAATCCGCCGTCCAGAAGGACCGAGGGCCCGGTGGTTCTGGCGGGGTTGCCCAATCGGAACACGGGTGGCTCGAGCGCGGCTATCGTGTGGCCAGCCGCAGCAGGCGGTGCTCGCCCCTTCTCCCGTCCATCGATCTGAGCTAGAGGCCGAGTGAATGAGAGTCGATGGGTCGGTGGCGGCCGGCACATCGCACAGAGAAAGGCCATGAGGCTCGAATGAACATATATGTCGGAAACCTTCCCTTCCGTTCCACTGAGGGCGATCTGGAGAGGCTCTTTGGTGAGTACGGTGCGGTTGATTCCGCTGCGGTCATCACCGACCGGGACACGGGACGTTCCCGTGGCTTCGGTTTTGTTGAAATGAGCAGTGACGACGAGGCGCGTCGCGCGATTGAAGAGCTCGACGGCTCCGATATGGACGGGCGTCAGCTCCGGGTCAACGAAGCGCAGCCAAGGCGTCGGTAGGGGAGCCATGGCTTCGTCGGACGATGTATTTCGCGCTCAGGGGGTCGTTGTCGAAACCCTGCGCAACGCCACTTTCAAGGTGAAACTCGATACCGGACATGATGTGACGGCGCGTGCTTCAGGCAAGATGCGCCGAGGCCGACTGATTCGCATCATTCCCGGCGACCGGGTCGAATTGGAAGTGTCGACGTACGACCCAACCAAGGGCCGGATCGTCTGGCGCTACCGCTAGCGGCTTCCCCAACGACTACAAACGATGAGGCGGGCCACGCATGTGGCCCGCCTCATCTTCACCTGCCGCAACGCACGCACTTACCGGTCGGCGTTGTGGCGTACACCTCCCACCAGAAAGGGGACGCAACGTCATGGTCGATCTTTCCCATGTAGACCTCGCCAACGTCGGCACCATCCACCACAACCTCTCTACCCCAGCGCTGTATGAGGCCGCCATTCTGCGCGGCGAAGGCGAGGTCGGGCACCTCGGACCCTTCGTGGTCAGCACCGGCAAGTACACCGGCCGTTCCGCCGACGACAAGTTTGTCGTTCGTGAAGGCTCCAGCCAGGACAGGATCTGGTGGGGCAAGATCAACCGGCCGTTCTCGCCGACCGACTTCGACAAGGTGCACTACGGGCTGCGGTCCTACCTCCAGAACAAGGAGGTCTTCGTCCAGGACTGCTACGCCGGCGCCGACCCGAACTACCGGATCAAGGTCAGGGTCATCACCGAGCATGCCTGGCACAACCTGTTTGCCCGCACGATGTTCATCCGTGAGTTTGACGAGGAGGTCCTCGCAGACTTCGAGCCGGACTACACCGTGATCCATTGCCCGGACTTCCAAGCCGATCCCGCCATGGAAGGTACCCACAGTGAGGCCTTCATCCTTCTCAACCTCGAGAAGAAGATGGTGGTGATCGGGGGCACGAGCTATGCCGGCGAAATCAAGAAGTCGATCTTCACCGTGATGAACTACTTGCTGCCCCTCCAGGGTGTGCTCAGTCTGCACTCGTCGGCCAACGTCGGCAATGACGGCGACAGCGCCGTGTTCTTTGGACTCTCCGGAACCGGCAAGACCACCCTGGCAACCGACACCGATCGGGCCATCGTCGGCGACGATGAGCTCGGCTGGAGCAACGAGGGCATCTTCAACTTTGAGGGCGGCTGCTACGCCAAGATGATCCGGCTGTCCGACGAGGCCGAGCCGGAGATCTACCAAACGACCCGCCGGTTTGGCACGGTGCTCGAGAACGTGACGATCGACCCGGCAACCCGCCGGATCGACCTCGACGTTGCCAACACTGAGAACACTCGGGGCGCATACCCGATCACCCACCTCGACAACGTCGCGCCGGGTGAGATGGCCGGGCACCCGAACCATATCTTCATGTTGACGGCGGACGCCTTCGGGGTGCTGCCTCCGATTGCGAAGCTGACACCGGTGCAAGCCAAATACCACTTCATCTCGGGCTACACCGCCAAGGTGGCGGGTACCGAGCGCGGGGTCAAGGAACCCAAGGCCACGTTCTCGGCCTGCTTCGGTGCTCCATTCATGCCGCTGCACCCCAGTGTGTATGCCGACCTGCTCGGCGAGAAGATGGCCGAGCACGACGCTTCGGTGTGGTTGATCAACACCGGCTGGACCGGTGGTCCCTACGGCGTGGGTGAGCGCTTCAAGATTGCCTACTCGCGAGCCGTCATCCGGGCTGCGCTCTCCGGCGCGCTCGACAACGCCGAGTTCGTGACTGATCCGGTCTTCGGTTTTGCCGTACCCACCGAGTGTCCCGACATCCCGACCGAGCTGCTCACCCCGCGATCCACCTGGAGTGATCCGGCCGCCTACGACGCCAAGGCGGCGGAACTGGCCGGCTTGTTCAAGGAGAACTTCAAGGAGTTCGCCCCTGAGGCTCCCGGGGTCGAAGCCGGCGGGCCGAGCTAGCGAGGCTGCCCACGCCTCCCCCGCCATCCGGCGGGGGAGGGTTCCTGGGCCGCTACTTCCAGGGGTGGTGGCGGAACTCCGGCTCCACCGTGGTGACCGCAACGTTGCCGGCCGCGTCGGTGCAAGTGACGGTCAGGGCGAATTCCTGACCCCACACGAACAGTTGGCCGTTGACCCAGCGGTGATCGTTGCGGTTGGGATGGGTGATCACGAAGACCCTCGTGCCGACGTCGACCGGAATCCCGTTGAGCTCGGCGCTGGACACCGGGCTCGGATCACGGTCGTCGCTGCAGAAGTACCAGACTTGGAAGCGTCCGGTGCGGAGGTTCACCTTGAGCGGCACCAACTCGGCGACGACCTCCGGCGGCGTCGTGTCCGGCTCGAGTTGGACGAACACCGCGGTGGTCCGGCCCGGCACTGTGAAGGTGCCGGTGGTGTCGTCGAATGCCGCAGTGCGTACGATCGGATCCGCCGAGTCCGCCTGCACCGAATGGAGCACGACTTCCTCACCGGCGAGATCGTCGACCGTGAACGTCTGCGCCTCGTCGTTGGCGTTGATCAGCGACCACACGGCGTCCGCCTTGTCGTCGAGGTCATCGCCCACGGTGTCTGAGATGCTCATCACGATCAACCCGGGGAGCTGATCCGGTCCCGTGTTGTGGAACCCGACCCTGTCCTCCACTTCTGCGGCGGTGGTGAGCCGGAACAGGTGCGAGCTGTCCCGGATTGCCAGCATCTCCTGAGTGTGAACCGCCGTTGCCGCGATGTCGGCTGGGCTCGGCACCAACGCCGGGTCCGCCAGCAGCGGCTGCATCAAGTACCAGTTGTCCTGGTTCTTGCCCGCCACCGGAAGCCCGACACCCCAGTTGTTCTCCTGGTAGGTGAAGTCGAGTTTGTTGAACCAGTCACCCGAGTTGAACGAGTCACGATCGAGCGACTTCGAACGCAGCATGTCCACACCGGCATGGAGGAACGGGACCCCCTGCGCCAACAGCGTCGTGTCGATCCCGACATTCTGAGCCCGGGCCCGATCGGCGGTCGAAACGCTCAATGGGTGCTTGTACTGGCTGATGTCGAACAGCGTCTGGTTGTCGTGGGCCGACACGTAGATGATGTTCTCCTGCGGGTCCTGCGTGTAGCCGGAAGGTTGGCCGTTGTAGTCGACCTCTGCTCCGGTCACGAGGTTCCCGTTGCGGTCGATGAACTCGTAGTCCGCCAGGTTGCCGGCGAGCCCGACCCGGATTTGGTCCTGGGAGAGCAACAGCGTGTCGCGCTCGGTGGACGCACCAGAGTTGTAGGTGTTGTAGTCGTAGAACAGACCGTTGATGAAGCCCTGGCGCCGGGCCAGGTCATCGCCTCCGTCGAACGGTCCGCCACCGCGCACTGCGTCGCGCAGCCGGTCGCTGAACGAGCCGATCCCGCTGCCGCCCAGGTTGAGCTGGGTGGCTTGGATGAATCGAGCGTCATCGGCGACTTCGCCGAAGTTCCAGCCTTCGCCGTATAGGTAGATGGCCGAGCCGTCGACGCCGTCATCGGCGACCGTCAAGGCGTCGAGCGCATCGCGCACGGTCTGCATGTTGGCCAGTGAATGGTGACCCATCAGATCGAAACGGAACCCGTCGACCTTGTGGTCGCGAGCCCACGTGACGACGGAGTCGACCATCAGCTTCTCCATCATGGCGTACTCGGTTGCCGTGTTCGCACAGCAGGTCGAGGTCTCCACCACGCCATCGGCATTGAGCCGGTGGTAATACCCGGGGACGATGCGGTCGAGCACAGACGTCTCGGCCTGCCCCGCGGAGTTGGTGTGGTTGTAGACGACGTCCATCACCACGCGCAGTCCGGTCTTGTTCAGCGACTGCACCATCTCTCGGAATTCGAGGATGCGGGTCGGACCGTCGGGATTGGTCGAGTACGAACCCTCAGGGGTGGTGTAGTGGAACGGGTCGTAGCCCCAGTTGAACCCATCGAGGTTCTCTGTGGCCGTCACCGCCGCCTGCTGTTCCTCACTGTCGGGCGGATAGGTCTCGAGCAGCCCGGGATCGGGCGCCTGCCACTCCGCCTTGTTCTCGTTGATGGTCGCAATGTCGAACGCCGGCAGGAGGTGCACATGGGTGAGCCCGGCATCCGCCAGATCTCCCAAGTGGTTCATCCCGTCGCTGGTTTCGAGCGTGAACGCCTTGTAGGTGCCCACCAGATCCTCGGGCACACTGGAATCGTTCGCCGAGAAGTCTCGGATGTGCAACTCGTAGAGTGTGATGTCCTCGGGATTCGCGATCGGGGGCTTGGGCGTTGCGTCCCAGTCCTCCGGCGCCAGCCCGGCATCGCCGAGGTCGACGATGTGGGTTCTGATCGAGTTCATCGCCAGCGACAGCGAGTAGGGGTCGGTGACCATGTTGTGTTCGACCGCGCCCGTCGTTGGTGCGTACACCTCTACCTCGTACAGGTAGTACTTGCCGCTCCAGGTGGCGTCGCCGGTGATCGTCCACACCCCGGTGGCAGGGTCGAGCGTCATCGGTGTTGCGACACTCGTAGTGGCCGGATCGGCGTCATCGAACAAGTGGAAGGTGACGGACTTCGCCGTCGGCGCCCACAGATTGATCGCCGGCGCCGCGCCGTCCCAGACCACTCCGAGGTCACCGGTGAAGGTGTACAGGTCGTCGAGCACCCCCTGGATCTGCAGCCCGGTGGCGTCGACCCGCAGGCCACCCTTGGTGGCGATCACGGCCATCTGGCCCTTGAGAATCTCGGGCACCAACGCCAGATCGTCGGCATCGGCGAACTGCAGCTGCGGCATCCCGGCAAGATGCCGGAATCCGTCGACGTCGGCCGGGAAGGGTGCCGCCGGTAACAACTCGACGTAGTCGCCGCCGGTGATGATGGCGTCGGCCAGCTCCAGACCGCCGTTGGGTGCGTAGTACAAGCGGTAGTCGGCGTTCGGGTCGCCGGCCGGTGCCCAGGCGATCCGATTCTCGCCGACCCAGTACGCCTGTTGCTTGGCGAGGTCGCCTGGGGCGGCGTCTGCGGCGAGGATCGGCAGAATGTAGGGGCTATCGACGTCGGCGCCCTGCTGCTGCCACACCTCGTTGCCCCAAAGGGCAAGCTCGAGGCTCTGGTCGGGGCCGGGGTCCTTCTCATCGCCCCGGTGCAGGATGTAGTTCAGCTGCACCGGATCCGGGTTGAGCGGAACCTCGAAGATGGCTCCGAAGGTATCGAAGCCGACCGCCTTGCGCGGCGTCGTCCAACCCGGATCGTCGGCATCACCCCAGGTGTGGAGACCCCAGAAGTCGTTGTAGTCGCTACTGGTGTAGTCGCCGTAGTCGCCGGCGGGCCGGTGGTAGTGGAGACGGAGGAAGTTCTCGGCTGCACCACGAGTTTCGTAGTGGGTCACGTCGCCTGACTGCCTCCACACGGTTGCCTGAACCTCGGGGACGAAGCTCTCATCCGCGTCCACGTCCTTCGTGTCCCCGCGATGGATGATGAAGTTCACCGGCTGGGTGACATCCTGGACGAGCACGTTCCAGTAGGCGCCGTAGTCGTCGACACCGTCGAAGGGCTTGGAGCTGGTCCACTCGGTCCCTTCGCTCGGGTCGATGGCATCGCCCCACAGATGGAGGCCCCAGTAGTCGTCGTAGTTCGGACTAGTGGGATCCCCGTAGTCGCTGTCGTCGCGGTGATAGCGGATCGTGACGAACCCCTGTGCGGCCGCCTGTGAGTCGTATGTGGTGGCGTCGTCTTGGCGCAGCCAGATCTCCGGGTTGGCGGCCGGGTTGAAGAACCGATCGTCATCTGTGCCGTCCTTGACGTCGCCGCGGTGGACGATGAAGCCTATGTCCTGTGCATTGTCGGCCAACTCGACCCAGGCGAACCTGCCGTAGTCGTCCTCACCGAGGAACGGCTTCGGATTCGTCCACTCGATGGTCTCGGTGATGTCACCCCACAGGTGCAGACCCCAGTAGTCGTTGAAGTCACCGGTCGTGTGGTCGCCGTAGTCGCCGTCGGTCCGCAGGTAGTGGATGACCGCGTACGGGTTGCCGCCGCCGACAGGCGGTTCGGGCGTCTCCACGACAGGGACGATATCCGTGACCTTGTCGGCGTTCAGATTGCCGGAGAGGTCGTCAACGATCGCCTTGAACGAAACCGTGGCGCCATCCGGAAGGTCGGTCACGGGATAGAAGATCCTGTACGGGGGATTGTCGTCCGTGCCGATCGGGGTGTAGTCGCCGCCGTTCACGCTCGCGGCAAACGTCACCTCGGCGAAAACGTTGCCGGTCACATCGGCGGCAACCTCGATTCGGTCAACCACGTCGTGACCGTCGAGGTCCTTGACACTGAGGGGCACCTCTTGGCCATCGGTGAGGCTGGTGATGGTGATGCCGGGAGCCGAGGCGTTGGCCGGGATCGGCGCGTCCGCCCGATAGACGGCAAGACCGAACGGAGCGACATCCATGGTCACCTCGCCGCTGCCATCTGCGGTCAGTGCCGCCGGCGCGCCGCCCTCACTGATCACGAGTGAGAACGTCATGCTCGGACTGAAGGTTGGGAATGTCGCTTGGGTGGCGGTTGCGGCGTTGTTGAACGCCACCAGGTACTCGACCTTCTCGTCGCGGTCGATCCGCGAGAAGGCGTACATCCCTGGTCCCGTCGCGGAATGGCGGTGGATCTGAGCACCGGTTCGCAGCGCCTGGTGACTCGAATAGACGGCCCCATAGTCGGCGAGCGCCTGGTAGATCGGATGGGTGGGGTCGAAGTTGTCGTCGCCGGTCGTGGCGCTGGTGCCAATCAGATCGTCGTCGTTGTACTCGGGCACCAGGCTCGGCATCATGTCCTGGCGCGCCAGTTTGTCACCACCGTCGCCGGTGAAGCCCTGCTCGTCGCCGTAGTAGATGACCGGTTGACCGCGGGTGAAGTACATCAGCGCCTGCGCCAGTTTGGAGCGCGCCTGGAGTTCCGAGTCATCCGCGCTCGTCTGGTCCACGCGCTGGAGGAAGTACCCGATGCGGCCCATGTCGTGGTTGCCCACGAACGTGGGCATCGCGTAGGCGTTGCTGTCGGCATCGGTGTAGTAGTCGTCGGCCTCGAAGAACTCCCGCAACGTGTCCGCCGCGCCATCCTGTGAGGCAAAGTCGCGGGCCGCGAGCTGGAAGGTGAAGTCGATGGTCGACTGAAGCTGGCCGCGAGTGGAGAACTCGCTCAGGAACTCAGGCCCGTACTGCTGGTCGAACACCTCACCGAACGCGAAGAAGTGACCGATACCTGCAGCGTCTGCCGCGGCAAGGATGTCGGGGCCGAACTTCTGCCAGAACTCCATGTTGACGTGTTTGGTGGTGTCGATCCGGAAGCCGTCGACCCCAAACTCCTCGATCCAGTACTTGTAGATGTCGACCATCCCGTCGACGACCTCTTGGCGTTCTGTCCAGAGATCGTCGAGACCGAAGAAGTCGCCGTAGAGCGAGTCTTCACCCGTGAAACTGGAATCGCCGCGGTTGTGGTAGAGCAGCGGATCGTTGAGCCAGGCCGGGATCTTCGTGGCTTCCTCGCCTGCCGGCACGATCGGCCGGTACGGGAAGCTGTCCTCGTCGACCTCCGGGAAGGTGTAGGTGGACTGTCCGTAGTAGGCGAACTCGGAGTCATCGAACGGAACACCGTTGGTGTCGACGTACGGGAAGTCGGTCTTGTTGCGGTAGCCGGCGTTGCCCTCCAGCTGGATGACGTCGGCCGTATGGTTGGTGACGACGTCCATGAACACCTGGATGCCACGAGAGTGGGCGTCGTCCACCAATGCTTCGAACTCGGCGTTGGTGCCGAGGTGTGGATCAACTTGTGAGAAATCGGTGATCCAGTACCCGTGGTAGCCGGAGGAGTAGCCGTACAGGTTGCTCGAGTCCGGCTGCACCGTCCGGTTCTGGTAGATCGGTCCCACCCACACCGCGGTGACGCCCAGGTTCTCGAGGTAGTCGAGTTGGCTGTGAAGCCCTGCGATATCGCCGCCGTGGTAGTAGCCGCGATCGCTGGCGAGGTAGCCGTGGGTGAGCACGTTGGCCTCGGTGTCGTCGTTGACACACGTGCCGGCAAAGCTCCCGCAATCGTTGCTCGAGTCCCCATTGTCAAACCGATCCGGGATGGCGAAGTAGAGGATCTCGTCGGTGAACGGGTGACGCAGCGCCGGGCGCACCAACGCCTCATCACCGGGCTCGAGGCCGCTGCCACCGCCACCCGCGACGTCAACGGTGACCTCGTTGGTGCCTGAATCGAAGGTGATCGTAACGAGGTCGTCGTCGGCTGCAACGTTGAAGGGGACATTGTCGGCGGGGTAGGACTCGTCCCAGGCTTCGTTGAGGGCGACCTTGAATTGGTAGTCGCCCGCTGGGATGGCGGTGGTGGCGAACTCGTAGATGCCGTCGCCGTCGGGGTCCTGGAGCCAGGAGCGGAGGCAGTCGGGTTGCCAGTCGCCGAGGCAGCCGACCTCGCTCTGGAAGGTGCCGGCTGCGGTGGCAATGACCGAGTTCTCGTTGTCCGTGACCCAGTGACTGTTGTGGGAGTAGTAGAACTTGACCTCGGTCTCCGTGGCCAGGTCAAGAGCGATATTCGGCCCGTCGGCGACGCCGCCTGCTCCGTAGTTCTCGGTGAAGCTGTCGTTGAGCGCGGCTTTGTACTCCCAGCTGCCGGCCGGAAGGGTGAAGGACGCCTGCCAGACGTCGTCGTCGGGGTCGTACGTGAGGTGAGTCGCCGCGCAGTCCGGCTGCCAAACACCGGGGCACCCCAACTCCTCTTGGAATGAACCCGTAACGGTGACGGTTGTTGGATCAGCCGTGTGGTCGGCCACAGCAATGGCCGGAATAACGGCAATCAGCAACAGAACGGACAGTACGACCAGGCGCCAGCGGCGTGCCATGGGCAACCCCTCTCCTCAGTTCTCCACCCGAAATGGACTGGAACGGCGGCCCCCCGGCAACGTTCCGTGGTCACCAGACTACTCCGTCTGAGGGTGCCGTGTGCTAGGGCCAGGTGTCCCCTTCATGCCCAGTAGCCGTCGAGGCGCGCCAGCACCTGGAGCATGGTCTCGTCGGAGCCGCCGCCGATCGCGGTGAGTCGCGTGTCGCGCATGAAGCGGGCCGTCCAGGTGTCCTCCATGTAGCCAACGCCACCGTGGAACTGCACGCACCAGTCGGCCACCTCTCGGCTGAGCTTCCCTGCCTTGATCTTGGCGATGGTGGCGAACCGGGTGGTGTCTCGGCCGGCCATGAACGCCTCGGCGCAGGCGTAGTTGTAGTGCTTGAGGATGTCGACTTCCGCAGCGAGCTCGGCCAGCTTGAATTGGATGTACTGGCTCTTGAGGAGTGGCTTGCCGAAGACGATTCGTTGCCGCAGGTAGTCGGCGGTGCGCTGCAGCGCCCGCTCCAGGGAGGTTGCCGACGAGTAGTTGGCCCACATCCTCTCCTCGACGAACTGCGCCATCTGCTGCTGGAATCCCATCCCCTCGGCGCCGATCGTGTTCGCCACCGGGACGCGGCAATCGTCGAAGTTGAGCAGTCCGGTGTCCGAAGCGCGCATGCCCAGCTTGTCGAGCTTCGAAGTGACCTCGAAGCCCGGGGAGTCGGTCGGCACCACGATCTGGCTCATCCCGGCGTAGCCGCCTTCGTCGGAAGTGCGCGCCAGAACGCAGAGCCAATCGGCCTGCAGCGAGTTGGTGATGTACATCTTCGAACCGTTGATCACCCACTCGTCGCCGTCGCGTTCGGCCCGGGTGCGGATGGCGGCGACGTCGGAGCCGGCGTCGGGTTCGGTGACGGCGATGGCGGCCACCATGGCGCCGGCCAGCGCGGGTGCGAGGTATCGCTCCTTCAGTTCCGGGGATCCAAAGCGGTGCAGCGACGGCGTCGCCATGTCGACCTGGACGCCCAGCGCCATGCCGATGGAGCCGTGGTCGGCGCGCCCGAACTCTTCGGCGAGCACCACGGTGAAGAGGTGATCGGCCCCTTGGCCGCCGAACTCGGGTTCGTACTCCAGTCCGATGAAGCCGAGGTCGGCCATCTCCTTGAAGAGATCGTGGAGAGGCATCATGCCGGCCGCTTCCCACGCCTCGACGTGGGGGTTGATCTCCTGCTCGACGAAAGACCTCACCACTCGCCGAAAGTGATCGTGCTCTTCAGTGAACGGCATGTAGACCCCCTCTCGAGTCGGACCCATGGTACGAGCCGGGTACCAGCGCAGAACCGCCCCCGGGATTGTCCCGGGGGCGGTTCGTCGTATCTACTTGTCTACTTGCTAGCTCTTCGCGGCACTGAAGGCGTCCGCATAGGTGGTCGCTGCGTCGCCAACGTCCGCGATGAACTCGAGTCGCTCCCTCACTTCCGGCGGCGGGTAGATCGCCGGATCCTCGAGGATGTCGGGGTCGATGAACGGCTCGGCGGCCGCGTTGGGGCTGGCGTAGAACGTGAAGTTTGTCAACGCCGCACCGTTCTCTGCGCCGAGTATCCAGTCGATGAACGTGTGCGCGGTGCACACCGCGTCGGCCGTGACCGGGATCGCCATGTTGTCGACCCACGCCACGCCGCCCTCAACCGGGATGCCGTAGCCGAAGTCCTCCCAAGCGTCGTTCTCGTCGAAGGCAGCAAAGAAGTCTCCGCTGTAGCCGTGAGCGAGAGCCGTCTCGCCGGTCACGAGCAGATCCTCGAACTGATCCGAGTCGAACGTCGCGACCCCCGCCTTGGCCTCGGCGATGAGTGCTCCGGCCTCCTCGATTTCCGACGTCTCAGTCGTGTTGATCGAGTAGCCGAGATACCGCAGGGCGGTCCCCATGGTTTCCCGCTCGTCGTTGAGCAGCGAGATTCCTCCGGCGAACGGAGCGGAGACATCTGGGTCGTAGATCATCGCCCACGTCAACTCGGACGCGTCGTCGATCATGTCGTATGTGAAGCCGAGGCCGGTGGTTCCCCACTGGTACGCAGCCGAGACCGAACCGTCCTCGTCGAACGGCAGTCCTGTGAAGTCTGGATCGAGGTTGCTCAGGTTCGGGATCGCCGCCTTGTTTAGCGGGATGACCAGGCTCTCTTGTTTCATCAGGGCGACCATGTAGTCGGAGGGGACGATCACGTCGTAGCCCGCGCCGCCGGCTTCGACCTGGGCCAACATGGCCTCGTTGTTGTCGAAGAACGTCTCGCTCACCTTGACGTCGTATTCGGCCTCAAAGCCTGTGATGAGGTCGGGTTCGATGTACTCAGACCAGTTGTAGAAATCGAGGTCTCCGTCTACCTGGCCGACTTCGCACGCACTCGCCGACTCCTCACCACCAGCGTCGTCGTCGCCACACGCGGCGGCAAGCAACGCCAACACCGCGACCACTATCAGTATCTTCTTCATGAGCCCTCCAGCTCTCGTTGTCCTCGTTCTCGACATTGTCCCTGTTTGTGGGACTACCTCGCGTTTGTGTCATACCTTTCGTCAGTCGTAGCGCTCACCCCGACGCTGGAAGCCCAGCGACACGAAGACGAGCACCATCGAAGCAATCAGCATCACCGTGGAGACCGCGTTGATCTCGGGTGTGACCGACCGCTTGATCAGACCGAATACGAAGACCGGGAGTGTGGTCGCGCCCGGACCCTGGACCAGTTGAGTGATGACCACGTCGTCGAGCGACAGCGTCAGCGCCAGCAGCGCCCCCCCGAGCACCCCGGGCATGATGAGCGGGAGCGTGACCCGGCGGAAGGTCTGCCAGCGCGAGGCGTACAGGTCCATTGCTGCTTCCTCGAGCGAAGGGTCGAGGTGCGCCAGGCGAGACCGGACCACGATCGCCACAAAACTGATGTTGAAGGCGATGTGGGAAATGATGATCGTATTCAGCCCGAGCGCCATGTTGATGGTGGTGAACCACAGCAAGAGCATGATCGCCATCGTCACATCGGGGATGATCACCGGAAGGTAGAGCAGGGCGTCGAATGATCGGCGGCCGATCCAGCGCCGGTAGCGATCGATCGCAATTCCGGCCGCGGTTCCGAGCACTGTGGCTACCACGGTCGAAATCAGTGCAACGACCAACGAGTTGCGCAGCGAGTCCATCAGCGCTTCGTTGGCGAACATCTGGCGATACCACTGGAAGCTGAATCCCCCCCAAATCCCCACCGTCGAACTGCCGCTGAACGAGTAGCCGACCAGGACGAGGATGGGTAGGTAGAGGAAGAGGAACACGACCCAGCCATTGATGGTGAGTACGCGGTCGACCCAGCGAGGGGTGGCGGTACCTTCGGTCATGCTCATAGCGTTCTCGCTCCCGTACGGAAGTAGACGAGCGTTGCGATCAGCATCACCGTCAAGATGACTACCGAAACGGCTGATCCGAACGGCCAGTTTCTTGCTGAAGTGAATTGCGTCACGATGTAGTCGCCGAGCAGCGTCGTCTTGGCGCCGCCCAGGATGGCCGGGGTGACGTAGGCGCCGAGGCTGGGGATGAACACCAGAATCGAGCCGGCAATGACCCCGGGTCTCGAAAGGGGCAGGGTGATGCGACGGAAGGCGCCCCAGCCGGTTGCGTAGAGGTCGCGGCCGGCTTCGACCAGGCTCCAGTCCATCCGTTCCAGAGCCGCATAGAGCGGGAGCACCATGAACGGCAGGTAGCCGTAGAGGAGCCCAAGGAAGACGGCAGGCTGGGTGAAGAGGAGCTTGCCCCACAGCCCGGTTGCCTCCCCAATCCGGGTGATGGGGCCGTCCGAGTCGAGCAGCACCCGCCATGCATACGTGCGGACGAGAAAGTTCGACCAGAAGGGGATCAGCACCAGGACCAGCAGGAAGTTACGGGTGCTCTGTTTACTCCGGGTCGCGATCCAGTACGCAAACGGATAGCCGATGGCGAGACAGATCACCGTGTTGAGGGTTGCCATGGTGAGGCTGCGCCAGGCGATCCGCAGGACGGTGGTGTCGAGCAGCTTGCGGTAGGCGTCGAGCGTCCAGTTATCGAAGCTGGGACTGCCGGTTGCCTTGCGTCCAGAGAATGACACGACCAGCACGATGATCAGCGGCAACAGGAAGAAGAAGATCAGGTAGGCAAACGACGGCAGAGCATGGAAGAACCCGCGCCACGACTCGGCTCGTTCCGCCTTGCGTTCGAGTTCGGGGTTTGCGGCCTCCGAGTCGTGATCGGGTCGATCTTCGAGCAGCGTCATTCGGTCAACGCCTCCGCCGCTTCGGGGTGAAACGCGATGACGATCTGGTCGCCGGCGTCGTAGCGTGCCTGGCTCGGCACGTTCTCCACCCGGGCGTCGATGAGGTCACCCGTGCCGATGTCGATCTCGTAGTAGAGCGACTCGCCGTAGTAGATGCGTCGGGCGATCGTTCCGGGAACGGTGTTGTACCCCGGTCGCGCCGTGTCGGGCGTGAGGTGAAGATGGATCTTCTCCGGGCGCAACGTGACCGTCACCTCGGAGCGTGCGGTGGAGAACGTCCTTGCCTTGACAACGACTCCGTTGGAAAGGCGCACCGCGCCCTCCTCGGCAACAGTGCCGGCGACAAAGTTCGTCTCACCGATGAACCCTGCGACGAACCGGCTGTTGGGGTTCTCGTAGATGTCCTCGGAGGCTCCGATCTGGAGGAGCTTGCCCTCGTTCATGATTCCGATCCGGTCGGACATCGTGAGGGCTTCCTCCTGGTCGTGGGTCACATAGACAAACGTGATGCCGACCTCGCGTTGGATGTCCTTCAGTTCCAACTGCATGGCTTGGCGCAGCTTGAGGTCGAGAGCTCCGAGTGGTTCATCGAGAAGCAGCACCTTGGGCCGGTTCACCAGGGCACGAGCCAGAGCCACCCGTTGCTGCTGCCCACCGGAGAGCTGCTTTGGCCTCCGATTCCCCATGCCGCCGAGGCGGACGAGATCGATTGCCTCGTTGACCTTCTGGGTGATCTCGGCCTTGTCGACGCCGCGCATTTGGAGCCCGAAGGCAATGTTGTCCGAAATCGTCATGTGCGGAAAGAGTGCATATGACTGGAAGACCGTGTTGATGGGTCGCTTGTTGGGGGGCCGCAGAGCCATCTCCTCGTTGAAGATCTTGATGCTGCCCTCGGTCGGGAACTCGAGTCCGGCGACCATGCGCAACGTTGTCGTCTTGCCGCATCCGGATGGTCCGAGGAGGGAGAAGAACTCGCCGTCGGGGATTTCGAGGTCGATGTTGTCCACGGCCACGACATCGCCAAAGCGCTTCGTGACCCCATGGATCCCTACGGCGGTTTCAGTCACACGTCCCTCCTATCGCACGTTTCCGAGGTCGAGCACGACGGTTTGCTGGTCGGTGAAGTCGTCGATGGTGCCGCGGCCCCAGCCGGTGTCGGTGCCGGCCGCTCCACCAAAAGGCTGGAACGTCTCCCAGAAGTCGGTGGAATCGTTGACAACGACGGTGCCGGACCGCACCCGGTCGGCATACCAGAACGCCTTGCTCAAGCTCGAGGTGAACACCGCCGCTTGAAGGCCGAGCCTTGTCCTGTTGGCGATGGCCACGGCCTCTTCATCGTCTCGCGCCGACAGGACGGGCAGCACGGGCCCGAACGTTTCCTCCTGGGACACCAAACTCGCTTCGGGCACCCGATCGATCAGGGTGAACTCGTAGTACAGGTTGGTCGGATAACCGGCAGCCCGGCTGCCACCCGTGAGGACGTCGGCACCGCGCTCGATGGCGTCGGCGACGTGGCGATCCATCTTGGCGGCCGTCGGCTCGTTGTTGAGCGGACCCATGGTGGTCGCCTCGTCAAACGGATCGCCGAGGCGTACCTGTGATGCGGCCTCCTTGGCGAGAGCGACGAACTCGTCATGAACGGCGTCGACGACGATGACTCGTTCCGTGGCGCAACACACCTGCCCAGCGTTGTAGTAGGCGCCGTAGACGGCCAATTCAGCGGCGGCGGGAAGGTTGGCGTCGGCGGCGACGATGGTTGGGCCGTTGCCCGACATCTCCATGATGGAGCGCTTGACGCCCATTTGGGACAGGATATGTTTTCCGGTTGCTGAAGACCCGGTGAACCCGATGGCGTCGATGCCGTCGTGGGTAACCAGTGCCTCGCCGATAGATGCGCCACCGGGGATGATCGAGACCAGGCCCTTGGGTACCCCCGCGGCGTCGAACGCGTTGGCGAGGGTCAGCAGGCTCCACGGAGTGAGTTCGGGCGGCTTGACGATCACGGCGTTTCCGGCGGCCAGTCCGGGGCCGATGTATTCGAGCGGGATCGTCACCGGGAAGTTCCACGGGGTGATCGCGGCCCAGACTCCCACCGGCCGGTGGAAGGTGAACATGCGCTTGTTGCGGTCCGAGGTGGGGATGACTCTGCCGTCGAGACGCTTGATGTCCTCAGCTGCGTTGAGGAAGTACTGGTTGGCTTCCGCGATGTCGTCGAGCGATTCGACGTGATAGGGCTTGCCTTGCTCCAGCGTCTGGATGCGAGCGATTTCGGCAATCTCAGCGGTGACGGCTGTTGCGATGCGATGACACAGCTCGGCTCGCTCGAACGCCGACCAGTGCCGGAACTCGTCTTGTGCGGTACGGGCGGCCGACACGGCTCGATCGATATCGGCCTTCGACGCGATCGGGACGTTGGCGATGTGCTTGCCGGTGGCCGGGCTGTGCAACTCGTAGACCTCTTTGCCTGTGCCGTCGGTCCACTCACCGCCGATATAGAGCTCGAGATCCTGTGCCAAAGCTGCTTGTCCCTCCACCCCCCGTCGGCGGCACGATAATCCCTTCGGGACCGCCTCTGCATCACACCGGCTCAGTTCTGGGGGGGAAGAGCGGGGTGAGGATGCTCTTTGCCGCGCCCGGTTCGTGATCGACGATATCCTCAAGCCGGTCCGGTGCCGACCGACAGGATCTGGATGAGTAGGTACGTCTGGCTGCTTACGATCTCTGTTGTGCTGGCCGCCTGCGGCGGCCAGGCTGACCCACCCGTCACCACGGCCGACAACGCGTTGTCTGCGGACAACGTTGTGCCGGCCACTTCCGTCTCCCCAACGTCGTCGGTGGTGACGACGAGTACGACCCAGGCTCCACCAAGCACCGTGGCGGCGACGACGTCGTCCACCTCGACCACGGCAGAGCCGCCGACCACAACAACAACCGCGGTATCAACAACGACGACTACCGATCCGCCGACCTCGACCACGACGACCACGACGACCACGACGACCACGACCACGACCCAACCGCCGACAACCACGACCACTGAGGCGCCACCGACGACGACCACATCCACCTTGCCGCCCCCCAAGGGGAGGGCCATCTTCCGCGCCAACTGTGCGGTCTGCCACGGAGCCAACGGTGAGGGAGGCTATGGAGCTGACTTGCAGGCGAGCACGTTGTCGCGCACCGAGATCATCAACGTCGTCACCAATGGCCGCGATGCAATGGAGGCCTGGGGCGGGATCCTCGATTCCGAGGAGATCAAAGCCGTCGCTCGGTTCGTCAAGAACCTTCAGCGCTAGCGGTCGCGGCACAACCGGGCCGGATCAGCAACCAGGCCGGATCAGCAGCCGGCCTCCCCGGCCATCCGTGAGTTCCATGGTCCAGCCGGCCACTGCGGCGCCAACCTCTCGGGCGAACGGACGGAATCGGCCGCTCCAATCCATGTAGGCACACACCTCGGGTCGGCGCAACGCGGCGACGAGGTCGTCCGCAGTTAGATAGCCGGCGGCGATCCGTGCGTAGGAAGGGTCGGTCAATCCGGCGGGCATGTCGCGGTGAGCCTGCCAGGCCAAGCCCGGTTCATCGGTGACAACCAAGGCCCCAGCCGGCATCTCAGTGAGCACCTCGATGACACGGGCGTCGAGCCCATCCGGACGCTGGGTGTCGGCCAC
>CAYXMJ010000007.1:38659-41562 GCA_964465915.1 uncultured Acidimicrobiaceae bacterium
TGAGCACCTCGATGACACGGGCGTCGAGCCCATCCGGACGCTGGGTGTCGGCCACGGGGTTGAATCCCAGTTGGAGCGGGATAGCGACGGCGACGAGGGCGATGACGAGGCGGGGGTCCGGCCGGAGTTGGGCGACAACCAGTGCCAGGGGTGGGATGAAGAACGCCACAGCGCGAGTGAAGCCCGGTTCGAGCGTTGCCGCGGCGATGAGGACGACCACGGTGGTAGCGAGCCACACGAGCGGCAGCCAGCGCGGGTTTTCTTGCCGCGATGGAGCGGGTTGCTCGCTTCGGGTCAGCGTCGTGACGACTGCGGCGGCGACAGCAAGCAGAAGCGCGCCGTCGTATCGAACGAGGCTCCGGGCCACATGGGCGATGCGATCCACCGCCCCGCCAGTTGCGGGAACGTTGACGTGGAACACGACGTACTGGTCCCACACACGATCGAATCCCCACGAAGCGGATGCGGCGAGAACCACCACCGCGCCCGTGGCGGCCGCAGCCACCGCCGCCATCCATCGTCGCTGTGAGAGTAGGACGGCCGCGACCACGATGACGCAGGGGATCAAATGGAGGCTCTTGACGGCGACGCCCGCACCGAGCAACGCTCCGGCGAGCCAGGGGGCCCAGGCCGCTGGTGCCCGCAACGCGGCAAGAATCCCAAGCACACCGAAGGCCAGCGCGATGCCGTCGGACTGCATCGGAGCGGCGGCGTAGAGCACGGTGCCACTCACTGCGACCAAGCCGGCGCATCCGGCCGCAAGCGGTGGCGAGGCGTAGCCACGGGCCAACACGTACACCGCAACGGTGAGGGCGACCGCAGCCGCCAGCATCGCCAGCCGGGGCGCGGGGTTCCACCCGAACCCGACGACATCGGCGACCCGCAGCAACGGCAGGAACAGCGGGCCCTGACTCGAGAAGATGTCGATGAACGGCTTGGCGCCTGACCGCATCGCCCGCACCGATGCGGCATAGACCCCCTCGTCGAACGTGATGTTGGCGGGCGAGATCAGGCTGGGAATGCGCAGCAGGACGGCGACGGCCACGGCGCCGACGGGCGCCAACCGGGTCAGGGCGCTGCCGGATCTGGACTCGATCATCGGGCAGGACGCTACCGGCGTTCCGGCGGTACGGCGTGGCGAGCGCTCAGCGTCTGCTGGTACCGTTTGTCGCGGCGGCCGAAAGGGGTGAGAGGTGACTCACAACCTGAATGGCAACGGCACAGGACACGGCCGCCGACCGCCGGAATCCAGATCGATGGGACCCGAACCCGGGCGAGACAGCTTTGGCATGTGACGGGTGCGATTGGCGAGCGGGACAGATGGTGCCGGGGCGATAGCGTTCACGGCGCCCAACGAGGAGTGACAACGATGGGTCTGCAGGGCAAGAAGACAGCCGAGTGGTTTGCACGTGGCAGAGGTGCGCTGGTCAACGGGGTTTCGAGCGGCTTCCGCTATTGGGGCGACGATGACACGCTCGTGATCGACCATGGGGAGGGCGCCTACGTCTTCGACATGGATGGCAACCGCTACATCGACTATCAGATGGGGTTTGGCCCCGTGATCCTCGGCCACGGAGAGCCCACCGTGGCGGCCGCCGTGGCCAAGGCCGCGGCCCGTGGAACTACGTACGCAATGACGACGGCGGGCGAGATCGAAGCCGCCGAGAAGGTGCGCGATGCCGTCCCCTGGATCGACGCGTTGCGGTTCACCAACACGGGCACCGAAGCGACGATGCACGCCCTGCGGCTGGCTCGGGCTTGGACCGGACGAGAGGTCTTCGTGAAGTTCGAAGGCTGCTACCACGGTGCCCACGATTATGTGCTGTTCACCACCGCAGGCGCTCCGATCGGCAGTCTCGGTTCGCTCCGTTCGCCGGTGCCTTGGCAGGCGTCCTCGGGGATTCCGGAGGCGATCCGCAGTCTGGTGCGCACCGTGCCGTTCAACGACCTCGATGCGATGGAGCGTCTCTTCAAGACCGAAGGGTCGGCGATCGCAGCCATGTTGATCGAGCCGATGATGGGCAACTGTTTTGGGATGATGCCCGAGCCCGGGTACCTCGAAGGGCTCCGTCGGTTGTGTGATGAATACGGTTCGTTGCTCATCTTCGATGAGGTCAAGACCGGGTTCCGGATGGCACTGGGTGGCGCCCAAGAGATCTTCGGTGTGACGCCGGACATGGGAACGTTTGCCAAGTCGATGGGGAACGGCTTCCCCGTTGCCGCCGTCGCCGGACGACGCGACATCATGGATGCCTGGGCCCAAGGCGGAGTGACTCAGGCCGGCACCTACTCGGGTAACGGCGTAGCAGTTGCCGCCACCTCCGCCACCATCGACCTGTTGGCGACCGGCGAGCCCCTCGCCAGGGTCGAGAAGGTCGGCACCGCCCTGATGGAGGGCGTCGCCAGCATCTGCGCGGCACAGAGTGTGCCGGTGCATGTCCTGGGGCACCCATCGATGATCGGCGTGTTCTTTGCCGAAGACCGCCCGGCCGACTTCCGAGACACGGCATGGCACGACTCTGAGCTCTATGAAGCGGTGATTGTGGGCATGATCGCCCGAGGGGTGATGCCGGTGGCCGACGGCCTCGAGCCCTGGTTCGCCTCGGCAGCGCACTCCGATGAGGACGTGGCCACAACGCTGCAAGCCTTCGAGGAAGCCCTGATCGAAGCCAAGGCCTGAGACGGAACGCGGAACGGGGCCCCGGGGGAGTGAACCCGGGGCCCCGCAACGTGCTTGTGTTGGGTTGGAGGGTCGCTCAGCCTGCGAGGCTGGACGGGATCAGCACGTTGTTGATGGTGTGGATCAGGGCCGGGTTGTTGGCCTTGACGTTGCTGCGGAGCAGCTTGACCCGAGAGCGGTTGCCGGCCTGGTCGATCAGCCTGAGTCCTTTGGCGACCAGTTC
>CAYXMJ010000008.1:0-1624 GCA_964465915.1 uncultured Acidimicrobiaceae bacterium
GCTGCCAGGAAGTTGCTGTTGGAGGCGTCGTCGAAGATCGCCTTCACCACATTGGGGGTGATGAAAGTGAGTGCAAAGAACCCAAGAACCACGCTGGGGATCCCGGCCAGGACCTCGAGCGAGGGCTTGAGGACTCGCCGCACCCGGGGGCTGGCGTACTCGGAGAGGTAGATGGCCGAACCTAGCCCAAGAGGGACGGCAAACACCATGGCGATGGCGGAGACCATCAAGGTATGCACGATCAACGACATGATCTGGTACCGGCCCCTGCGGGGGAACCATCCGTCGGCCGTCAGCGAACCCAGGCCGGTTTCCGGGTCGGAAGCGATGTCCGTCAGAAACGTCCAAGCTTGGCCGGCAAGCGACAGGATGATGGCGATCGTGATGAAGACCGAGACGGCAGCTGCGGCGAAGAAGACCCACCGCACCCTGCTTTCGCGCCGCAGCCTGCGACGGTCTCCGGAGAGATCGATCGGGGCGGTGGTGTCTGTGGCTACTGCCATTGGTGCTTGATCCTAGATCTGTCGAAATGGGGGTGGGCCGGGCCGGGCATGGCCCGGCCCACCGCTACTCGTGACTATCCCTTGGCCGATTCCCAGGCTGCCACGGTGGCATCCATGTCGGCGGTCGGAAGTTGGACGTACCCGGCCTCGGAGACAAACCCACGACCCTCGTCGCTCAGGTAGAAGTCCACGAAAGAGACCAGATCCGAGCGGTTGGCCAGGTCGGTGGTCTTCACGTAGATGAAGAGCGGGCGAGACAGCGGGTAATCGAAGCTCGCAATGGTCTCGGTGGTCGGCGCCACACAGCCCGACTCGCCATCATCGACCTCGATGGCCTTGAGCGAAGCGGCGTTCTCCTCGAAGAAGGCGAACCCAACCCAGCCGAACGAGGTGGCGTCATTTGCAATGTTGCTGACGATCACCTGGTCGTTGGCCTCGGCGTTGTAGTCGACCCGGGTCTCGGCGCTCTGGCCGCGCTCGTCGGCGATGTCTTCGATCACCAGCTCAACGAACGTGTCGTAGGTGCCAGACTCGTCACCTGGGGCGGTGATCACCAGCGGTGCCGGCGGGTAAGGAGCGTGACTGGCACCGAGTTCGGCGCCGAGGCTGTCGGCGTCGTTCCAATTGGCGAAGCCCTCGGATTCTGGACCGACGATGGCGTACATGTCGTTGAAGTCGAGGCAGGTAACGGCAGCGTTGTCTGGTGAGGTGATCACCGAGATGCCGTCCGTGGCGATGTGGAGTTCGACATACTCGATGCCGTTGGCTGCACACTCCTCGGCTTCCGATTCCTTGATAGCGCGCGAGGCGTCCGAGATGTCGGTCTCGCCGGCACAGAACCGGGCAAAACCGTCACCGGTCCCCGGGCCCTCCACGGTCGTCGCCACCGTGTCGTCGATGGCCTCGTACGCCTGACCGACGCGGGCAGAAATCGGCTCGACCGTTGACGAACCCGAGATGACGATTCGCCCAAACTCGCTCTCATCGGCCGACGAAGAGTCGCCGGAAGACGCAGAGTCGTCGTCGTCGCCACAGGCCGCGACGACAAGCACAAGGGCCAGCAGCAACAGCGACCAAGCCCGCTTGTTGGTGAACATTGGTGTGGTTTCCTCCACTAGATG